>NZ_JAFCLR010000028.1:0-93679 GCF_018131065.1 Bradyrhizobium sp. AUGA SZCCT0431 | reverse complement strand
CAATGAAATCATCAAGGCATTCGGGCAATAGCGTCCACTGCCCACGATCCGCCTGCTCAACGAAGCGCCGCATCAGCTTCCCCCGCAGAATCACGAGAGAATCATAGCAAAGCAGCGGCGTTTTCACACAGCCAGGGTCAATCGCGTCGGTTTGGCTCTCCGTCAATGACTTCCGGTTTTCCCCCGAAAGCGGACACCGTCACGGACGGGCGGCATGTCTCAAAAGTGCCAGCACCGGACTCGTGCACCGCAGCAAATGGCGGCGCATGAACTGTTTATCCCATCGCTACTGGCATGATCTTTACGGTGATCGATGATCCCGGCTACCGGATGAGCCCGCGCTTTTCGAGAAGGGCATTTGTGGAACCTAACGGAAACCTCAGACGTTCTTTTTCGCGAATGAGCAGCGCCGTCGCCCCGGTGCAGCAAGCCCAGACACCGAGGCGCTGCGCTGGTCGGAGGGAACGCTCATGAGACTCACCCTTTCGGTCATCAAGGCTGACATAGGCTCCGTCGGCGGCCACACGAAACCGTCTACACGCATGATGGCGGCTGTCGAGGGCGAGGTCGCGAAGGCGATCTGCGATGGCCTGCTGATCGACGGTTTCGTCTGCCACACTGGCGACGACATTGCGATCATCATGACGCACACACGGGGCGAAGGGAGCTCCGAGGTGCATCAACTTGCCTGGAAGGCGTTCCTCGCGGCCACCTCGGTCGCAAAAACCTCCGGGCTTTATGGCGCCGGCCAGGATCTTCTCGTCGACGCACCGTCCGGAAACGTCCGAGGCGCCGGCCCGGGCGTCGCCGAGCTCAGCTTCGACCACAGCCTCTCGGGCACGAGACCTGCGGAGTCCTTCATGGTGTTCGCCGCCGACAAATGCGGCCCCGGCGCCTACAATCTGCCGCTCTACCTCGCCTTCGCCGATCCCATGTATTGCGCCGGGCTGATGCTTCCCCCGATGATCAAGGGTTTCCGTTTCCATGTCATCGACATGGACCACACTGCTGGCGACAGCGTGATCGAACTCGAAGCGCCCGCGGACGGCTACCACATTGCCGCGCTGCTCCGCGACAATGAGCGCTTTGGGATCGATCGCATCGTTTCTCGAACGAACAACGAGATTGCCGTTGCTGTTTCGGCGCAGCGTCTTCACTCGATCGCAGGCAAGTATACCGGCAAGGACGATCCGGTCGCGATCGTCAGGAACCAAGGGATTTTCCCGGCGCCCGAAGAAATCGTCTCACCGTTCGCGAAGGCGCACTTCGTAGGCGGCGATGCGCGCGGCTCGCACGTGATGCCGCTCATGCCTGTGCCACTTAACACACCGGTGACGGGCCTGTACTGCCTGCCGATCGTTTCCTGCACCGGCTTTTCGATCGACAAGAACGGCCGTTTTTCGGAGTCCTTTACCGATTTCTTCGACAACCCGGCGTGGGACGAAGTCCGCCGGCGCGCCCAGCGCAAGGCAATCGAGATGCGCAGCCAGGGCTGGTCCGGCGCCGCGATGCTGCCCTATTCCGAGCTGGAGTATGGTGGCTTCCGCGACACCGTGTCCTCACTGCTGAAGCGCTTTCAGGTGCGCAAGGAGCGCAAGCCGGAAGCGGCCGAGTAAAGTACGCTACGAATGGGAGGTGGGCTTGGCGAGAAAACGCATCGGCATTCTCACGGGCGGCGGCGACGTCCCCGGCCTTAACGCCGTCATCAAGAGCGTGACTTATCGCGGCAGTGAGAACGACATTGAGGTCATTGGCCTCCGCCGTGGTTGGGAGGCCCTCACGCACCTCAACCTGGAGGACCCGGCCAGCAAATCTCACTACCTCATGCCCCTGAATCGTGAAAACACGCGCACCATCGACCGGAGCGGCGGCACCGTGCTGCACTCGAGCCGCATCAATCCGTCCAAAATGCAAAAGCTGCCCGATCATCTCGTCGGCAAGGACCTTCCGGTCTCCCTGAGTACCAGGGGCGGCGGCGCAGCCAAGACGTGGGACCTCACCGGCCAGGTGCTGGCGAACCTCTCGGGGCTCGGCATCGAACACCTGATCGCCATCGGCGGCGACGACACGCTTAGTTATGCCGCCAAGCTCAACGAACTCGGTGTCAAGATCATCGCCATCCCGAAGACGATGGACAACGACGTCCGCAACACCGAGTACTGCATCGGCTTCTCGACCGCGATCACTCGCGCCAGCGCAGCTATCCAGCGGCAGCGAACCACTGTCGGCTCGCACGAGCGAATTGGCATTTTCCGCGTCTTTGGCCGCGATGCCGGATTTACCGCGCTCTACACCGCGTACGCGACCTCGATCCGATGCGTCATACCGGAGTACAGGGTCAATCTCGACAGATTGATCCAGTTGCTCCTTGAGGAGAAGCGCGCCAACCCGAGCAATTACGCGCTGATCGTGCTCAGCGAGGGCGCCGAATGGGAGGGCTACAAGCTGCAGGAATACGGCGAGCCCGACGCCTACGGTCACCGCAAGAAGGCCAGCGTGGCGGAATCGCTTGCCGAGGAGATCAAGCAGCGCGCTGGAGAAGAGACGATCACCTCCGACCTTACCTACGATTTGCGATCGGGCGAACCTGACTTCATCGACAAGCTTGTAGCCCTGACTTTCGGCAACATGGCCTACGATGCCATCCTGGAAGGCAAGACCGGTCTCATGTCGGCTCTGGTAGAGGGCCGTTACGACCTCGTGCCCATCCCTGACCCCAAGCTGGGGCCTCGCAAATTGGATGTCGCCAGCACATACAACACGGAGCGCTACCGCCCTACCTACGGCAACAAGCTGGGGCTGCCGGTCTTTCTCAACCGCGCGTCATAGGGTGCCAGGCGGTAACCGCCAAGAGCGTCTCCTATGGGGCAGCCTCGGAAGTAGTGCCCGGCCAGATGGGTCTGCCAACGCAGAGTGTCAGGGCCTCGTGCCGAGATCATGAAGGGGTCAGGCCATGGAGATCGAATGCACTACATTCGGCACCATCACGATTGGCGGAACGACGTATGAACACGACGTGATCATTCGTCTCTCCGGCGAAGTGGCAAGGCGGAAGAAAAAGCTGTCGAAGAAGTACTACGGCACGTCGCATGTCCTCTCGAAAGACGAAGCGAAGTTCATCTATGAGTCCGGATGCGAGCAGCTAATTCTCGGCTCCGGCCAGATGGGCAATGTGCATCTGTCGCCGGAAGCTGAGGCGTATTTTTCGAAGAAGGGTTGCACGGTTCTGTTGCAGCCGACCCCCAAGGCGATTCATACGTTCAACAACTCGCGTGCGAAGAAGATCGGCCTTTTCCACATTACCTGCTAAATCGCGCCGGCCGCGACTGCGCTGCGGCGCATGAGCAAAAGCCCGAGAGCGCATTGAGAACATCGATTGGTCGCACGGTCGTGGGTGTTGACCGGTGGCGGAAACCAGAGTCGGCTGCGACTCAAACGCGCCGGTTTGGCTCCAGGTCGGCCACTTCCGGTCTACCCCCAATGAACGGACATTGTCAGTGTCCGTCGGCATGGTCAGAAAAGTGCCAATAGCGGTCATGGCAGAATTATTCGATCACCTCGTCGGCGCGGGCGAGCAGCGCCGGGGGCAGGGTCAGGGCGAATGCTTTTGCCGTCTTCAGGTTGATTAGGAGTTCAAATTTGGTCGCCTGGTAAATCGGAATGTCACCCGGTTTGGCACCTTTCAGGATTTTGTGCACGTCATCGGCCAACTGCCTGAACAGCTCCGTGAGATCGAGCGCATAGCCCATCAGCGCGCCGGCTTCGACGTAATCGCGGTACGGACATATCGTCGGCAAGCGTTTTTTCACGGCGAGCTCGGCGATGAGCTGGCGGTTGGCGTAAAGGTCGCCCTCTCCGCTCACCAGCACCGCGTCCGGCCGTTGCTCCGCTATCGCATCGAAGACGCGCTCAATCTCCGAGGGTTTCCCCTCCTGCGGGAAGACAAAAGCCAGCGAAATTCCCAAACGCGCGGCGGCACCCCGCAAGACTTGCCCCACAGACCCTTCCCATCCGCCGCGCATCCCCAGGAATACGGCCTTCTGCATCGAAGGAATGGCTTCTTTCAAGAACTCCAGCCGCTTTCCCCAGATCTCGATGCCGGCATCAAGCGTGATGCCGGTGAGGTTGCCGCCGGGCCGGTGCAGGTTGGTCACCAGCCCCGCCTGCAGCGGATCCAGCATGAACGCAACAATCGGTATCGTACCGGTTGCCGCCTTGAACACGGTCACGACGGTATTCGTTCCGGTGACGATCACATCCGGGTTGCGGGTCACGATTTCACGGACCACTTCGGCATAACGATCGTGACGTCCCTCGGCCCAGTAGCGTTCGATGATCAGACTTTGTCCTTCCACGTAACCTAAACGGCGCAGCTCGCCGAAAAAGGCGCGCCATGCGCTGCCCCCGCCCGTTTCAGTCAGGAGCGCGGGCGGGATTGCCGGATGGAACATCGCCAGCAGCGGCGGTCTCGCCGCTTGCTGCGCGCGCGCCGCCGAGCAGAGTAATGAACTCGCGTCGCCTCACTGCCATCGCCTCCCGCGCTGACCAAAACGATAGCACACCTCAGTACGGTGGGAGACTGCTGCGCTGCGGAATTCCGGCCCAGCTTAGGACCGGATTGGGTCATTCGCGTCGGTTTGACCGGACCACGGCGACTTCCGGTCTACCCCGCTGAACGGACATTCTCAAGGATAGGCCGGCATGTCTCAAAGGTGCCCAACAGCTGACGTGGTCATTGTCATTCGAGTATTTCGTGAGCACGGAATGTCAAAGAGGATGGAAAACAATATTAAGCGATTTTGCCGTCTTGAGATTAGAGACAAATGTGGTGGGTTGCTGAACGGGCAAATCGGCAGGCTTCGGCGCGAAGCGTCCCTATATGAGGGCGTCACGCCGGCTGCAAAAGAGTTCTGTTTTTAGGAGCTGCCAATGTGATTCCGGAAAAAAGGCATTCCAGCCCCGCGAGCCGGGCGTGCGGCAAATGGCTATAAGTTCTCTTGGATGAAATGTGGACTGAGATGTACGTCAAGCTGCACCAACGGCGAATCGCCGATCGCTTTGAAACTGTGAATCTCCCCGGCCTTAATGACAAAGATGTCGCCAGCACGGCCTTCGAAAGTCTTGCCACCGACGGTCCACACTCCGCGACCTTCACGAATGAACTGAATCTCGTCATAAGGATGCCGATGCGGGCCCGGCCCGGAACCCGGCTCCCCGTGGAACAGAAAGACCGACACTCCGGTGTCGCCCTGATCGGCGCCGACAAATTGATGGGTACTGCCGGCACGGGGCAGGTTCTCTTGACGAACGTGATGCATTTCCATTCCTCCTTTGCGATCTGAATAAGCCTTTCGGCAGCTGCGTTTTGAAGGGCACGCAATTCAGCAGCGTTGATGTCCCTCATCGTAACGCCGTGTTCTGGCGGGTACTGGTTGGCAGATAGGGCGAAGAGCCCACGTCAACAGGCGCTGAAATCGAAAGGGCTCCTTCCGAAGTTTGGCAGGCACAGACCGAACGTCTACGGCTGAGCCGTCGTGCACGAGTGAAGCCGGGCCCACGAGGGCAGACCCGGTCCCCTTTGGGCCCGCTCCCTCAATGGGCTCGCGGCGTCATGCCGATACCGACCTGCCCGCGAAGACTCGCTTCAGCCGCGGCGCTGCAAAGTCCAGGAAAGCGCGTATTTTGATCGGCAGAAACCGGTCGGCGACATACAAGAGATTGATCGGCACTGCCGGCGGCTGGAATTCATCCAGCACGGTTGTCAAGACTCCTTCCTCTTGCGTAGCCGCGAGTTGATAAGCAAAGGCGATGGAAATTCCGAGGCCGGCGCGGGCCGCGGCATAACCCGCTTCAGAGCTGCCGACGACCAGCCGCGTATTCACCGGCACCGCTATGGTCGCCTTGTCTCTGACGACTGTCCAGATATCGGGTAGCGTAAAACCGGTAAGATTGATGCAATCATGCCCGGCTAAATCTTCCGGCGTGCGAGGCGTTCCGCGAGCGGCCAGATAGGCGGGACTGGCGCAGAACACTCGGCGCGTCATGCCGAGCCGTACTGCAACCAAACTCGAATCCGGCAACTCGCCGATGCGTACCGCGACGTCGATTTGCTCCTGAGCCAGATTCAGCCTCTGATTGGTCGGGATCATTCTAATTTTGATATCCGGATAGGTTTTGAGGAAGTCCGTGATGATCGGCATGAGAATGACGCGCCCAAGGCCCAATGGGGTCGTCACAGTCAGTTCGCCTGTCGGTGACGTGTACTCACCGGACGCCATACGCTCAGCTTCGGTCACATCAGCGAGAATGCGTTTGCAGGCGGCAAGGTAGGAAGTACCTGCGTCCGTTAGTACCAGTTGCCGGTTGGATCGGTTGAAAAGCTTCGCCCGCAGGTAAGACTCGAGCTCCGATACGTTGCGGCTGACTGTTGTGAGTGGCGTTTTCAATCGCCGCGCCGCGGCGGACAAGCTGCCCTGCTCGACCACGGTCAGAAAGGTCGACATAGCTTCTAGGCGATCCATCTGATTTCCTTCCATGATCCGGAAAATATTTGGATTTTGGCACTTCACTCCAAATCGCGAAAGACCCAGTCCGCGTCGAAGCGAGCAGACGTGCCCGTGACCGACCTCCCGCTGTCCGGAAATATGCCTTCCGATTCCACCCCCTATTGAAGCGTTCCCTCATGGTCCATCTCCTTCGATGAGGGTGTGCCAAGCATGGCCTCAGGCACCAACGAGGAGAGTTCAATGACCAAACGGATCGAATCTTACCGCCACGAACTTCTGCATATCGATGACGCCGACTTCGTCGCGTATCGACGCAGGTCGAGTAATGGCGCTTGGCGCACGGTCTCCACGTGGATGTTTCCGCAATCGGCGGCCCGCTAGTGCCCAAAACCGACTGATTGGAAGGTGACATGAAAGACGTTTTGAGCCTCACCGTGTTCGCCGGCAAAGTGCTGTGTCTCGTGATGTTCGTGGCCCGGCCCGAAGTCCACCAACATTGGCGCAGTTCGGACGCCGGCGAAACCCGCCAATTGCAAAATCGCACGGTCGGGACTGCCGGGATGCGGGCTGACCCTCCTTGCAGCGGCTTCAGCAGCCGATGTTCGGCCGTGCAATGCACGTCCGCGCTTCGCTCACTGCTGAAACGACACATCGCGCTCAACGATGCCGAGCGAAAAGATCTCGTTGCCGGAAGTACCGCGACGGTCGAAGTGCCTGGAACAGTTCCGCGCAAACACGAAGGAAAACAGCTGTGGACGAACCGTTCCACAGGCTGCCGCGTAGCGCCAGCCGCAATTGGATGCTCGCCATCGTATGGGCTAGCGTCCTCGATCAAAAGGTTCTGAGAAAATGGTGGTAGCGTTTCTGACAATAGTAAGCGCCGGTATTTTTGCCGCCCATATTCTCGACGCGCTGCTCGGTGGCGCGCAGGACTCCCCGAGACCCGACTCTCATCCGGATTGGAGAACCAGCCCTGATAACGAGCAGGTGTGCGAATGAGACGATCGACGATGCAAGAGTCCTAATCGACGACTTGCGTCTCGATGATTTTGACGGTTTGCGAGAGGAGGGCTTTCTCGGAGTCGCCGAACTCCTGTCGCTTCATGTTTTCGCTGGCGCTGGTGTTCAAGGAGCGGAGCTGGGCCGACGCACGCCCAGCGCCCCCAAGTCCGCTTTGAGTCATTTTTAGAACTCGGCACTCGCAATGGAGATGTCCGGTCTAACATCGTGAACGGAAATTGTCTGATCAGCCGCGCGGGTTGGATAGGAGAGCCAGTCTAGCCGCCCAATCTCTTGTGCAGCATGACGCCGAGAATATTGGAGTAATCGTCGGTCCACAGCGCGCTCGACCGGTCCGGCTGCAACGGCGTCCAGCTTGCGGCAACGCTGCCGGTGGCGGCCGCATCGCGAGCCAGGACGACGAGGCGTGCATTGGCTTTCATCGTGGTCAGCAGATCGCCGGCGCTGGTGTCTTCCCGCAGGTAGGCGACAAGCCCAAGCGATTGCGCGACGTTACCCACAACAGGCGCGAGATCGAAGTACCGGTTGGAGATGTGCACCACGATCACACCATGCGGTGTGAGCTTTGAAAGATAACCCGCAACCGCTTCGCGCGTCAGCAGATGCACCGGAATCGCATCCGACGAGAACGCATCGAGCACGATCAGATCATAGCGGTCGGTTGATGCCTCCAGCGTCAGGCGCGCGTCGCCGGCGACAATAGGCGCATCGGGGGCGCATTTCGACAGGAACTCGAAGCGACGCGGATCGCGCGCGATCCGGATCACTTCGGGGTCGATCTCGAAGAAGGTCCAGCGCTCCCTGCCCTTGCGATGACAGGCCAGCGTGCCGGTACCGAGGCCCACGACGGCCACATGGCCGAGGCTGCCCCGCGCGGCACGGGCGGCGCCGATGGCTTGTGCGTACGGACCGCCCGGATAGTAATAGGTCTGCGGCAAGAGCGGGCCGGTGACCGGCGTGCCATCATCGTTGCGCAACCGCTGCGCGCCATGAATGGTGGTGCCGTGGTAGAGCAAGCGGGCACTGCCGCCGTTGATCTCCGCGACCTTATGGACGCCGAAGAAACTGCGCGCGGTTTCGATCGGCGCAATGCCGGGCCGCCACAGGGCGGTCACCGCAAAACTCAGGATCACGAGCCCGACGAAGCGCATCGGCCGTTGCCGCTGAAACAGCATCGCCGCTGCCAGCAGCGCCAGCAGGACCTGGAAAGCCAGTTCCAATGTCGCCGGCGGCTGATAGCGCGTGACGTACCAGACCAGCGCCAGCGCTGCGCTGATCACAAGCCATGGCAACGCGCCGGTCAGCGCCTTGCGGAAGCCTCCGGTAAAAATGCCGGGCGTGCACAACAGCGCGAGCGCGATCAGGATCGGATATTCGTAATTGCCATTGAAGATCTGCGGCGCGATGAGCCCCGCAAAGGCGCCACCGATCACCCCGCCAAGGGACGTGCAGAGATAGAACTCCGTCAAACGCCGCGGGCTCGGCCGCCGCGCGTAAAGTTCGCCGTGGCACATCAGCGTCAGCAGCGCGAAGACGACGAGGTTGAGGGCGATGGTCGTCAGCCAGAACACCTTCTCACCGCCGATCAGGCTGACCGCGAGCGGCGCCACCGCGAACGGAACGAAGCGCACCACATTGGCGTGGGCGATCCATGGCCGCTCGCGGAACACGGCGACGAAAGTCAGCAGGTAGATCGCAAGCGGCACCACCCACAGGAATGGTGCGGCGGCGATATCGGTCGTCAGATAGGCAGTGACCGCGATGACGAGCCCCGATGGCACGGCGGCGAGAGCGATCCACCGCATCCGTTCGCCCGTACTCGCGCCGATATCGTCGGAAACCTCGACCTTTGCGGCGACAGGTTTCGCGCGCGACGTCAATACCGCGACCAGACTCAGGAGCATGGCGAGCAGCGCAAAACCTATCGACCACGCCGCCGCCTGCGTCTTCAACGTGAGAAACGGTTCGATGACGACGGGATAGGCGAACAATGCCGCGAACGAACCAAGGTTGGACGCGGCGTAGAGAACGTAGGGATTGCCGGCCCGGCTGTGCCCGCTGCCTGCGAACCAGCTTTGCAGCAGCGGCGCGCTGGCCGACAGCGTGAAGAATGGCAGGCCGATCGAGACCGCGAACAGGCCGAACAACCAGAGCGCCGTCCCTTCCGATGGCGGAACACCCCATCCAGGTGCGATCGCGATCGGCAGCATCGTCGCGGTCACGCCGAGCAGCGCAAGGTGGAACATTGCAGCCCAACGCGGCGCAAGCACGTGATTCAGCAGATGCGCGTAGGCATAGCCGCTGAGCAGCACGGTCTGGAAAAACACCATCGCCACCGACCACACCGCGGGAGCGCCGCCGAGTTTCGGCAACACCATCTTGGCGAACATCGGCTGGATCGAGAACAAGAGCAGCGCCGAGACGAACAGCGTCGCGACATACAGCAGCGGCGTCAGCCGGACCACCATCGCCTGCCGATCGCAGTCGGGCGAAATCCGATCGGAAGCATTGAAAAGCGACATAGTCCCCCTGGCACACCGGCAATTTATGGTTGCACGGTAGCCAATCAGTCCTGAGCAAAGTCTTAACCCGGCTGCCCGGAATCGCTGACCTGCGCCATGGTAAAGGCCGCCTTGCCAGTCGCCGCGGCAGAACCCACACATGGCGCGGTTCTCGCTCTCAACTAAAATATCGAAAACAACCCCATGCAAAGAAAGCAGCGGTCGCCAGCACAGCCGCTTTTGGCAACGAAAATCTTTTGACACGTCGGGCAAATCAGCGGCAGGTTCGCATCATCGCGCCATTTGGCCATGGCCCTGTCCGACAACGGGCGCTTAAAAATCCTTCCAACCATTGAATTGCACCGGCTCGCGCACAGCGAACGATCGCCTGCGCTTTGCCGTTCCGCGCGCTTGCTGATGCGTGTGCCCAGGGAGATACGACGTGAACACAGTTCCAGAACTCAACAAGGCAGCCATCATCGAAGCAACCGGTCAAGCCAAGCCTGCCACAGCCCCGCGGCTAAAACTCTCGTCACACGGAGTCTCGATCGTCTATCCAGACCTGGAGCTTGGCGAAGCGCTGATGGCTGAAACATTGGGCGTCGCCGACAGCGATGCGATGTACGGCCTACTGGGCCAATTGGTGAAAGCCAGCGTCAAGGGGCGGAAGCCCGACCCGGCCAACCTCGCCTTCATGATTTCAATGGTGGAGAGCATCAAGCCCAGGGATTCCATCGAAGCGATGCTGGTGGCGCAAATGGTGTCCGTCCATGTGCTGGCGATGCGATGCGCCTATCGCCTCGCAGGCGCGGATGACGTCGCCCGGCAAGACAGCGCCGTGCGCGCATTGGGCAGGCTGGCCCGCACGTTCCCGGCCCAGATCGAGGCGCTCACCCGCTATCGCAACAAGGGCGAGCCTGCCATCACCGCGCAGAACGTGTCGGTCGGGGATGGTGGCAAGGCGATCGTCGGCAACGTCACGCAGCATGCGAGCGTGATCGTTTCGGACAAGAGCGGGGCTACGGTCTCGACGTCCAATCGTGCTGCACGGGCGCACGATCGCGACCACGCTAGGCGGCGAGCACCGGCATGAGCAATCACGCTCCCAACACCCACCCGATGCTGGCGAGCCCGCGTTGCGGAGCAAAGATCCGCTCCGGCGGATCGTGCCGCTCGCCGGCGGTGCGAGGAAAAAGGCGTTGCCGCATGCACGGCGGTGCGCCGGGATCCGGCGCGCCAAGGCGAAACCAGAACGCGCGCAAGCACGGGCTCTTCACAAAGGTCGCCACTGCCGAGCGCAAGCAGATTCAGGCCATGTTGGCCGATGCACGCAAGCTGCTGCAACAGATGAAATGATTTCGCGCCGCTGGACCTTAAGTTCTGCGGTGTGAGCGGCACCCTGCCCGGGTCCAAGAAGGGCTGATCCGCGGGCACCTGGCTTGCCGAGCCGTAGCTCGCGGGCCGAGTAGCCCGCCTTCGCCTCCGGCTTCGGCGCGGCAGCCTTCACTCGCTTCGCGAGCGAAGGCTGGTATGGCCCCAGATCTGGTCCCAGTCTTCGCCCGCGGCGTCGACGACACGGCCGTCGGCCTCGAAGAACTTGTTCGGGACCTGGAAGATGGCGAGCATCAGCCCGCCCTCGGGGCACCAGGCGACGTGACGGCTGCCCTGCTCGCGCCAGATGTATTCGCCGGCCTTGCATTCGATGCCCTGGGCCGGCCCCTCCTTGTCGACCAGGCTGCCTTCGAGCACGTAGGTCTGCTCGATATTGACATGCTCGTGGTCGGGCAGCACCGCACCGGGCGCAAACTTCATCAGCGCGGTCATGAGGCCGGTCTTGCGATCAAACAGCAGCGTCTTGGCTTCGCAACCGGGGAAACGGGTCTTCTGCCACTCCATGTCGGCCGGGCGAACGAGATGCGAATGCGTGTCTGCGGTCTCTGGGCCTTTCGGCGTAGCGGCGTCCATGGCGATCCTCCGTTTTTTTGGATTTGAGGCGATCCTAGCAGCCGGGAGAAGCCGCATCCAGCCTTGCTGGCGTCCGCCCCCAATTGTAGGATCAACAGGCTAGCCACTCCCGCGACGCATGGTGAACAATGGCGGCGCTGCAACATTCGCGTTTCTGCAAGGGCTGCTGGGAGCAGATGCACATGCCGGTGCCGCTCCGCGGGGTAATCTCGGTGCCGTTCCGGGCATTTGGTGTTCGCCCGAGCCGAATGAACCCCAACACCTGCACCATCTGCGAGCTGATGTTCACGAAGGTGATGCGAGCCCGAAAGATCACCATCGACGCGACCGTGATGTTTGCCGATCTGCGCGGCTATACCAGCCTGTCCCAATCGAAGTCGGCGGAGGCCGTGTCGGGCCTGCTCGACGCCTTCTACGATGAATGCGCCGACGCGATCTGGCAGCATGACGGGCTCCTCAACAAGACGATCGGCGACGCCGTCATGGCCGTCTTCAATTTTCCGTTGCAGCGCGACGACCATGTCCGCAATGCCCTGCTCGCGGCGCGCAATATCCAGAAGAACTGGCGCGAGCGGCGCGACGGTCTTGCAGCAGCCCTCGGCCTGAACGCCAGCGACCTCGGGATCGGCATCGGCATCCACGCAGGCGAACTCAGTTTTGGCGAATTCGGCCGGTCACACCGCGACCTCACCGCCATCGGCACGGTCGTCAACACCGCCTCCCGCGCGCAGTCGGTCGCCGAAGCCGACCAGATTCTGGTGACGCAGGAGGTCTATCAGCGCACCCGACCGGATTTGCAGGACAGTCATTCGAAGACCTTCCAGCTCAAGGGATTCGATGCCCCGATCGAGCTTTACGCGGCATAGCCCTGCCTCGCTTTCCAGAAGTCGTTGCTCACCAAAGGTTCTTGCCGTCGATAACCGTCACCGGCACGGCGTCGAGGTCGACGTCGTCGAACAGCCGCGCATTGACGCCGACTTTCGGATTTTCGAAGTCCGGCTTGCCGGTCGACCAATCCGGCGATTCCCCATAGGTCCCGCAGCCGCAATTGGCGCAGAAATGATGTTTGATGGTGCGGCTGCCCCACAAATAAGTGGCGACGTTTTCCGGCGGCGAGGTCAGACGAAATTGCGCGGGCGTGTAATAGGCCCATAGTGCGCCGCGCTTCGAACATAGCGAACAGGTGCAGCGAGTCACGTCGGCCGGCATCTCGTCCACCTCGAATTGCGTCTGGCCGCAATGGCAGCTTCCCTTGATTGGCACGATCTGTTCCCTTCCGAATGATCCGACACGGCGTGGTTCATAACCGGTGCCTGCTGCCAGCATGCTGTCAGCAGCAGGCAACAGCTTCCCCTTCACGCGAATGTCATTGGCCGCGCCGGGCCCTCGCCGCAACCTTCGGACGAACCAATGCCGCGTATTTTCAATCGTTTGGCGACGAGCGACGGCGTTGGCGCGGCTTGGTTATCCTCAGGGCTTCAAGCCGCGGTCATGCGGATGTCAAGGAGGCCGCCTAAAGCTCGGGCATGAGCTACGAACCCGCCACCATCGCAACGCTTCGGCGCGCGCTCGACGAGGTCATCAAGGACAACCGCTTCCGTCAGCGGAAGTCGCACTCGGTCCTCGAGGTTGCCGAGCATCTTTTGGCCCTGGCGGCTGTCGGCGAGCGCGACCTGGAAAGATTGAAGGCGTCCGCCTTTCAGAAACTGATTTCAACCGCCGAGCGGCTTCCGAACAAGGCCGCTTGAACCGCCTGGTGCCTGGGTCCGCCGATTGCATTGCAAGCCACGGTCGGCCTCACCGGCCAGGCGATCGAGAGGGAAGAAAATGAAACGCCGCGTTGCGATCGTTCTCTCACTTTGCACGCTGGCGATCGTCGCCTACTTCACCGCCAGCAAATGGCTTATTCGCCACGAGACGCTGATGTCGCACGACATCCTGCGCGACAGCCGGCGGGTTGCCGTCGACGTCGCCGTGCGGCGGGACCGGGCCATGCAGGCAACGGCCGAAATGATCGAGCTGCCGGTCGTGATCATCAGCCACGGCAACACGGTCAAGCACACGGAATACTCGTTCCTCGCCAACACCTTTGCCGCCCGGGGTTATCTGGTCGGCAGCATCCAGCACGACATCGAAACCGACGAGCCGATGGTGACCAGGATCGGCGAGGAATATGTCGGCCGCCGGCCGCAATATAATCGCGGCATTTTCAATATCATGTTCGCGATCGACGAAATGAAGAAGGCGTATCCGAATGCGGATTACCGACGCCTGACCCTGGTCGGTCATTCCAATGGCGGCGATATCTCGATGTACTTCGCCAGCCGGCGTCCCGAACTGGTCAAGAAAGTGGTGACGCTGGACAATCTGCGGGTGCCGTTCATTACCGACGGCAACATCAAGATCCTGTCATTCCGATCCACCGATCCGCATTTCAAACCCGACCCGGGCGTCATCCCGGATGACGAGATGTGCCGGAAGGCCGGCATCACCGTGGTGAACACGGCGTTTCAGCACAACGAACTGAGTGATCGCGGTTCCGACCGCGTCAAGTCAACGATTCAGGCGCTGGTCCACAAATTCCTCGATGACGACGGCTCGCTGAAACCGGGGCTGATCAAGCCCGAGGATTCCCCGAACGATCCATTTGCGATGGTGACGGCATCCGTGCCGCGCTGAAATCGCCACCGCTTCCAGCCAGACCGTCCGGCTCCGCTGCCGGTGTGATCCAAAACTTGGCAGAGCGTTTTCCAGCGAAGCATGCCCTCGGACTTGATCCGGGGATGGAAACCAGTCCGCGCCAAGAAAACGCGTCAAATCAAAAATCTAGAGCCTCGTTCCGATTCAATCGGAACGGAAAAGGCTCTAGGCTTGCTGTTCCCGCCGCCACGAATCGCGGAGACAGCAGATCTTGGGTTTTCTCTTCGTCCTCACGGTCGGGCTTCTCGCCGGCACCATCAGCGGCATCGTCGGCACCGGCTCTTCGATCATGCTGATGCCGGTTCTGATCTATCAATACGGGCCGAAGGAAGCCGTGCCGATCATGGCGGTGGCGGCCGTGATGGCGAACCTGTCGCGTATCCTGGCCTGGTGGCGCGAGGTCGACTGGCGCGCCTGCCTCGCCTACTCGGTCACCGGAATTCCGGCTGCCGCACTCGGCGCACGGACGCTGCTGGCCTTGCCGTCGCACGCCGTCGATATTGCGATCGGGCTGTTTCTGATCGCGATGGTGCCGGTGCGGCATTGGCTTGACCGACACCAACTCAAGGCCAAGCTCTGGCATCTGGCCGTGGGCGGCGCTGTTATCGGCTATCTCACCGGCATCGTGGTGTCGACCGGCCCGCTCAGCGTGCCGCTGTTTCTGTTTTACGGGCTGAACAAGGGCGCGTTCCTCGCCACCGAATCCGCGAGCTCGCTCGGGCTCTATCTCAGCAAATCGGTTACCTTCGAACGCTTCGGCGCGCTGACGCCGGACGTTGCGCTGAAAGGCCTGGTTGCAGGCTCCTCGCTGATGTTCGGCGCCTTCATTGCCAAGCGCTTCGTGCTGCACCTGCAGCCCCAGATGTTTCGCCTGCTGATGGACGGCATCATGCTGGTGGCCGGACTTTCCCTGCTTTGGTCGGCCTTCACTGTTTGAAAAATCCGCTCGTTCCGATCTGAACCAACTCGGCGGTCCAGGAGACGAAGTGACGTGCATCACATCCAATTCCGGATGAGGCCTTAGACGTTGCGTGGCATGAACACTCATTTTCAGCCACAGGAGATTTAGAAATGTACAGGGGCATTATCGGCGCCGTTGCTGGCGTCGTCGTCATCGGCCTGATCGCAGCCGGAAGCTGGTACACTGTCGATCAGACCGAGCGCGGCGTGCTGCTGCGCTATGGCGCGGTGATCGGCACCGCACAGCCGGGCCTCGGTTTCAAGATCCCGCTGATCGACAGCGTCGAGAAGGTCAGCGTCAAGACCACGACCTTCTCCTGGGACAAGATGAATTCCTATTCCTACGACCAGCAGCCCGCCGATCTCAAGATCAGCGTCACGTTGCGGGCATCGCCGGAAAAAGTAACGGATCTCTATGCCAAATTCGGCCGGCTGCAGGCGGCGGTCAATCAGGTGGTCAGCCCTGCCGTCAACCAGCAGGTCAAGATCGTATTCGGCCGCTATACCGCGGTGAAAGCCATTCAGGAGCGCGGCGCCCTCAACAACGCGATCCGGGACGCCATTACCGCTTCGCTCAAGGATGATCCGATGATCATCGTCGAGAGCGTGCAGCTCGAGAACATCGAGTTCAGCTCGACCTATCTGCATTCGATCGAGCAGCGCATGCTGGCCGAAGTCGAGGTACAGAAGCTGCAGCAGAACGCCGAGCGCGAGAAGGTTCAGGCGCAGATCACGGTCACGCAAGCCAACGCCAAGGCCAACGCTGTCCGCGCCGAAGCCCAGGCCTCCGCCGACGCGCTGCGGCTGAACGGCGAAGCCCGCGCCACCAACATCAAGCTGACCGGTGAAGCCGAAGCCGCCGCGATCGAAGCCCGCGCCAAGGCGCTCGGCACCAACCCGAACCTCGTCACCCTGGTGCAGGCCGAGCGCTGGAACGGCGTGCTGCCGACCACCATGGTGCCCGGCTCCGCGGTGCCGTTCGTCTCGGTCAAATAATCTTCGAAAGCATCCGGAAGCGGTGATGCCTGGGATCGCGATCTCAGGCATCATCGTCTTTAGGAACAGGTCCCATGCGAATTGTCATCACCATGGCGGGCATCGCGCTCGCTTTCGCCCTCGTCACGCCTGCGTCGCAAGCCGCGACGCCGGCGTCGCAAGCCGCGGAGAGTTTTGACGGGCTCTGGGCCAGAACGGCGAAGGACTGCCGCAACAAGGAAGGCCCCGACAGCAAAACGCTCATCGACATGAGCAAGCCGATCGGCGGCAAGCCCGCGCCGATGGTCGACCAGTATGAAAATCACTGCCGGATCGACCGCAAGACCGTGGTCGGAGACGGCATCCATCTCTCGGTCACCTGTTTTGAATTCTGGGATTATTTCAACAAGGGCGTCGAGCCACGGAAAGCGACCGTCAAGCTCGCGCCCGGCCCGAACGGCACCATCAAGATCGACGGCAAGCCGTATCTGCGCTGCAAGGCCGGGAGCGGTGCCGCCAAGCGCTAGGCGCAGAGCATCTAGCCAGGCCTCCGGTGATACACACCGCAACAGAAAGTGTTCGACTGCTTTCGGTCACCTCAGTCCATTTCATGCGGGACCGCATGCTAACGTGCGAACCTCGATCCCTTCCTGGAAGTGATAATCGTGGGCGCATTGATTTTCGACTTTGACGGCGTCATCGCTGACAGCGAGGCGATCGCCAATACCGTTCTGGCGGAAACGGTCACCGGCCTCGGTCATTCAACAACGCTGGATCAGGCGCTTGCGCGCTATTCCGGCCGGAGGTGGGATGAAGCCGTGGCTGAGATCGAAGCGGCAATCGGAAGGCCGCTGCCTGCGGATTTCTCCAACCAGCTCAAGCTCGCCACCTTCGACCGATTCCGGACAGATTTGAAGGAAGTGAGTGGCGCTTCAAATTTCATCAGGCGTTTTTCCCACCTGCCCCGGTGCATCGCCTCGTCCAGTTCGATGGATCGGTTGCAGCTGTGCCTTTCGGTATTGGCACTGGAAGCGGAATTCGGCAGTCATGTTTTCAGTGCCGATATGGTCGCGCGAGGAAAGCCGCATCCGGACATCTTTCTGTTCGCTGCAGGCAAATTGGGCGTAGGCCCGGAGAAATGTCTTGTGATCGAAGACAGCGCGAGTGGGATCAGGGCGGCGGTTGCTGCTGGCATGACCGTCGTCGGGCTGTGCGCGGCCAGTCATATTCGCGAAGGCCATGATCTCAGGCTGCGCGATGCCGGCGCCGTCCACCTGGCGCATTCGTGGTCGGACGTCGAGCACGTCGCCCTTCAGTTTTTCAAGAGCTAGGCCGCCCGCAAACGCCGTCAGCGAAGGCTTGGGCCGGGGCATCGCGACCCGCATTTGAAAAACGCGGCCGGATGACATCATGCTGACGCCAACAATGCCGGTACCGTGGCATAGTGCATGATCCGATCAATTCGGCCTTGAGGGCGGTGTCTTGAGCGCAATAGCTGACGTAGTTGATATTACCGATCCCGGGAACGAGCCGGCCAAACGGGGCGACGTCCGGCAAGACACCCTGAAATTCGCGGAGGCCGCGCTTACCGACAGCAAGCGCGAGGGCTTGCTGCTCGCCGTTCGCGCCCGCTGGGTTGCGCTGGCGGTAACGGCCGCCACCCTGCCGATCATCAATCCGGAATGGGAGGTCCTCTATTACGTCCTGATGCTCGGCCTGTTTGCCCTGATCGGCTGGGCCCAGCTCAAGGTCGGCAAGGCCGAGCGGTCGTGGCCGGAGCTTATTCTGATATTTTGCGATCTGCTGCTGATGACCTTCCTGACCGTCGTGCCCAATCCCTGGAGCACGGTCGATTGGCCACTTGCAATGCAGTACCGGTTCGACAGCTTCATTTACTTCTTTGTTTTCCTGGGCACCGCGACGCTGGCCTATTCCTGGCGCACCGTCGTGGCGATGGGGTTCTGGACTTCGGCGCTGTGGGCGATCGGCGTCGGCTGGGTTTACCTGCAGCCGCAAACCCACGCCGCGCTGTCGGAACGGGTGCGGGCCGCTGTCGGCTCCGACGTCAGGCTGTTCGACATCATCGACCCCTCGTCGATCGGCTTTGGCGCGCGGTTCCAGCAGATCACCGTCTTCCTGATCGTCGCCATGACGCTGGCGCTGGCGGCGCGCCGCTCGAACGCTTTGCTGATCAGCCACGCCGGCATCGAGCGCGAACGCACTAACCTGGCGCGCTATTTCTCTCCCAATGTCGTCGAACAGCTGTCCAAGAACGACGATCCGCTCAAACAGGTGCGAACGCAGAATGTCGCGGTACTGTTCGCCGACATCGTTGATTTCACCGCCTATGCAGACGGCCGCAGCCCGATGCAAGTGATCGGGACGCTGCGGCAGTTCCACGAGCGGATGGAACGGGAAGTATTCCGGCACCTGGGTACGCTGGACAAATATCTCGGTGACGGATTGATGGCGACGTTCGGCACGCCCTTCACCAGCGATTCCGACGCCGGCAACGCGCTGCGCTGCGCGCAGGCCATGATCGGGTCGATCGCTGAACTCAACCGCGAACGAAAAAGCCGCAACGAGCCGCCGATCCGACTCAGCATCGGATTGCACTTTGGTCAGGTCGTGCTCGGCGACATCGGCCTGAACCGGCTTGAATTTGCCGTCATCGGCACGGCGGTGAACGCCGCAAGCCGCCTTGAAGCACTGACCCGCGAATACGGCTGCGCCCTGGTGGCCAGCGACGAATTGGTGCAGCGGGCGCGGGCAGAAACCGGCAGCTCAAACGCCGACTTTTTGCACCTCGTCAAAAAGCCGGCGCGGACCATTCGCGGCCTCGAGCAACCGGTGGGGATATGGACGCGGGATTACGACGCGGCCTGAGGCGCTGAATTGTGCGATCGATGCCTCGACGAGGATGGCTTGACGCTCACCACCCCGAGCTTCGCCACACGGTGCAGGTGGAACGCTGGACTGCCGACTATCCAGCGCAGATTGAGAGCGTTATTCTGCTGCATCGAACTCAGAGTCGCTCCACGCACGCCCATGGCATATGACATTCACATTAAACGCCGAGCCCCTGACGGTCAGCTCCTGCCGATTGAGCTTACCGAGTGGCGTGCAGCCGTTCAGCAGACCGAGAATGTTCGCATGGCGGACGGAGACTTTAAGGCAAGCAACCCCAAGACCGGTGAAATCATCACGCTTCGCAACACTGGCGGTGACGCCGAAGTATTTTTTCCGAAGAATGCTGAGTGGCTGCGCCTATTTCTTTGGACACCGCCGGGTCAAGTCTCGTTCAGAGCGCCCCGCGATTTTGAGCTGCCTACTTCTGATATCCGGCAACTTGCTTCGAAACTCGCTCACGCGTTAGAAGCATCACTTATCGGCGACGAAGGGGAAATCTACGAATAGGCAGCTCTTTTTGCGCGGTTGCGGCGGGCGTGCGGATGCAACAACGTGAACAGCACCTCGCCTGCAAACGGCCAACTCCAAGCCCCCTTTGTTTGCCAGACATGCGCCGCGCATAGCCACTGACACGGACCCCTCAATGCCTCGATCCAAACAACATCCAAATGACTCCTTCTACGTCGAACCGCGCAGCGGCGAGCGCTTTTCCCTGGATGTGCCGCGCTGGTGCGCCGACGGGCAGAAGCCGCTCTTGATCAACCCGCAGCCCGGTATCATCAGAGACGAGATCGATCGCGGCACGCGGTCGCTGTGGCGCTATCGGGCCTCGCTGCCGATCGAAATTGCAAAACCGATTTCGCTCGGGGAAGGCTGCACCCCGCTGGTGCAGAAGGAATGGGACGACTTTCGGCCGTTCTTCAAGCTGGAATGGTTCAACCCGACCTGCAGCTTCAAGGACCGCGGCACCACGGTCATGCTGTCCTATGTGCGCCAGCTCGGCATCGATGCGGTGCTCGAAGACAGTTCTGGTAACGGCGGCGCGTCGGTTGCGGCCTATGGCGCGGCCGGCGGCATGCGGGTGAAGATCCTCGCACCCGCCTATACATCGCCTACCAAAGTCGCGCAGGTTCGCGCCTATGGCGCCGAGGTGCAGCTTGTCGAAGGACCGCGGGAAGAGTCCCAGCGTGAGGCGATCCGCCAGTCCAGCGAGATCTTCTACTCCAGCCACAACTGGCAGCCGTTCTTCCTGCAGGGCACCAAGTCGGTCGCCTATGAGCTGTGGGAAGATTTCAATTTCGCGCCGCCCGACAACATCATCATCCCGGTCGGCGCGGGCAGCAACCTGCTCGGCTGCCACATCGGCTTCTCCGAACTGCTTGCCGCCGGTCAGATAAGCAAACTGCCAAGGCTGTTTGCCGCGCAGCCGCTCAACTGCTCGCCGCTGGACGCCAGCTTCCAGGCCGGCGTCGACACGCCGATCGACCGCGCCGTCCGCACGACGATCGCGGAAGGCACCGCGATCGCGCATCCGCTGCGGCTCAAGGAAATGATCCACGCCTTGAAGGACAGCGGTGGGGAGTCGATCGCGGTTTCCGAGGACGAGATCGTTACAGCCCTGAGGCGGCTGGCGCGGCTCGGCCTGTTCGTGGAGCCGACATCGGCCAGCGTCGCGGCGGCGTTCGCAAAGCTTACGGCGCGAGGCATCATCAAGGAGCGCGAAAACACGGTGCTGTTGATTTCAGGCACCGGCATCAAGACGGCGTCCACGATTGCCGAGCTGTTTTGATTCCGGCTTTGCACCTCCCAGCCTTTGACTTGGCTCTGGAACCGCTATAGAACAAAATAAGAACGGACGCATCACAGAGACTTCATGGCCAAATCCACCCTCTCCTTTGTCTGCCAGAACTGCGGCGCGGCGTTTAATCGCTGGCAGGGCAAGTGCGAGTCCTGCGGCGAGTGGAACACGCTGGCCGAGGAGGACACATCAGGCGCGACCTCGATGCCGGTCTCGATCCGCTCCAAACGCAGGGGAAGAACGTTTGCGCTGGAATCGCTGACCGGCAAAAGCCAGGACGCGCCCCGGCTCTCCTCCGGCATGGTCGAGCTCGATCGCGTCACCGGCGGCGGCTTCGTCCGCGGCTCGGTGCTGCTGGTCGGCGGCGATCCCGGCATCGGCAAATCGACGCTGCTGACGCAGGCCACCAGCATGATGGCGCGTGCGGGGCATCGCGCGGTCTACATTTCAGGCGAAGAAGCCGTGGCCCAGGTGCGGCTGCGCGCCGAACGGCTCGGCCTTGCCGACGCGCCGGTGCAACTCGCGGCCGAGACTTCCGTCGAAGACATCGTCTCGACGCTGTCCGAGGGCGCGGTGCCGCGCCTGATCGTGATCGATTCGATCCAGACCATGTGGACCGATACGGTGGAATCAGCCCCCGGAACGGTCACGCAGGTCCGCGCCTCCGCGCAGGCGCTGATTCGGTTTGCCAAGAAATCCGGGGCCACGATCATCCTGGTCGGGCACG
The DNA here is from genome assembly GCF_018131065.1 of Bradyrhizobium sp. AUGA SZCCT0431. NCBI lineage: Bacteria > Pseudomonadati > Pseudomonadota > Alphaproteobacteria > Hyphomicrobiales > Nitrobacteraceae > Bradyrhizobium > Bradyrhizobium sp. AUGA SZCCT0431. The sequence continues at coordinate 71,617 of NZ_JAFCLR010000028.1, read as the reverse complement.
TGACAAAGGACGGCCAGATCGCCGGCCCCCGCGTGGTCGAGCACATGGTCGATGCGGTGCTGTCGTTCGAGGGCGAAGGCTCGCAGCAATTCCGCATCCTGCGCGCGGCGAAGAACCGCTTCGGCCCGACCGATGAAATCGGCGTGTTCGAGATGACGGGCCTCGGCCTGCGCGAGGTCTCGAACCCCTCCGAATTGTTCCTGTCGGAGCGCGACCTCGGCAGTCCCGGCACCGCTGTGTTCGCCGGCATCGAGGGCACCCGCCCGGTGCTGGTGGAATTGCAGGCGCTGGTGGCGCCGACCACCCTCGGCACGCCCCGGCGCGCCGTGGTCGGCTGGGACCCAAGCCGGCTCTCGATGGTGCTGGCGGTGCTGGAGGCCCATTGCGGGGTCAAACTGTCCGGCTACGACGTCTATCTGAACGTGGCCGGCGGCCTGCGGATCCAGGAGCCCGCGGCCGACGTCGCGGCCGCCGCCGCCCTGGTGTCGTCGCTCGTCAATGCGCCGCTACCGACGGATGCGGTGTATTTCGGCGAGATTTCGCTGTCCGGCGCGGTCCGGCCGGTGGCGCAAACCTCGGCCCGGCTGAAAGAGGCGGCAAAACTCGGCTTTGGCCGCGCGATACTGCCCGAATCGGCGCGCGGCGAGGCCGGCGGCGACGCGGGTCTGGTGCTGAACAGCGTCGGCGGATTGACCAGCCTGGTCGCTGAAATTGCCGCGCGGGGCACGCCCAGAGCCAATCGCGAGGGTAACCGGGAGCAGAATCGCGAGGGGGCGGAGAAAAATGCCACACCGGCGCGATTCCGTCGCGAGAATGGCTAAAGCGGCGTGACGTCACCCGCCCTCGCCGCTATACAACGCGCGCGAAAGGCGCGTGGGATGGCGTGATATCCGGCCTTGCGGGACACGCCATATGACCGTCACCTAGATCAGCACCGACACGCCGATTCGCGAGACTTTGAGAATTTACGAGCGGACCTGACCAGCCGATGCCGATAACGATACTCGATCTCGTCCTGCTTGGTGTGATGCTGATTTCGGGGCTGCTCGCCATGGTGCGCGGCTTCATGCGCGAGATTCTGTCGATCGCGGCCTGGGGCGCGGCGGCTCTGGTCACGCTGTATGCTTTCTCAAAGCTGCTGCCGACCGCCAAAACTTATTTCAATAACGACACGGTGGCGGCCGTGGTGGTGGTGGCCGGCACCTTCATCGCGACCCTGGTCGTGGTGTCGATCATTACGGTGCGGATTTCGGACATGATCCTGGATTCCCGAATCGGCGCGCTGGATCGCACGCTGGGGTTCCTGTTCGGTCTCGCCCGCGGCCTGCTGATCGTGGTTGTCGCCTTCCTGTTCTTCAGCTGGCTGGTTCCGGACAAGCAGCGGCCCGACTGGATCACCGGGGCGAAGTCCCGGATGGTGCTGCAGGGAACCGGAGATTGGTTAATGGCGCTCTTGCCTGACGACCCTGAGAACACCATCTTAAAGAGATTCAAGAAGAATAAACCCGACGACGATTCAACTGACGCCGAGCCGGCAGCCCCGGCGTCCGGCGATGGCTACAGCAAACCTGCCCGCGACGGCCTTAAAAAGCTGATCGAGAAACCTGCGAGCAAGTAACTTTGGGCCAAAGAGAGGCGATGGACGCGATGCAAAACCCTTCCGATCCCGCCGAGCAACTTGACCGAAACTCCGGTCCGATCGATTTGCAGGACGATCTCGAAGGCGACACGCTACGCGAGGAATGCGGCGTGTTCGGCATCTTCGGCCACCCCGAGGCCGCCGCCATCACCGCACTCGGACTACACGCCCTTCAACACCGCGGCCAGGAAGCCGCCGGCATCGTCTCCTTCGACGGCAGCCGCTTCCACAGTGAACGCCGGCTTGGCCTCGTCGGCGACACCTTCTCCCGCCGCGAAGTGATCGAGCGCCTGCCCGGCAATGCCGCCGTCGGCCATGTCCGCTATGCCACGACAGGCGCCACCATCCTGCGCAACGTGCAGCCGCTGTTCGCCGAGCTCAATGCCGGCGGTTTCGCGGTCGGCCATAACGGCAACCTCACCAACGGCCTGACGCTGCGCCGCGAACTCGTTCTCCACGGCGCCATGATGCAGTCGACCACCGACACCGAAGTGATCCTGCACCTGGTCGCGCAGTCGAAGCGCACCCGCTTCATCAACCGCTTCATCGAGGCGCTGAGCACCATCGAGGGCGCCTATTCGCTGGTGTCGCTGACCAACAAGAAGCTGATCGGCGCGCGCGATCCACTCGGCATCCGGCCGCTGGTGCTCGGCGACCTCGACGGCCGCCCGATCCTGACCTCGGAGACCTGCGCGCTCGACATGATCGGCGCCAAGTATGTCCGCGACGTCGAACCCGGCGAAATCATCGTGTTCGACGACAAGGGCGCGCACAGCCACAAGCCGTTTCCACCCAGGCCGCCGCGGCCCTGCATCTTCGAATACATCTATTTCTCGCGGCCGGATTCCATCGTCGGCGGCCGTTCGGTCTATGAGGTTCGAAAAGCCTTCGGCGCGCAGCTGGCGCGCGAGAGCCGTGTCGAGGTGGACGTCGTGGTGCCGGTGCCGGATTCCGGCGTGCCGGCCGCGATCGGTTACGCCCAGCATTCCGGCGTGCCGTTCGAGCTCGGCATCATCCGTAACCACTATGTCGGCCGCACCTTCATTCAGCCGACCCAGAGCGTGCGCGAGCTCGGCGTGCGCATGAAGCATTCGGCCAACCGCGCCGCGATCGAAGGCAAGCGCATCATCCTGATCGACGACTCGCTGGTTCGCGGCACCACCTCGAAGAAGATCGTGCGCATGATGCGCGACGCCGGCGCGCGCGAAGTGCATTTCCGCCTCGCCTCGCCGCCGATCCTCTACCCTGACTATTACGGCATCGACCTGCCGGACCGCGGCGGACTTCTTGCCGCCACGCATTCGCTTGAGGAGATGCGCGAGATCATCGGCGCCGATTCACTGGCGTTTCTGTCGATCGACGGCATGTACCGCGCGATGGGCGAACCCGGCCGCGATCCCGCCAATCCGAAATTCTCGGACCACTGCTTCACGGGCGCCTATCCGACCCACCTCACCGACCAGACCGAAACCGAGCCGTCGCCCCGGCAATTGTCGTTGCTGGCGGAGGCGAGTTAATAGACCCCATTGGTTTGTCGTCCCGGCGAAGGCCGGGACCCATAGCCACCGGCCTTCGTTTTACGGACGCCTCTAGACACAGCCACCTTTTGCCTCATAACCGTCACGGCGTATGGGTCCCGGCCTTCGCCGGGACGACGTTTTTGCTAGAGCTTCTACTATGCCCCAATCCCTCGCCTCCCGTATCGCTCTCGTGACCGGCGCCTCGCGCGGCATCGGCTATGCCACCGCGCGCGCGCTTGCCAAGTCCGGCGCGCATGTCGTGGCGGTGGCGCGCACGCAAGGCGGGCTGGAAGAGCTCGACGACGAGATCCGCAAGGACGGCGGCAGCGCCACGCTGGTGCCGTTGAACCTCACCGACTCCGACGGCATCGCCCGGCTTGGCGCGGCGCTGCACGAGCGTCACGGCAAGCTCGACATTCTCGTCGGCAATGCCGGCGTCGCTGGCCCTTCCTCGCCGCTCGGGCATATCGAGCTGAAGCCGTGGAACGACGTGATGGCGGTCAACGTGACCGCGAACTTTCAATTGATCCGCTGCATGGAACCGCTGCTGAGGCAATCCGACGCCGGCCGCGCCGTGTTCGTCACTTCCGGCGCCGCCAACAAGGCCAGCGCCTATGTCGGCCCCTACGCCGCCTCGAAAGCTGCGCTCGAAGCGCTGGCGCGCGCCTGGGCGCAGGAGACCGCGAGCACGAACCTTCGCGTCAATCTTTTCAGCCCCGGCCCGATCCGCACGAAGATGCGCGCCACGGTATTCCCCGGCGAAGACCCCGCGACACTGGACACGCCGGAGCAGGCCGCGGAATTCATCGTGCCGATGTGCGCGCCCGACTGGACCGAAACCGGCAAGCTCTACGATTACAAGACGCGCACGCTGATGAGCTTTCGCGCGCCGGCGTAAGTCCTCACCACGTCATTGCGAGCAAAGCGAAGCAATCCACTCTTTCTTTGTTCGGATGGATGGATGGATTGCTTCGCGAGCCTGTCATCGGGCGCGCATTCGCGCGACCCGGTGGCTCGCAATGACGGTGTCAAACCGTTGACTCCTCCCCCTCCCCGCGATTGACTGCCCGCGCAAGCGGGAGCAACCCGCGAAGAAGATCAAGGGAGGAAGCATCATGCCGATGCATCATCGCGCGCGCTCGATACCTGCCATTCAACATCTCACCAAAACCATTTTTGCAGGCCTGACCGCCGCCATGCTGATGTCAGTCGCGCCGATGCCGAGCCCCGCGCTCGCCGGCGATGTGCCGACCTTCGCGGTCGATGCGTCCTGGCCAAAGCCGTTGCCGAACAACTGGATTCTCGGCCAGGTTGGCGGCATCGCCGTCGACTCCAAGGACCACATCTGGGTCATCCATCGTCCGCGCTCGCTGACCGACGACGAAAAGGGCGCGACGCTGACCCCGCCACGATCGAAATGCTGCGTCTCGGCGCCGCCGGTGCTGGAGTTCGACGCCGAGGGCAATCTGCTGCGCTCATGGGGCGGTGCGGGCGAAGGCTATGAATGGGTCGGCCGCGAACATGGCATCGAAGTCGACGACAAGGGTTTTGTCTGGGTCGGCGGCAACGCCGACAATGACAACGCGGTTCTCAAATTCACCCTCGACGGCAAGTTCGTGATGCAGATCGGCAAGATCGCGCCGAGCAAGGGCTCCAACGACACCACGCAACTCGGCAAACCCGCCGAGACCGCGGTCGACAAGGATGCCAACGAGATCTACATCGCCGACGGCTACGGCAACCGCCGCGTCATCGTGTTCGACGCCACCACCGGCGCCTACAAGCGGCACTGGGGCGCCTATGGCAAGCCGCCGAACGACGACAAGCAGCCGCCCTATGATCCCAAGGCGCCGGCTGCCCAGCAATTCGCCAATCCCGTGCATTGCGTGAAGCTCACCAATGACGGGATGGTTTATGTCTGCGACCGCATCAACAACCGCATCCAGGTGTTCAAGAAGGATGGATCTTTCGTGAAGGAGTGGTTCTTCGAGAAGAACACGCTCGGCAATGGCGCAGTGTGGGACATCGCGGTCTGGCCTGATCCGAAACAGACCTGGCTGTTGAGCGCTGATGGCGAAAACAACGAAATCCGGGTGCTGAAGCGCGACGACGGTACCGTGGTCGGGAGTTTTGGACGCAGCGGCCGCAATGCCGGGCAGTTCCACTGGATTCACGCCATGGCCGTGGATTCCAAGGGCAACGTCTATACCGCCGAAGTCGACACCGGAAAGCGCATCCAGAAATTCAAGCTGACATCGGACGCGCTACGATAGGTGGATTGCCCAAGGCATCCGGAACCACTACCACCATCTCAGTCATATGCCGGGCGTGGACCTCCCAAAGAAGGCCACCCGGCGACCCTAAATGGAGGAAATACATGACTGCATTCACCGCGCGGCGGCTCGCCGCGCTGCTCACCGTTGCCGGCATCAGCCTTGCTGCGCCCGCCTACGCCCAGGACAAGACCGTCAAGATCGGCGTGTTGAACGACATGTCGAGCCTTTACGCCGATATCGGCGGCCCCAATTCGGTGGTCGCGGTCAAGATGGCGATCGACGATTCCGGACTGCTCAAGAAAGGCTGGAAGATCGACGTCGTCAGCGGCGACCATCAGAACAAGCCCGACGTCGGTGTCAACATCGCCCGGCAGTGGATCGACAACGACAAGGTCGATGCGATCGCCGATACGCCGAGTTCCGGCGTGGCGCTCGCCGTCAGCAACCTCGTCAAGGAGAAGAACATCGCGATGCTCAATTCGGGTGCCGCGACCGCCGATCTCACCGGCAAGGCCTGCACGCCGAACACGATCTCGTTCACCTACGACACCTACATGCTCGCCAACGGCACCGGCAAGGCGCTCACCAAATCCGGCGGCGACACCTGGTTCTTCCTGACCGCCGATTACGCCTTCGGCCATGCACTGGAGCGCGATACTTCCACGGTCGTCACCGCCAATGGCGGCAAGGTGCTTGGCGGCGTCAAGCATCCGATCAACACTTCGGACTTCTCGTCGTTCCTGCTGCAGGCGCAGGCCTCCAAGGCCAAGGTCGTCGGCCTCGCCAACGCCGGCGGCGATACCACCAACGCGATCAAGCAGGCCGCCGAATTCGGCATCGTGGGCGGTGGCCAGAAGCTTGCGGCACTGCTGCTGTTCATCAACGACGTGCATTCGCTGGGATTGAAGACGGCGCAAGGCCTGACGTTCACGGAATCGTTTTACTGGGACCTGAACGACCAGACCCGCGCCTTCTCGAAGCGGTTCGCCGCATTGGCGAGCAAGAACGCAATGCCGTCGATGACCCAGGCCGGCGCCTACGCCATGGTGCTGCATTATCTCAAGGCGATGGAAGCGCTCGGCGGCAATCCGCGTGACGGCGCCAAGGTGATTGCCAAGATGAAGGAACTGCCGACCGACGATCCCTTGTTCGGCAAGGGCCCGCTGCGCGCCGACGGCCGCCGTCTCATCCCGGCCTATCTGTTCGAAGTGAAGAAGCCGGCAGAATCGAAGGGGCCGTGGGACTATTACAAGCTGATCGCCACGATCGCCCCGGAAGACGCCGCCAAGCCGCTCGAAGCCAGCGACTGTCCGCTGGTGAAGAAATAGTCAGACAACAAACTCGAGCGTCGTCCCGGCGAAAGCCGGGACCCATACGCCGCGGCGGCTGTAATTGTAGCAGGTATCGGCCACCTTGTTTTAGCCGATAGCACAACGCGGTATGGGTCCCCCGATGCGCAATTGCGCATCTGAGCTCAAGGCCGGGACGACGTAAACAAAGACGCGATCATCCGCACCTTCAACGAGGCAGCAGGTTGGTCTTGGCAAGATCAAGAACCTCGTCGCCCCGGCCGCTCATCACCGCCCGCAGCACCCACAGACTGAAGCCCTTGACTTGCTCCGCGGTGATCGTGGGGGGCATCGACAATTCCTGCCGCGCGGTGACGACGTCGAGCACCGCGGGTCCGTCATGGGCCAGTATTTCGCGGATCGCCTGTGGTAGATCGCCGGGATCCTCGACCCGCCGCGCATGAATGCCCATGGCACGGGCCATCGCCGCGAAGTCAGGGTTTTCCAGATCGACGCCGGTTTCGATAAAGCCGGACGCCTTCATTTCCAGCGCAACGAATCCCAGCACCCCGTTGTTGAAGATCACGACCTTCACCGGCAGCTTCATCTGCCGCAGCGTGATCAGGTCACCCATCAGCATCGCGAACCCGCCATCGCCGGACATCGACACCACCTGCCGCCCCGGTTGCGACGCCTGGGCGCCGATCGCATGCGCCATCGCGTTGGCCATCGAGCCGTGCACCCAGGATCCCAGCAGACGACGGCGTCCGTTCATGACGAGATAGCGCGCCGCCCAGATCGTCGGCGTGCCCACATCGGCCGTGAACACAGCGTCGTCGGAAGCCGCCTCGCTGAGCAAGCGCGCCAGATATTGCGGGTGAATCGGCTTGTGCCCGGGCGTCCCGCGCGCCAGTTCGTCCAGTCCGGCGCGGGCTTTCTTGTAGTGGGCGGCACTGTCGTCGAGATGGCGGCGATCATCCTTTGCCGTCAGTTTCGGCAGCAGCGCCTCGATCGTGACGCCGACATCGCCGACGAGACCGAGATCGAGCTTGCAGCGGCGGCCGAGATTTTCGGGACGGATATCGACCTGCGCGATCTTCGCTCCCGTGGGTAGAAACTGCTTATAGGGAAAATCCGTCCCCAGCATCAGCAACACGTCGCAAGCGTGCATGGCGGCGTAGCCGGACGAGAAACCGATGAAGCCGGTCATGCCGACGTCATAGGGGTTGTCGAATTCGACGTGTTCCTTGCCGCCGAGCGCATGCACCATCGGGCTCTTGAGCTTGTCCGCCAGCCGCATCAGGCTGGGATGGGCGCCCGCGCAGCCGCGGCCGCAGAACAGCGTGACACGTTTGACGCCGTTCAAGAGCCCCGCCAGCGCCGTCAATTCCGTCTCATCCGGCCGAACCACTGGGGCTTTCGGCAGAAGCCCAGCATTCGGTGAAATGCCACGGCTGGGCGCCGGTCGCAGCGCGATATCGCCGGGGATCACCAGTACGGCCACGCCCCGGCGGCCGACCGCAGCGCGGATCGCATTTTCCAGCACATAGGGAAGCTGCGCCGGATCGGAAACGAGCTCGCAATAATGACTGCATTCGCGGAACAACTCCTGGGGATGAGTCTCCTGAAAATAGCCCCCGCCGATTTCCGCGGATGGAATCTGGGCGGCGATAGCCAGTACCGGCGTGCGGCTGCGATGTGCATCGAACAAGCCGTTGATGAGGTGAAGATTGCCCGGCCCGCATGATCCCGCACATACCGCGAGCCCGCCGGTGATTTGCGCTTCAGCTGAAGCCGCGAAGGCGGCGACTTCCTCATGGCGAACATGAACCCAGTCGATCACCTCGCGTTTGCGCAGTGCTTCGGTCAAGCCGTTCAGGCTGTCCCCGACCACACCGAATATCCGCTTCACGCCGGCCTGGATCAACGTTTCCGCGATGAGGTCGGCGACGGTGTCGATGGGCATAGTGGCCTCGCTCTGTTGGAGGGGCTTCGGAACGTCAGCGATCAGATGTAGCGGGCCGGCCGGGCCTGAACAATTCAGGCTACCGTGAAGTCAGGGGAACTCCGCATCCGCTCAGAGACGGCCGCCTTCAAGCAACTGGTTTGCCAGCCATGGTCCGCCATGCGACCAGCAGCGCCAGCGCCAATAGCGCAGCAGCCAGGAGGAACGGCGCGCCCGGCATTTTCACCGGCGCAGACTCGCTGATGAAATAGGCAAAGATCAGCGTAAACAAAAACGGTCCCACCATCTGGGCAACGCTGTTGACGCTGTTGGTGGCGCCCTGCAACTGGCCCTGCTGATCGGGCGCGACCAGTTGCGTGGTCAGCGACTGGATCGCCGCTCCGGAAATACCCCACAGCGCCATCACGGGAATGCCGACCCAGAACAGCGGACCGGTCGGCGCGGCGCCATAGATCAGGAAGCCGAGCGCACCGCAGCCGAGCCCGAGCAGCAGCGCGCGGCGCTCGCCGAGGCGCGCGACGATCGGTCCGACGCCCGCGCCCTGCACCACCATGGCGCAGACACCGACCAGCGCCAGCGTCAGGCCGACGGTCTTGGTGTCCCACCCATAGCGATAGGTCGCATAGAGCACGAAGGTCGAGGGCAGCACGACATGCGCGACCTGGCCGAAGAAATTCGCCAGCGACAGACCTGCGAGAATCCGGTTGGAACGCAGCAGATGCAGCGCGCCGAGCGGATTGGCGCTTTTCCATTGGAACGGCGAACGGCGCTCCGGCGGCAGCGACTCCGGCAGAATCAGCCAGCCATAAAGCGTATTGGCAAAACTCAGGCCCGCCGCGACCCAGAACGGCAGCCGCGGATCCATGTCACCGAGCAGGCCGCCGACGGCGGGGCCAAGAATGAATCCGGCGCCGAACGCCGCGCCGATCTTGCCGAACACGGCAGCGCGTCGTTCCGGCGGCGTCACGTCGGCGATGTAGGCGAAAGCCGTCGAGATACTGGCCGAGGTGATGCCCGAGATGACGCGGCCGATGAACAGCCACACCAGCGACGGCGCCAGCGCCATCAGCACATAGTCCAGCGCCAGTCCGAAATTGGACAGCAGCACCACCGGCCGGCGGCCGAACCGGTCGGACAACGCGCCGAGGATCGGCGAGAAGATGAACTGCATCACCGCCCAGGCGGTGCCGAACAGTCCAAAGATCCGCGCGGCGGTCGCGGTATCGTTGTCGACAAAGCTTTCGACCAGCTTGGGCAAGATCGGAAGGATCAGGCCGAGCGCGAACATGTCGAGCAGGATGGTAACGAAAATGAAGATGGCGGCGCCGCTGCGCACCGGCGGCATCCCGGCCGCGCGTTCCGAGGCCGCCTCGTTCACGACGGCCGTTTGCGCTTGTGGGCGAACGGATTGGCCTTCTCGCGCAGCATAATGCGGATCGGCGTGCCCGGCAGATCGAAGGCTTCACGCATGCTGTTGGTGAGGTAACGCAGATAGGACGTCGGCACAGCATCGGCGCGCGAGCAGAACAGGATGAAACTCGGCGGCCGCGCCTTGGCTTGCGTGATGTAATTCAACTTCAGCCGGCGGCCCGACACCGAGGGCGGCGGATTGGCGTCTACGGCCTGTTCGAACCAGCGATTGAGGGCTGCCGTCGGCACGCGCTTGTTCCAGACCGCATAGGCTTGCTCGATCGCGCTCATCAGCCGATCGATACCCTCGCCCATCAGGCCCGACACGGCAACAACCGGCGCGCCCTTCATCTGCGGCAGCAAATGATCGACATCGGTGCGCAGCCCCGAAACGAGGCTGCCTTTCTTTTCCATCAAATCCCACTTGTTGACGGCCAGCACGACCGCGCGTCCCTCGCGCTCGATCAGGTCGGCGATGCGCAAATCCTGTTCCTCGAACCGGTTTTGCGCGTCCATCATCATGACAACGACTTCGGCAAAGCGCACTGCGCGCAGCGCGTCCGCCACCGATAGCTTCTCCAGCTTCTCATCGATCCGCGCCCGCCGCCGCAAGCCGGCGGTATCGAACACCCGGAAGTCGCGCCCCTGCCAGGTCACCTCGACCGAAATGGAATCGCGGGTGGTGCCGGCCTCGGCGCTGGTCAGCAGCCGCTCCTCGCCGAGCAGATGATTGATCAGCGTCGATTTGCCGGCGTTGGGACGGCCGACGATCGCGACGCGAATCGGACGCTTGGCGAAATCTTCATCGGATTCGATGATGTCGTCATCGTCGAATTCCTCGCCCTCCTCGGTGGGATCGGGCATCAGCACGCGCAGCGAATCGTAGAGATCGCTGAGGCCTTCGCCATGTTCGGCGGAAATCTGCACGGGATCGCCGAGCCCGAGCGCATAGGCTTCCATCGCGCCGACTTCGCCGTGCCTGCCCTCGCTCTTGTTGGCGACCAGCACCACCGGCTTGTTGGCGCGGCGGGCGAAATCGGCAAAGGCGCGGTCGTTCGGCGTAAGCCCGGCCCGCGCGTCGATCACGAACATCAGCGCGTCTGCAAGCGCAATCGCGGTTTCGGTCTGTTCCTGCATCCGCGCGGTGAGCGAGCCCTTGGCGCCTTCATCGAGGCCGGCGGTGTCGATCACGGTGAATTCGAGATCGCCGAGGCGCCCATTGCCCTCGCGGCGGTCGCGGGTGACGCCGGGTTCGTCGTCGACCAGCGCGAGCTTCTGCCCGACCAGCCGGTTGAACAGCGTCGACTTTCCGACATTGGGCCGGCCGATGATGGCAATCGTAAAGGGCATAAATAAATCCAAACGCCCTTTTTGAAGGACGTGTCAATCGAACGAAACGATAGAGCACGGTTCCGTCGGAACCGCGCTCTGATTTTGTATTGACGCGTTTGCTTTACGCGAACCGGCGCCGACTTCGCGCGAAAACGCTATGCAATTAACGCGTGAAGCTGCCGCTCGGCATCGGAGCCGGGAACGGCGCGGCGGACTGTTGGGTGGACTGCGCGGGCGCCGCCGATTGGTCGGGCGGCGGCGCGGTGGTGCGCTTGCGCACGATCTTCTTCGGCTTCGGCGCCGGCGGCGCTGCGTTGGTGCCGCCCTCTTCCTCGGGCGCGGCATCGGGCTCTGCGGCGGCGGGCTCAGCCGCGGGCGCCGCTGCAACGGGGGCTGGCGCCTGCCTGCCTCTGGATTTCGTGGATCCCTTCGATTTCGGCTCCTGCGGCGCAGGTGCGACCGCTGCCTGGGCATTCGGGTCATCGATCGGCTGCTGGCGCGCGCCTTTGTAGAGATCCTTCGGCACGCCCTGCTCGAGGCCGGGCACACCGTCGGGGAAAACCGGCTTGCGTTCGCCGGGCAGCTTCTTTTTGGTGTCGAGGAAGTCGAGCATGTCGGTCGGATCGAAATTGCCCATGCTGCTACAGCCCGCCAGCGCGCTGGAAAACGCGATGAGGACGGTGGCTGCGATCAGACGGTGCGGGCGGCGCATGCTCGGTTCTCGTTTATCTCGTTGGCCGGCTCAGCTCTTTGCGACAGGCGGAAGCAACGCTTGCAGCGCTTCGGCGCGCGAGCGCAGGCTCGGTGGCGTCCCGCCGTCATTGGCAATCACGTCCAGCCATTGCCGTGCCGCTGTCGCGTCGTTGGCGCGCCAGGCCGACAGCGCCAGCAATTCGCGCGCAGTATGGCGGAAGGTAGCAGCCGGTCCGGCTGCCGCCTCCAGGCGAGACTTCATGTCGGGATAGGAGGTGCTCTCCAGCAGCAACTGGGCGGCGCGAATCCGGGCCAGATCCTGTTCCGCCACGCCGACTCTGCGGTCGGCGGCAATCTCGTCGAACATCTTGGCAGCAGCCTGCTGGTCGCGGCTTGCGACCTCCGCGGCCGTACGCAGGCGCGCCAGCACGCGGTATCCCGCCGGCGCCTTCGCCGCCAGCTCGGCAAACGCCGCCTCGGCCTCGGCGTGCTTGTTGGCTTCCGATAGCTCCGCAGCCTTGTCGAAGGCCGCACCAGCCTCAGCCGCCTTCTGGGCTTCCAGATATTGGTAGCCACGCCAGCCACCCACGGAGGCGATGATCAGCAGCGCTCCAGCAATGATATAGATGGAATATTGGTCCCACAGCTTCTTGAGCTGATCGCGACGGACCTCCTCATCAACTTCATTAAATAATTCAGACACTTAAGGCTATCCCATCCCCGCTGAGCCGCTGGACGCGCGGCGGCGCCCTGCGCCCGATCCCCGCATGGCGGCGGCGATACCCTAACGATATGGCGGTGGCAAGGCAAAGCGAGCCGGATCAAAGCGTTAACGCTGGAGGTGGCAGTCGGAAGCGAGTTGTCCCATGCCGCGAGCGTCCGGGAATATTGACTTCGCGGTTCAAAGCTTGGCGTAATCCGTTCGATTTTTGTCGGTTATTCGTCTGATTTTGCAGGTGCTTCATGGTTTGCCGCGCCCTGGTCGTCACGCTTGCCATCGGGGCCGCCGCCCTGCCCGCCGCGACCCAAGCCTACGACATCAAGGCGAAGACGCCGGACTCGGCATTTTCCGGCAAGCTGCGCCCGGACATTTTGGGCATCTCGGCGGATTCCACCGCTAATTCCGCGCGTGCCACGCTAGAATCGTTCTTCAAGGGACGCACCAACACCACGACCGACGTCCAGCAGCAGAAGTTCGGCAGCACCGCGATCAGCTTCACCTCGGCACTCACTTTCAGCCTTGCCCCGGGGCCCGGCCAGAATGGTGAGGTGCTGTCGAGCAGCTTCTCGTCACCGGCGAGCGGAAATCGCATTTATTTCCTCGCCCGCAACCTCACCTTTGCGAAGGACCAGCAGCCGGCGAAGGCCGACATGGTCAAGGAGGTGATGGGCAAATACGGCGCGCCCACCATCGTCGGCGATCAGCACCTCTATTACATCTATCGCGCGGGCTCGATCGTTTCGGTCGGCACGAAGTACAAGGAAGCGACCGCGGTCGAGGCCATCGGCAAGCCGCTCGATCCCAAGGCCGCGCTCAAGCTCAACGGCGAAACTATCCGCGGCAGCTGCGTGGCGGTCGTCAAGCGTGCGCAGGCAAAGGAGAAAGCGCTGGCCGCGATGCTCAGTGAAGCCAAGGGCGCCAATTGCGACGGCGTGCTGAGCGTGCAGCTGATACCCGGCACGGCGCCCGACCGGGTCGGAATCGCGCAATTTTCGCTATTGGACGTCAAACGCGTCATCAGCGCGGCGGCGATCGACAGCGATGCACTCGCCGCGGAACAAAGCGAACGCAATGCGATGCCGAAAGGCAGCGCGCCGAAGCTGTAGCTTGATCTCCTGTAGCCCGGATAGAGCGCAGCGCAATCCGGGGTCAGTATCCGCGACGTAGATTGGCCCCGGATTACGCTTCGCTTCATCCGGGCTACGGGGCTACGTGGCTGCTATCTCGCGCAACTGCCGTTTCAGTACCTTGCCGTTGGCGTTGCGCGGCAGCGGATCGGCGGTCAGGTCGATGGTTTCCGGCACCTTGTAATCCGAAAGCCGCTCGGCACACCACGCACGCAAGGTCTCGACGCTGGCCCCGCCCCTGACCACGACCACGGCGTGGACGCGCTCGCCGAGCACGGGACACGGTTTGGCGATGATCGCGCTTTCGAGCACGTCGGGATGGCCTGACAGGACCGACTCGACCTCGGCGGAATAGATCTTCAGGCCGCCACGGTTGATCATGTCCTTCTGGCGGTCGAACACGCGCACGAAGTTTGCCTCATCGATCGAGCCGAGATCGCCGGAATGCCAGAAGCCGGCGGTAAAACTTTCAGCCGTTGCTGTTGGATTGTTCCAGTAGCCCTTGATGACCGAGCCGCCGTGAATCCAGATCTCGCCGATCTCGCCGCGCGGCAGTTCGTGGCCGTCGGGATCGACGACGATGATCTGCGCGCCGGGACAGGGTAATCCGACGCTGTCGATGTACCGCGCGGTCAATTCGCCGGGCATCATGGTCGACGGCGACGTCGTCTCGGTGGCGCCGTAGCAATTTGCCAGCTTCAGGCCCGGAATCCTGGCGGCCAGCCGTTCGATGGTCGCAATCGGCATCGGCGCCCCGCCAAAGCCGCCGATCCGCCAGCTCGACAGATCGTAGCTGTCGAAATCCGGCTGAAGCAGGCAGAGATTATACATTGCCGGCACCATCACGGTGTAGGTGACGCGCTCTCGCGCCGCCAGCTTCAGATATTCCGCGGCCTTGAACTCCGGCATCACGATGAGCGCGCCCGCGCACCGAACCATGGTCATGATATTCGCGACCACGCCGGTAACATGTCCGAGCGGCACCGCGGCGATCGAGCGATCCGCCGCGGTCAACTGCAAGCAGGACACAAAGACCATCGACGAATGGATGATGTTGCAATGCGCGAGCATTGCGCCCTTTGGCTTGCCCGTGGTGCCCGACGTGTAGAGGATCATCGCGGTGTCTTCTTCGCCGACCTCGGCAGGCGTCGCCGAGGCCGCGTGATCCAGCAGATCGGAGAACTGCGAGGTGCTGCCGTCATCGACGGAAACCCGATGCAAGAGGTCAGGCACATCGCGCGCATCCGGCACGCGCTCCGCCAGTGTCGCTTCGTGGACCAGGAGCTTTGCGCCTGAATCGGTCAGCACATAGGCGATCTCAGGCTTTTGCTGGCGGGTCGAGAGCAGCACTGTCACCAGGCCGGCATGGGCGGCGGCGAACATCGTCAGCACGAACTCAACGCGATTGCCGAGCAGCACGGCGATACGATCGCCGCGCTGCAATCCGAGCCGCTGAAACCCGGCCGCAATCCGTGCCGATTGAGAGGCCACGTCGCGCCAACTCATCCGGCGATCACCGCAGATCAACGCCTCGCCGCCCGGATTTCGCTCCGCCGCCTCCGCAATCATGGCCCAGACGGAGCCCGGCCGTTCGCTAAATGCCGGCACGACGCGATCGCCGAAGCGCGTCTCGAGCCGCATCGCCGGAATAGGATGTTGCGACCAGTCCATTTTGGCCTCGTCAGTTCTTTGCCTTCATGTCGTAGACGTGTTCGGGGCCGGGAAACGCGCGGGAACGGACGTCCGTAGCGTAGCCTTCAATGGCGGCCTCGATCGCGGGCCCGAGATTACCATAGCGGCGCACGAATTTCGGCGTCCGTGGCGACAGGCCGAGCATGTCCTCCAGCACCAGCACCTGGCCGTCGCAGGCTGCACTGGCGCCGATGCCGATGGTGGGAATGGCGATGCTTTCGGTGACCTTGAGGGCGAGCGGTTCAGCGACCGCCTCGATCACGACCGAGAAGGCACCCGCCTCGGCGATGGCCTTGGCGTCGTTCTCGATCGGCTCCCAACTGCCCTCCTCGCGGCCCTGCGCGCGAAACGAGCCGAGCGTGTTGATCGATTGCGGCGTCAGGCCGATATGGCCCATCACGGGAATGCCGCGCTCGCTGAGAAACGCCACCGTCTCCGCCATCCGCACGCCACCTTCGAGTTTGACCGCGCCGCAATGGGTCTCCTTGAGGATCCGCACCGCGGCATGAAACGCCTGCTCTTTGGAGGCCTCGTAGGAGCCGAAGGGCATATCGACCACGACCAATGCATGCTGCGAGCCGCGCATCACCGCGCGCCCCTGCAGGATCATCATATCGAGCGTCACCGGCACCGTGGTCTCGAAACCGTGCATGACGTTGCCGAGGGAATCGCCGACCAGGATGACGTCGCAATAGCGATCGACCAGGGCGGCCGTATGCGCGTGGTAGGACGTCAGCATCACGATCGGATCGCCGTTCTTGCGCGCGCGAATGTCCGGCGCGGTCTTGCGCCTGATGGCCGACTGGACTGACATGCTAGACTCCAACCACGGGGACGCCGATCACGACCGGATGGAAGGCAAATGCCAGCGCCAGATAGGCGATGACCCCGACTGCGATCGCGATCAGGTCGTTGCCGGGACCGCCGACCGGTATCGGCGGCCCGCCGGCATCCGCACGGCGTTTCAGCGAGATGCGGTCGAACACCGCCCACGCCAGGAACGAGCCGAACAGGATGATCGAGCCGAGATCGCCATTGGCGAGCAGATGCGCGGCCGCCCACAGCTTGACGCCGGTCAGCATCGGATGCTTCAGCGTCGTGTAGATCCGGCCGCGGATGTAGGAGGCGACCACCAGAATGATCGCGGGCAGCATCAGGGCCACGGCGATGTGCTTGAACGCCGTCGGCGGGTTCCAGACGTTGATCCAGCCCGTCGCGCGATAATTGGCAAAGCCCCAGATGACCAGCGTCAGGCCCGCGACCGAGGCCAGCGCATAGCCGACCTTGTAGCCGCCCTCGCCCATCGAGCCGATGACCCGTGCGCGCAATTCGCGCTGCGTGGTCAGCGTGTGGACCCCGAGAAACAGGACCAAGCCCAGGATCATCACCAGCAGTCCCATGATGTCCCTCTCCTGTGCGGCTTCGCTTCCACCCTCGCGTATCATTGATGGGGCTTGGAGCGCAATGCGCTACGCCGCCATCCGCCTCATGGCTTCTCCGCTTGCTTCTTCAGATCGCGATTATCGACATAGCGGATCGCGATCGGTCGCCCGGCCAGCGCGCCTCCGAGCTCGCCGGTGAATCTCAGCGGCTTGCAGGCATCGAGCGAGGCGTTGATCGCCTTCAGATAAATGGCGCGGGTATCGGCCGGAACGCCGGCGGTGGCGAAGGTCAGCCGAGGGGCGGCAATGATTTCACCCGAGCGCTTGAAACTGAAGCGCACCGACATCTGCATGCCCTCGCGCGCGCTATCGGCCGGCGGCGGGGTCCAGCAGGACCGCAGCGCCGCAAACAGGTCGCCGATGCTGTCGAGGTCGTGGTCCGGCTTCCGGTATTTCGCCGCCTGGTCCTTTGGCGGAACGCTTTCGATCGTCAGTTGCAGGTTCTGGCCGTAGGGATAATCGATCTCGGGAATGCACGGGCCGTCGTTGAACACGCTGCAGAACGACGGCGTGCAGGGCTGGCCGTCGAGCACGCTGCACGGCGCGTGCGAAAACGGCGTGGCATCGATCTGACGCCGCGGCTGGGCGTCAGCGGCGCCGATACCGGCAGCCGCGACGATCAGGCAGATGATGACACGCCGGAGCATACGCCGGTTCCCTTGAAGTCGACGATCCAATCAAGTTGGTCCGCGCCTTGGTCGGGTTCAAGCGGGCCGGCGTTCACATCCCCGCGTTCATTTCCCGGCATTCATCGCCGATAGTTCCGCAATCAGCGCCTTTTCGCTGGGCTGGTCGAGCACGCCGGCCGCATAGAGCGAAATACCGCCATAGAGCGTGATGTAGATCTTCATCACGGCCCGGCGCCGCGCGGCTGATGTCGGGATGTCCTGGCAAAAGATCCGCATCGCCTGGGTGATGACGCCGTGGACCGCGGTCTGCAGCGGCGGATTGTGCTTCATCGTCGCGTGCGGGCGGCTGGTCATCAGCGCATAGAGCGCGCGGTTGGCGAGCGCGAAGCGGACATATTTCGCGGTGTAATCCTCCGGCGTGGTCGCCTTGACCAGGATCGCGGCTAGCCGGTTATAGGCGCCGGTGGCGACCGCATCGAGCAGCGCTTCGCGGTCCCTGAAATGATTATACAGCGAGCGATGCGCAACGCCGACGGCATCAGCCACTTCGCGCAGACTCAATTGCTCATGGCCGGCCTTGGCCACCAGACGGGTGGCGGCCTTCAGCGCGGCTGATTTCAGATTGCCGTGGCGATAGGTCGCCCGGCGCGGCGATGCGGTCATATCCCTTCATACAAAGGCCCCGGCCGCAGCGCCACTGTCGCGGACACGATTTTCCGAAGCTTAAGCCGAAGCGCGGCTCCTGACGCGATCCTCGCCATATTGCGGCGTGATGTCCTCGTCGATCATGCCGCGGATCATCTCGATCACGGCACCACGCGCCCGCGCCTTGGTGGCGGCATGCGCCGCCATGTCGAGCGTGCTCAGCTTCCCGGCGACCTCCTCCGCGCTGCGCTCCAGCGCGGCAGCCGGCACCACGCGATCGAAGAAGCCGGCGGTGACGGCTTCCGCCGGACCGAACATTTCGGCCGTCATCACCACCCGGCTGAAATAGGCCGGCGTCAGCCGCTGCCGGGCGATCTCTATGGCGAACCGCGGCACCGTGAGCCCGATTGCAACTTCATTCATCCCGATCAAGTAATTGCCCTCGGCGGCGAGACGGTGGTCGCTGGACATGATCAGGAAGGCCCCCATCGGATAGGCATTGCCCTGGCAGACGGCGACCACCGGGGTCGGGAACGACAGGATGCGCAGCGCCAGTTCGGCGCCCGCTTTCAGCATCAGGTACTGATCCTCGGCGCTCCCTTTGGCGAAGACGTTGAGGTCGAAACCGCCGGAAAAGTGCCTCCCGCGCGCCTTCAGGATCACGACGGTTTTGTCCTTTTCCGCCTGGTCGAACGCCGCATGCAGCGCGTTCAGCATCGCCAGCGACATCACATTGGCCTTGCCATCATCCATCACGATGGTGCCGACGGGGCCGGTGCGGGAATAGGTCGCGAGATCAGTCATGTTGGCCTCCCTGTTTCTATAAGCATCCATTGGATACTTTCGGAACGCGGACTGATCTGCAAGGCTGGTTCCGAACCGGCCAGCGCATGCAGGCATCCACTGGATGCATGGGTGCCAATCACAGAACAGCTGTCGTCACCCGCGCAGGCGGGTGACCCAGTATTCCAGAGACGGTTGTGATGGAATCGAGAGGCCGCGGCGTACTGGTCCCCCGCTTTCGCGGAGGACGACAGCGGTGGGAGACGCCGAACTGCGCCCTCACCCCTTCTTCTTCACATCCTTGATGTGGGAAAACACGATGCCCTCGGCGCGTTCCTTGGTATAACCCAAATAGAACTCGTTCTTGGCGAGGAACACCGGGTCACCGTCGACGTCATCGGCAACACCCGATCCATTGGCCGAGATGAACGCGTCGAGCTTCTTGCGGTCGTCGGACGAGATCCAGCGCGCCAGCTGGAATTCCGAGACTTCGAATTCGACCGGCAACGAATATTCTGCATCGAGCCGCGCTTTGAGCACGTCGAGCTGCAGCGGACCGACCACGCCGACCAGCGCCGGCGCGCCGTCGCGCGGGCGGAACACCTGCACGACGCCCTCCTCCGACATCTGCTGCAGCGCCTCCTTCAGCTTCTTGGCCTTCATTGCGTCGGTCAGCCGCACGCGGCGGACGATTTCCGGTGCAAAGCTCGGCACGCCGACGAACGTGAGATCTTCGCCTTCGGTGAGCGTATCGCCGATCCGCAACGTGCCGTGATTGGGAATCCCGACGACGTCGCCGGCAAAGGCTTCATCCGCCACCGAGCGGTCCTGGGCAAAGAAGAATTGCGGCGAGGACAGCGACATGTTCTTGCCGGTGCGCACCAGCTTGGCCTTCATGCCGCGGCTGAGCTTGCCGGAGCACAGCCGCGCGAACGCGATGCGGTCGCGGTGGTTCGGGTCCATGTTGGCCTGGATCTTGAACACGAAGGCGCTCATGCGCGGCTCTGCCGCCTCGACCTTGCGCAGATTGCTTTCCTGCGCGCGCGGCGCCGGTGCGAAGCGCCCGAGGCCTTCCAAGAGATCGCCGACGCCGAAATTGCGCAGCGCGCTGCCGAAATAGACCGGCGTCAGATGGCCCTCGCGGAACGCCTCGAGTTCGAACGGCTTGCAGGCTTCCGAGACCAGCGCGAGTTCGTCCTTGACCTCGGCAACGTCGAGATTGGCGCTCCGGCCGGCGAGATCGGCGATGTCGATCTGCTGCGCGGCGCCGGTCTTGGCGCCGCCGCCTTCGAGCAGGCGCACGCCGCCGGTGGCGATGTCGTAAGTTCCGAGGAAGTCACGGCCGCGGCCGACCGGCCAGGTCATCGGCGTGGTGTCGAGCGCCAGCGTCTTCTCGATTTCATCGAGCAGTTCGAACGTGTCGCGGCTTTCGCGGTCCATCTTGTTGATGAAGGTGATGATCGGGATGTCGCGCAGGCGACACACCTCGAACAGCTTTCGGGTCCGCGCCTCGATGCCCTTGGCGGCGTCGATCACCATGACCGCGGAATCGACCGCCGTCAGCGTGCGGTAGGTGTCTTCCGAAAAGTCTTCATGGCCCGGCGTATCCAGGAGGTTGAAGACGAGGCCATCGAACTCGAAGGTCATCACCGAGGTCACGACCGAGATGCCGCGCTCGCGCTCGATCTTCATCCAGTCGGAGCGAGTGTTGCGGCGTTCGCCCTTGGCCTTGACCTGACCGGCAAGGTTGATGGCGCCGCCGAACAGCAGCAGCTTTTCGGTCAGCGTGGTCTTGCCGGCGTCCGGGTGGGAAATGATGGCAAAGGTCCGCCGCCGCGCCACTTCATCTGCAAGCGGCGAGCGGGACGGCGATTCGGCTGAAACGGCAATGTCGGACATGAATCGAGCGTTTGGCAGGGAAAACGGGCGCAATCAAGGGCGATTTGGCGATTGCCGACGGTGGATACACCCCCCATATCCAGCAGGGAAGGACGACCTTCCCATCACCATCATCCGCGGGGACGACCCTGCCTTATCTGGAGGGTTTGTCATGGCCTGGGCTGTGTTGTTCACCGCCGGTCTCCTCGAAATCGGCTGGGCTATCGGTCTCAAATACACCGAAGGCTTTACGCGGCTGGTGCCGTCGGCCCTGACGCTGGCGGCCATGGCCGGAAGCATCCTCCTGCTTGGACTGGCGCTGAAAACCCTGCCGATCGGAACGGCCTATGCCGTCTGGACCGGGATCGGCGCCGTCGGCACGGCTATCCTTGGCATCGCCCTGTTCGGCGAACCTGCCACCGCGGCCCGCCTGGCCAGCATCGGGTTGATTGTAGCCGGTATTGTCGGGCTGAAGCTGGTCACCTGACGAGAGCCCGTTCCGCTGAATCGGAACGGCCTCTCGATTCTTGATTTGACGCGTTTTCTTGGCGCGAACCGGCGTCCACTTCGCTTGAAAACGCTCTAACGCAGCAGCACCACCGCCCAATAGGTCGCAGCCGCCACTATTCCCGAGGCCGGGATGGTGATGACCCAGGCATAAACGATCGAACTGGCGACGTTCCAGCGCACCGCGGAGACCCGGCGCGCCGCGCCGACGCCGACAATGGCGCCGGTGATGGTGTGGGTGGTGGAAACGGGAACCCCGAGCCAGGTCGCCATGAACAGGGTCGCCGCGCCCCCGGTTTCCGCGCAAAAGCCCTGCATCGGGGTCAGCTTGGTAATTCGCAATCCCATGGTTCGAACGATCCGCCAGCCGCCCATCAGCGTACCGAGGCCCATGGCCGCCTGGCACGAGATCACCACCCAGAACGGGATCGAGAAATCGGCGCCGAGATGGCCCTGCGAATAGAGCAGCACCGCGATGATGCCCATGGTCTTCTGTGCGTCGTTGCCGCCATGACCGAGCGAATACAGCGAGGCCGAAACGAATTGCAGGATGCGAAAGGCGCGGTCGACCGCGAACGGGGTCGAGCGCACCGACAGCCAGGACACGATCGCTACCAGCACCAGCGCCAGCAGGAATCCGACCAGCGGCGACAGCACGATCGCCAGCAGCGTCTTCGACAGCCCGCTCCAGACCGCCGCGGACAGGCCTGCCTTGGCGATCCCGCCGCCGAGCAAGCCGCCGATCAACGCGTGCGAACTGGACGAGGGAATGCCAAGCCCCCAGGTGATCAGGTTCCAGACGATGGCGCCGACCAGCGCGGCAAAGATCACCGTCGCATCGACAATGCTGGGCTCGATGATGCCGGTGCCGATGGTGTTGGCGACGTGAAGGCCGAACACCAGAAAGGCGATGAAGTTGAAGAAGGCGGCCCAGAACACCGCATATTGCGGCCGCAAAACGCGCGTCGACACGATGGTGGCGATCGAATTGGCGGCGTCGTGCAATCCGTTGAGGAAGTCGAACAGCAGCGCGACCGCAATCAATGCGATCAGAATTGGAAGACCAAGCGTGGCGTCCACCTGATGGCCCTGCCCTAAACCTGTTCAATCACGATTGAGTTGATCTCATTGGCGACGTCGTCGAAGCGGTCCGAAACCTTTTCGAGATGCTTGTAGATCTCGGCGCCAACAACGAAGTCCATCGCATTGGCGTTGCGATGCTTGAGAAACAGCTCCTTCAACCCGATATCGTGCAGGTCGTCGATGCGGCCCTCCAGCTTGCCGATCTCCTCGGTGATCGCCGTCAGCATCGCGACGTTGTCGCCGATCGACTGCATCAGCGGCAAAGCACGGCCGACCAGATTGGCGCATTCGACAATCAGCGTACCAATTTCTCGCATCGGCGGTTCGAAGGCGCGGACCTCGAACAGGATGACGGCCTTGGCGGTCTGCTGCATCTGGTCGATGGCGTCGTCCATCGAGGTGATCAGGTTTTTGATATCGCCGCGGTCGAACGGGGTGATGAAGGTGCGCCGGACCGCGGTCAGCACCTCGCGGGTGATATTGTCGGCATCGTTCTCGAACTGATTGACGCGCTGGCAGAACACCGGCGTCTCGTCGCCGCCGCGCAGCATGTCCTGCAAGGCCAGCGCCCCCTGCACGACGGTCTGGGAATGACGGGCAAAGAGGTCGAAAAACCGCTCTTCCTTGGGCAGGAAATAGCGAAACCAGCGCAACATCGGTCTTATCCATCGTTCTGGAACGGCTGCCCGAGGCAGCCTGTCACAAAACTGTCATAGACCATTCACAGGCAAAGCGCGCGACGACGGATCCCGGAATAGTGGTCATCCACCGCTTTGTCGGCCGTTAAAACGCGCCCGAACGGGCAATTTAGAGCGAACGGCGGAAGAAATGCGCGATCTCGCCAATCACGCCGCGGCGGAAAGTCAGCACGCAGGCGACGAAGATGACGCCCTGGATCACCGTCACCCACTGGCCGAAACCGGCCAGATATTGCTGCATGGCGATGATCACGAAGGCGCCGACCACGGGGCCGAACACGGTTCCGAGACCGCCGACCAGCGTCATCAGTACGATTTCGCCCGACATCGTCCAGTGCACGTCGGTGAGCGAGGCGTTCTGCGCCACGAATACCTTTAGCGAACCTGCGAAACCGGCGATCGTTCCGGAAAGGATGAAGGCCAGCAATTTGTAGTGATCGGTCTTGTAACCCAGCGAGATCGCGCGCGGTTCGTTTTCGCGGATCGCCTTCAAGACCTCGCCGAACGGCGAGTTGATGGTGCGATAGATCAGGAGGAAACCGCCAAGGAACCCGACGAGGATGACGTAATAGAGCACCGTCGGCTTGGATAGATTGAAGATGCCGAACAGATAGCCCTGCGGGATGCCCTGGATGCCGTCCTCACCATGGGTGAACGGCGTCTGCAGGTAGATGAAATACAGAAGCTGCGACAGCGCCAGCGTGATCATCGAGAAGTAGATGCCCTGACGGCGAATGGCGACGACGCCGGTAATGACGCCAAGCCCGGCGGCACCTACGGTGCCGACCAGAATTCCAAGCTCCGGCGACAGCCCCCAGACCTTCAGCGCATGCGCGGTGAAGTAACCGGCCGTCCCCAGAAACATCGCGTGGCCGAACGACAATAGCCCGCCGTAGCCGATCAGGAGGTTGAACGCGCAGGCCAGCAGCGCGAAGCACAGCGCCTGCATCACGAAGAACGGATAGATCCCGGTCAGCGGCACGATCGCCAGTAGCGCTGCCATCAGGACGAATACGATCATCTCGTCGCGCACGGCACGCGGTGACACCGGCAGTGTATCGTCAGTCAATGCGCTCATATCAGGCCGCCCGTCCGGTCAGACCCGTTGGCTTCACCAGCAACACCAGCACCATCAGGACGAAAACCACGGTGTTTGAAGCTTCAGGGTAGAAATATTTGGTCAGTCCTTCGATCACGCCGAGCGAAAAGCCGGTGATGATCGATCCCATGATGGAGCCCATGCCGCCGATCACCACCACCGCGAACACGACGATGATCAGGTCGGCGCCCATCAGCGGCCGGACCTGGTTGATCGGGGCGGACAAGACGCCGGCAAGCGCCGCAAGGCCGACGCCGAGCCCATAGGTCAGCGTGATCATCCTGGGCACGTTGATGCCGAACGCGCGCACCAGCGTCGGATTTTCGGTCGCGGCGCGCAGATTGGCACCAAGCCGCGTCTTTTCGATCAGGTACCAAGTGGCGAGGCAAACGATGAGCGAGAACACCACCACCCAGCCGCGGTAAATCGGCAGGAACATGAAGCCGAGGTTCATGCCGCCCTTCAGTTCATCGGGGATCGCATAGGGAAGGCCCGAGGAGCCGAAATAATTCTGGAACACGCCCTGCACGATCAGCGCGATACCGAACGTCAGCAGCAGCCCGTAGAGATGGTCGAGGCCCGAAAGCCACTGCAGCATGGTCCGTTCCAGGATCATGCCGAAGATGCCGACCACGATCGGCGCGATGATCAGCGCCGGCCAGTATCCGATGCCCGCCAGGTTGAGCAGGAAATAGGCGCAGAACGCACCCATCATATAGAGCGCGCCATGGGCGAAATTGATGATGTTGAGCATGCCGAAGATCACGGCCAGCCCCAGACTGAGCAGCGCGTAGAACGAGCCGTTGATCAATCCCACTAAAAGCTGCGCGTAGAGAGCTTGCATCGGTTTCGCACTCGATTTCGTTGTGACGCTATTTCGCGTGGTGACGCGAAGGTATCGCGCGGTGACGCAAAGGGAAGCCCGCCGGCACGGTGCCGGCGGGCTGCCGTCGTTACTTCTTTACCAGCGGACAGGCGCTCTCCGAAAGCGGCCTGAATGCCTGGTCCGCCGGGGTCGTTCCGACCAGCTTGTAATAGTCCCACGGTCCCTTGGACTCGGCAGGCTTCTTGACCTCAAACAGGTAGGCCGGATGAAGCTTGCGGCCGTCGGCGCGGATGGTGCCCTTGCCGAAGAGCGGGTCGTCGGTCGGCGCCGCCTTCATCTTCTCGACGACCTTGATGCCGTCATGCGGATTGCCGCCCATCGCGTCGACCGTCTTGAAATAGTGGATCAGACCGGAATAGACGCCGGCCTGCACCATGGACGGCATCGCCTTGTTCTTCATGCGCTCGGAGAAGCGCTTGGAAAACGCGCGGGTGTCGTCGTTGAGATCCCAGTAGAAGGTTTCGGTGAAGTTCAGGCCCTGAGCCACTTTCAGACCAAGCGCGTGGACGTCGTTGATGAACAGCAGCAGGCCTGCGAGTTTCTGGCCACCTGAGACGATGCCGAATTCCGACGCCTGTTTGATCGTGTTGGTGGTATCGCCGCCGGCATTGGCCATGCCGACGATCTTGGCCTTGGAAGCCTGCGCCTGCAGCAGGAACGAGGAGAAGTCCGACGAGTTCAGGGGATGCCTGACGTTGCCGATAACCTTGCCGCCCGATTTAACCACCACGGCGGCGGTGTCGCGCTCCAGCGCGTGGCCGAACGCGTAGTCCGCGGTCAGGAAGTACCAGGTATCGCCGCCGGCCTTCACCAGCGCCTGCCCGGTGCTGTTCGCCAGCATGTAGGTGTCGTAAACCCAGTGGATCGTGTTCGGCGAGCACTGGGCATTTGTGAGGTCCGACGTCGCCGCGCCGGTATTGATCATGATGGCGTTCTTTTCCTTCACCAGGTTGTTGACCGCCAGCGCAACACCGGAGTTGAGGACGTCCACGAAGATGTCGACTTTCTCGACGTCCATCCACTGGCGCGCGATTGTCGTGGCGATGTCGGGCTTGTTCTGGTGGTCGGCCGAAATCAGATCGATCTTCCAGCCCTTGGCGGCAAGCCCGGAATCCTCGATCGCCATCTGGGCGGCGAGCGTGGAGCCGGCGCCGCCGAGGTCGGAATAGAGACCGGAATTGTCGGTGAGTACGCCGACCTTGACGGTTTTATCCTGCGCCATCGCGCCGCTCGCGGCGAGGGTCAGCGCGGTGCCGAAAAGAAGTGCCGAAATTTTCTGTTTCATATTTTCTCCCTGAATTTTGCTTGCCGAACTATACCGATTAGACGCCAAGATAAGTGTGGAGCTTGTCCATATTGGCCTGCAGTTCCGAATTCGCGAACCCGTCGATGACCTTGCCGTGCTCGACGATGTAGTAGCGATCCGCGACCGTCGCGGCGAAGCGGAAATTCTGCTCGACCAGCAGGATGGTGAAACCTTCCGACTTCAGCCGCGCGATGGTGTGCCCGATCTGCTGGATGATAACGGGTGCCAGACCTTCGGTCGGCTCGTCCAGCATCAGGAACCGCGCACCGGTACGCAGGATTCTGGCGATCGCGAGCATCTGCTGCTCGCCGCCCGAAAGCTTGGTGCCCTGGCTGTTGAGCCGTTCCTTCAGATTCGGAAACAGCTCGAAGATCTGATCGAGAGACAGGCCGCCGGGGCGTACGATCGGAGGCAGCAGCAGGTTTTCGCGCACGTCGAGGCTCGCGAAAATGCCGCGCTCCTCCGGGCAGAAGGCGACGCCCATCCGCGCGATCTTGTCGGACGCGGCGCGCGTAATGTCCTGATCGTTGAAGCGGATCGAACCGGTGCGCTTGCCGATGATCCCCATCACCGATTTCAGCGTGGTGGTCTTGCCGGCACCGTTGCGTCCGAGCAGCGTCACCACCTCGCCGGCGTTCACATTGAAATTGATGCCGTGAAGGATGTGGGATTCGCCGTACCAGGCCTCCAGGTTCTGAACCGAGAGAACCGGCGTGCCGGTCGTCTTTGCAGGGGCTTCCGCCATCTTTACTTCAGCCATGACCGGCCCCCAGATAGGCTTCCTTGACGCGCTCGTCCTTGGACAGATCGGCATAGTTGCCTTCCGCCAGCACCTGACCGCGCGTCAATACCGTGATGATATCGGAAAGGTTCGCCACCACGGAGAGATTATGTTCGACCATCAGGATCGTGTGTTTCGCCGAGATGCTCTTGATCAGCGCCGCGATCTTGTCGATGTCCTCGTGGCCCATGCCGGCCATCGGTTCGTCGAGCAACATCATCTCCGGATCGAGCGCCAGTGTCGTTGCGATTTCGAGCGCGCGCTTGCGCCCATAGGGCATCTCGACCGCCGGCGTAGTGGCGAATTCGCTTAGACCCACATCGTTCAGCAGCTCATGGGCCCGGCCGTTGAAGCGATCGAGCACGCTCTTGGAGCGCCAGAAATCGAATGAGCTGCCGTGCTGCCGCTGCAACGCGACCCGAACATTCTCCAGCGCCGTGAGGTGCGGAAACACCGCCGAAATCTGGAACGAACGCACCAGCCCGAGACGGGCCACATCGGCCGGCGCCATCGCGGTGATGTCCCGCCCCTTGTACAGAATCTGACCCGCCGAGGGCTTCAGAAACTTGGTCAGGAGGTTGAAGCATGTCGTCTTGCCGGCGCCGTTCGGCCCGATCAACGCATGAATACTGCCGCGACGCACCTTGAGAGCAACGTCGCGAACGGCGAAGAAACCCGCGAATTCCTTGGTCAATCCGTGGGTTTCGAGAATGAACTCATCGGCCAAACAAACTTCCCCCATCAGCCCGCTGCGAAGTCCCTCGCGCGCGGCCAATTTTTCCCTTGTCGGGCAGGCTCTCCCGGACGCCTTGGAAACCGTCCCGGACCTGCCGCCTCCGGGCGGAATATGCCGTCAACGGCACGGATTAGGCAAGGCGGAAAGCTTGGCTAGGCCAAAGCATTAGTGCCGGTTCCAAATCCGCCCTTAGTCGAATTGCACGGCCTGCGCGAATAGCAGGGTGCCGGAGCGTTTTTCCGCCGTTCCCGCGCACCGGAAAGCCGCCGTTAACGGTGTTTTGCTGCAATCGGGCCGTTTCATAGAATATTACCGCCCGCGGCGGATTATCTCGCGATTTAGTCAGGCAGGGATCGCGGCCGTGGATTTTGCAAGCGCCGACCCATCAATCGTCAAATCGATCAAGCAGCGCGATTTGCTGAACACCTGGCTGCGGCTTTTTGCCCGCGACCAGGCCCTGCCGCGCATGGACGAATATCAACCGGCGCGGATCGAGGATGAACTTCCCGACCTTGTTTTCTTGGCTGTCGATAGCGGCGCTCAGCCACCGCGCCTGCTGATCCAGAGTGACGGCAGGCGGATGTCGAGCGCGTATGGCAATACCGGCAAGGGCCGCTATCTTGACGAGTATCTGGGCGCAAGGCTCGCGTCCATCGTAATGCCGGTCTATTACGAAAGCATCGCCCGCCGCCTCCCCGCTTACACCATCGCCAATATCGATGACATCTACGGGCGAATCGTTGCCTATGAGCGGCTGCTGCTGCCGTTCTCCGACGACGGCAACGTCACCCACATCATCGCATCGCTAAAGACCATCAGCGAGGATGGCGGTTTCGAGATCAGGAACCTGATGCGCGGAAGCGACAAGCTGCCGGTGCCCAAGCTTCGCACCATCATCGACCGCGATCTCTTCCATCGCGCGCCCGGCCGCATTCCGTCCGGCGACATACTGGAATTTGGTTAGTCCGATGGAATTCGAAAGTTGCGATGCCTCGGTGGTGAGGTCGATCAAGCAGCGTGAGTTCCTGAACGCGTGGTTGCACGCCGCCGCCAAGCACCGGCCACTTCCCCTTGTCGATGATTTCCAGCCCAACCGCGTTGGCGACGAACTCGCCGACATGATGGGATATGATGTTATCGGCGAAGGCGACAGTGCGCGCTTCCTGATCACCCAGTCAGGCGCCACACTAAGCGCCACCTATGGCAACGATCACCTCAAGCCGGCTGAGCGGACCAATCGCTATCTCGACGACGCAGTCGGGCCGGAACGCTATGCTCGCGTGGCCACGCTTTATCGCGCTT
This sequence comes from Bradyrhizobium sp. AUGA SZCCT0431, assembly GCF_018131065.1. Classification (NCBI taxonomy): domain Bacteria; kingdom Pseudomonadati; phylum Pseudomonadota; class Alphaproteobacteria; order Hyphomicrobiales; family Nitrobacteraceae; genus Bradyrhizobium; species Bradyrhizobium sp. AUGA SZCCT0431. The sequence continues at coordinate 42,177 of NZ_JAFCLR010000028.1, read as the reverse complement.
GCCTGAAACACAAGCGGCCGGCCTATTCGATTTCAACGGTGCAGGATGAAGACAACAAGGACGTGTCCTATGAGCGGCTGCTGCTGCCGTTCGGTCGCGGCCATACGGTCGAACAGATCGTCGGCTCCTACAAGAGCATCAGTATCGAGGGCGGCTTCAAGGTCAAAAATTTGATGGGTCTCAGGCCGAAGGCCGTGCCCGTAATTCTGGTCAGGGCGATCATCGACCGCGATTTCGTGCCGAGCACGGCAAGCCGGCAGCTATCCGACGAGGTGATCGAACTGGGCTAGGCCTTGAACTCAATTAAGCCTTGCGCTTGCTCTTCGACGCCACTTCCTTGGCGTAGACGTCCGGCTTGAACCCGACCAGCAATTTGCCGCCGAGATCGAGCACGGGACGCTTGATCATCGACGGCTGCGCCAGCATCAGCGCCAGCGCCCTGCGCTCGTTCAGCCCGTCCTTCTCACCATCCGGCAGCTTGCGGAAGGTCGTGCCGGCGCGGTTGAGCAGGGTTTCCCAACCGAGTTCATCGGACCATTGCTTGAGCTTGTCCTTGGCGATGCCCGCAGTCTTGTAGTCGTGAAAATCGTAAGCGACGCCGTGGCTGTCGAGCCAGGTGCGGGCCTTCTTCACGGTGTCGCAGTTCTTGATGCCGTAGATGGTGATGGGCATTTCAATACATTCCAGATTTGGCGCCATTCGCTCCTGGCGGATCGTCCGCAGGTTTTTATACAATGCAGATCAGCGAATCCATCATAGACTGACGTGTCACCCGCAGGTGAGGCCCCGCATGGAATTCACCCTTTTGTTTGTGGCAGCAAGCATCGTGATGCTGGTTGCCTGGCGCGGTTCACGCGCCCTTGCGCTCGGCCTGTACGCCGCCGTCATGGTCGCCTGCGCCGCAACCTATCTGCACCACGCGACCGATACGCTGAAACTGTCGTTCTGAGCCGCCCATGACCCAGACCCGCGCCATCACCCTGAATGCGCTCAGCCTCTACGCCGTCGCGCTGGTGCTGGCGGCGGCGTTTGCGGCGCAGCTGCTGCTGCACGAACTGCCCTGCCCGCTCTGCCTGCTGCAGCGCATCCTGTTTGCGATGCTGGCCATCGGCCCGATCCTGAACATCCGCTTCGGACCGCGTCCCAGCCATTATGCGCTGTCGTTGCTTACAGCGGTTGCCGGCGCTGTGGCCTCGACCCGGCAGGTGCTGCTGCACATCATGCCGGGAGACGTGGGCTACGGTTCGGCCTTGCTCGGCTATCACTATTACACCTGGGCCCTGATCGGCTTCATCGCGGCCATCGTTCTTCTCGCGGCGGCGCTGCTGTTCGACCGTCAGTTCGAAGATGATGGCGCTGCATTGCCGCCGACCGGCGGCCTGTTCGCGCAGGCCGCCGTATGGCTCGTGATCGGGCTGACTGCGCTCAACGTGATCTCGACCCTCCTGGAATGCGGTTTCGGCGCCTGCGCCGACAATCCGACCGTCTACGAACTGCTCAAGCGCTTCTCCTAAGCCCGCTTCGGAATGTTCAGGCCGCGCTCCACGGCAGGCCGCGCGAGGCCGCGCTCCAGCCACGCCGGCACGTATTTAAAACTATCGAACGCGACGAGTTCGCGCGCACCATAGAAACCGATCAGGTTGCGCACCCAGCCGAGCATCGAAATATCGGCGATGGTATATTCATCGTCCATCACCCACTGCCGGCCGCCCAGATGCATCTCAAGCACGTCGAGCAGGCGCTTGGACTCGGCGACATAACGCTCAAGCGGCCGCTTGTCGGCAAACTCCTTGCCGGCGAATTTATGGAAGAAGCCGACCTGGCCGAACATCGGCCCGATCCCGCCCATCTGGAAGTGCACCCACTGAATGGTCTGCCAGCGGCGCGCGGCGTCCGCCGGCAGCAGCTTGCCGGTCTTCTCGGCGAGGTATTGCAGGATCGCCCCCGACTCGAACAGGCCAAGCGGCTTGCCGCCGGGACCATAGGGATCGAGGATCGCAGGGATCTTGCCATTCGGATTCAGTGACAGGAATTCCGGCGTCTTCTGGTCGTCCTTGTTGAAGTCGACGAGATGCACTTCGTAAGGCAGCCCGATCTCTTCCAGCATGATCGAGATCTTGACGCCATTCGGCGTCGGGAGCGAATAAAGTTGAAGTTTTTCGGGATGTTTGGCGGGCCAGCGTTTTGTGATGGGAAAGCCGGAAAGGTCGGACATTGACACTCGTTCTTTGCTTGGTTGTTGTGAGGCGGGTAATGTACGAACCTTGCCGCGCTTAACAAGGGTTGGCGCCACCAATGACTGATCATCCGTCGCCGCCGAAGCTCGGAATGACTGACGCAGAGCTTGCGGTTCATCCGACCGTGTTCGCGGCAGATGCCCTCAACGGTCAGGTCGTGCTGGTGTCGGGCGGCGCCGGCGGCATCGGGCGGGCGATCGCCTGGCTGTTTGCGCGGCTCGGCGCGCATGTCGCCGTGGTCGGGCGCGATCAGGGCAAGCTCGATGCACTGGTGGCCGAAATGGCCGGACGCGGCCTGAAAGCATCGGCCCACACCGCCGACATCAGGGAGCCCGACGCGATCAACGCCCTGTTCGACGTGATATGGGCCGCGCATGGAAGGCTCGATATTCTCGTCAACAGCGCCGGCGGGCAGTTTCCGCAAGCCGCGATCGACTTTTCCGTGAAGGGCTGGAACACGGTCATCAACACCAACCTGAACGGCACCTGGTACATGATGCAGGCCGCCGCGCAACGCTGGCGTGACCGCAAGCATCCCGGCAGCATCGTCAACATCGTGGTGGTGACGACACACGGGCTCTACGGCATCGCGCATTCGGTCGCGGCGCGAGCCGGCGTGATCGGGCTGTCGCGCGCCGTCGCGGTCGAATGGGCGCCGCTGAACATCCGCGTCAATTGCGTGGCGCCCGGCGCGATCGAAACCGAGGGCTGGAACGTCTACACGCCGGAAGCCCGCGCCGCCTATCCGCGCTCGAACCCGATGATGCGCGCGGGATCGCCATGGGACATCGCGGAAGCCAGCGTCTACCTCGCCGCCCCATCCGGTAAATTCGTCACCGGCGAAACGCTGACGGTCGACGGCGGCGGTCAGCTGTGGGGTGAGACCTGGACCACCGGCAAGCCGGACTATTTCGGCGGCGACAGGTGATGTGCTAGTCGATCCCGCATGCCCCGCTATCGCCTCGCCATTTTCGATTTCGACGGCACGCTCGCCGACTCGCTTCCCTGGTTTCGAACAATTTTTCAGGACCTGATCGCGAAGTTCGACCTCGCGCCCGTCAGCGCCGAGGAACTGGAGGGATTGCGCGGACGGTCGGGCCGCGAAATCATCGCCCGCCTCAACATGCCAATGTGGAAGCTGCCGGCCATCTCGCGCGACATGCGGCGGCGCAAGCTTGCGGCCGCAAACCAGATATCGCTGTTCGACGGCGCCCCGCAACTGCTGGCCGACCTGCAGAGCCTCGGCATTCACACCGCGATCGTCAGCTCCGACAGCGAAGCATCGGTACGCCAGGTCCTCGGTCCTTCCGCGGCGCTGATCGAGCACTTCGACTGCGGCGCCTCGCTGTTCGGCAAGCACCACAAATTCAAGCGCGTTGCGCTGCAGCTCGGAACAAGTCCCTCCGAAGTCCTCTGCATTGGCGACGAACTCCGCGATATCGAAGCCGCCAGGTCCGCCGGCATGGATTCAGGCGCGGTCGCCTGGGGCTACGCCCTGCCCGCCGCGCTGCAGGCAGCCGGGCCGACGCATTTCTTCCATACGCTCGAAGAGATCAAACTAGGGCTCACGATCGCCTGATTGAACCGTCACGCCTTTTTCTGCAGCACCGTCACATGCAGGCGACGACGGATCTGCATTCCCTGCCGTTGATAGAGCGCGATCGCCGAGGTGTTGCTGGTAAACACATGCAGGAACGGAATCTCGCCTCGATCAACGATTCCGCGGGCGACGGCACCGAGCAGCGCCTGCGCGTAGCCGCGGCCGCGATGGGACGGATGCACGCAGACCGCGGTCATCTCGGTGTAATTGCCGGGCTTCATGCGCTCGCCGGTCATCGCGACGAGCTGGCCATCGACCCTGATGCCGAGAAACGTTCCGAGTTCATGGGTTCGTGTACTGAAGGGACCGGGTTTTGTCAGCTCGACCAGCGCGATCATCTCGGGCACATCGGCGGCGCCGAGCGTGACGATGTCCATGCCGGGAAGCGAACTTTGCGCTGGTGTGCCGACCATCTGCTCTCCGGTCTCGGCAAGCAGGGTTTTGAAGTCATCCGGCACGGTCACCGCGTCCGACGTAAACAGCACAGCGATCTCGGTTCCGGACATCAGCGCGCCAAGTGCTGCAAAACTCTCGGGCGACATGTCGACCATGTCGGCGAATGGCCCGATCGCAAGCGGGAAGCGCCGCGCCACGGCGCCGCCCTCCGCCAGCGCCTGCTGCCGGGTCGTCAGAGCGCTCCAGATCGGCTGATCGAGCGGATGGGTCATGGTTTTGCCGACGCAAGTCCGCTCAAAGCACGCAGCCATAATGCGCCGACGACACCAGCTTTATATATTTGTCGTGCACCGAGCCGCGCCGCACCCGCGCCGCGTCTGGCCCGCGCCAGTCGGCCATGCGCCGGGCGATCTCCTCGGGCGACACGTCGAGGGTGACGGTGCGCGCACCGGGATCGATCACGATGATATCGCCGTCGCGGACCGCCGCGATCGGACCGCCGCGCGCCGCTTCCGGCGAGACATGGCCGATCAGGATGCCGTGCGAGACGCCGGAGAAGCGCCCGTCGGTGATGAGCGCGACATCCTCACCGAGACCCTGCCCCTGCAACTGGATCGTCAGCATCACCATTTCGGGCATGCCCGGTCCGCCGACCGGACCGACATTGCGCACCACGATCACATTGCCGGGCACGATCTCGCCGGCGCGGATCGCAGCCATCGTGGCGGCCTCGGATTCGAACACCCGTGCCGTGCCGCGAAATTGTCCGTTGTCGAGCGTCTTGCCGGAGAGTTTGAGCAGGCAGCTTTCCGGCGCAAGATTGCCCTTCAGCACGCTGATGTGGTTGTTCGGCGGCGCGACGGGACTAGCCACCGGCGAAACGATCTTCTGCAGGCCGATCTGCTCCAGCGTCGGCACATCAGCGAGGTTTTCCGCCAGCGTCTTGCCGGTCACCGTCATGACGTCACCGTGCAGCAGGCCGTTGCGCAGCAGCTCCTTCATCACGACAGGCACGCCGCCGATCGCATGCAGGCTTCCCATCGCAAAGGGTCCATGCGGCTGCAGGTCGGCCAGCAGCGGCACCCGCTCGCCGACCTGCTGGATGCGCTCGATGCCGACCGGCACCTGGGCCTCGCGCGCGACCGCGAGCAGATGCAGATACATGTTGGTCGAACCGCCCATCGCGTAGACGGTGGTGATCGCGTTCTCGAACGCGCGCTCGGTCATGATGTCGCGCGGCCGGATGCCGGCCTCGATCAGCCGGTACAGCGCGTCGACCGAGGCACGGGCCTGCGCGCGGACGTCGGCGTGGATGTCGCTGCCGGCGTGGTAGTCGGCAGGATGCGAGGCGCCGCGCGGCAGCATCATGCCGATCGCTTCCGCAATCGTGCTCATCGTGTTGGCGGTGAACATTGCACCGCAGGTGCCGCTGCCGGGCATCACGTTGCGCTCGATCTCGGTCAACTCTTCCGACGAGATGCGGCCGGAATCGTTGGCCGCGCGCGCCTCCGCGTAATCCATGATGGTCAGATTGTTGCCCTTGGCGGCCCACGCCCCGAACGACACCCGCCCCGGCGAACTGGTGCCGGGATAGAGCACGAGCCCGAACGCGTTGGTCCGCGCCAGCGGCATCAATGCGGCAGCGCCTGTCTTGTCGCAGCCGGAGATCACAATCATGGCGTCGCCATGGTGCGCGTAGTGGCCGATCTCGAAGCAATCGGCGACGACGTCACGCGACGCCAGGCTGTAGCCGGCCGTCGGCGTGCCCTGCGTCAGCGCGTCCGACACCGCAGGCGCCCCCACGATCAGCCCCTGCCCGCCGCGTTCGGCGAGAATATCGACCAGCAAATCCGTAATGGTACGCACGCGATTGTTGCAGCGATGCGCATTGGTATAGGCGCTCGCAATCGTCACGACAGCGCTGGTCTTCGCGGCGCGATCCGGCTCGAATCCGGCGGCACGCAGTTCGACGCGGGCTCTCTTCCAGTAGGTACTGCTGTCTTCAACCATTATTGTTTATTTGCCTCTTGCATGCTGATCGAATGCGCTGAGCACCGCGAGCGTCATCGCCGTGATACCGGTTTGAATGGTCGGCTTCGGCACCGGCGCGAACAGCGGCGAATGGTTGCCCGCCAGCGGCGTTCCACTGCTGTTTGCCGCCAGCCACCGTTCCGGCTCGTAGACGCCGATATTGAACATCATCGACGGCACGCCGGCCGCGGCGAACTCGGAAAAATCCTCGCTTGTCGTGTTCGCGGGTGTCAGCCGCAGCTTGTCGCCGAACGCCGCCTTCAGCGCCTTCTCGGCGGTCGCGACCACAGCAGGATCGTTGATGACAGCCTTGGTACCCTCCCCGATCCTGATGTCGGGCGCCGGCGCATCCGACATCGCGGCTACCGCCTTCGCCGTCCGTTCGATCCCCGCCACCAACTTGTTGCGCACCGCCGGCTTGAAGGTGCGAATCGTCCCCAGCAGCGTTGCCTCGTCCGGGATGATATTCCCGACCGTGCCGCTATGGATCGACCCAATGGTGACAATGGCGAATTCGGTCGGATCCTTTTCGCGGCTGATCACGCTCTGCACATCGACGATGAAGCGCGCGGCCATCATCACGGGATCGATGGTCAGCTGCGGCATCGCACCGTGACCGCCGCGGCCACGGAACTTGATGTAGAGGCCGTCGACAGTGGATGAGCCGACGCCGACGCGATAGCTGAGATTGCCGTAGGGAAAGCCGCCGGCGTGCAAGGCAAAGGCGAAATCGGGCTTCTGAAATCGCGTGAACAGGCCGTCATCCAGCATGGCCTTCGCGCCTTGCACGATTTCCTCGGCCGGCTGCGCGATGAACATCAAGGTGCCCTTCCACTGGTCCTTCAGGCCTAGCAGTGTCTTCGCCGTGCCGACCCAGTTCGCCATGTGAATGTCATGGCCGCAGCTATGCGCGATGAACGTCTCCCGGCCGTTCCAGGTGGTCTTTTCGCGGCTCGCATAGTCGAGGCCGGTCTTCTCCTCCATCGGCAGCGCATCGAGCTCGGTGCGCACCAGAATAGTGGGGCCGTCACCGTTCTTGTAAATCGCGACCAGCCCGGTCCTGCCGACCTTCTCGGTGACCTCAAAACCAAGCGCGCGCATCTCGGCGGCGAGTTTTGCCGCGGTCTTTACCTCCTGAAAGGCGAGTTCAGGATGGGCATGGAGGTCCTTGTAGAGCGCATCGAGCTTTGGATAGTCCGCCTCGAACGTTTTTTCGATCGCGGCCTTGAGCGCGGGAACGTCCAACTCGGCATGCGCGGGCCAGAGCGGGACGGCGCAGAGCGCCGCGGACACGAGCAAGGATTTGACAGAGTGCTTCATGGCGGTGACGCTCCCTTGTTTCCCCGGTGTTGCTCTTATCGGCAGCTTGGACGACGGCTTGTTGGGAGTCTACCCGGTTTTGCCGTCGTCAAAGCTCACGATCACGGCAGCGTTGGCGATCAGGATAGGATCGTTGCCCAGATCGGACGGGATCTCGAGCCCGCCCGCGATCGCCTTCACGGTCTTGGTGCCATATGGCAATTCCTTGGCGACCGCCGCGGTATCCACCGCCTCGGGGTTCGGCACGGCGATGGTGACATCGACGTACATATCGTTGGCGGTCTTGCCGAGCATCCGGAAGAAGCCGAGGCTGGAGTGGCGGATCGCGTCCGAGACCGCGCGCTTCGCGGCCTTGGTGGCGTCGCGGCCATGAACATCAACGCCCATGCCCATTTCGGTAATACAGCGCACGCGTGCCATCAGGTTTTTGCTTTCGTTGGAGTGCGGGGAGATCAGTCTCGGCGCAGAGTTTCGCGCCGTGGCGGTCCGAAGGCAAGTGGCCGACTGAAAGCGACGAGGCGACCCGCTCTTTCTTGAAGCGGTGAGATGCGCAAACCGATCACGGGCGATCCCTGACCTTCCGAACAGCCGTCGTCAGACGATCGATTTCGTCCTCCGTATTATAATAGTGAGGCGAGGCGCGCACAATCGAAGGTAATGCACGCCGCTTCGCGTCGAGCAGCGTGCTCGCAGGATCTGACGTGCTGACATTGATTCCCGCGTTGGCCAGATGCGTCTTCACCGCATCGGCCTCAAAGCCCAGGACGGTGAATGTGACGATCGCCGCCGGATGCGGTCCAAGATCATGGATCGCGACATCAGGAATCTGGCCAAGCCCATTGCGCAGCAGGCCAGCCAACGTCCGGCAACGCGCGGCAATCGGCTCGATTCCGATCGCCCGCGCGTAGTCCACCGCGACACCGAGCCCTAATCTTGCGGCGTAGTTGTTCTCCCAGGTCTCGAAGCGACGGGCGTCAGGTCGAAGCTGGTAGCGATCGGGCGCCACCCACGGCGCGCCGAAATGATCGATCATCGGTGGCTCGAGCTTGCCCAGCAGCTCGCGACGCACATACAGGAATCCGGTCCCGCGCGGACCGCGCAAGAACTTGCGTCCCGTCGCTGAAAGCATGTCGCAGCCAAGCGCCGCGACGTCGACTGGCATCTGTCCGACGGCCTGACACGCGTCGAGCAGATAGGGAATCCCGTGCGCCCGTGCGATGCGGCCGACGGCGGCCGCAGGATTCACCAGGCCGCCATTGGTGGGCACCCAGGTGATCGCGATCAGACGCACCCGATCGTCAAGCATCCGCTCCAGCGCTTCCGCATCCAGCACGCCATTTGCGTCATCAGGGATGATCTCAATCACCGCCCCCGTGCGCTTGGCGACCTGCAGAAACGCAACGTAGTTTGCCGCATATTCGGCCCGCGCGGTCAGGATGCGATCGCCGGCGCGCAGTGGCAGGGCGTAAAAGGCCATTTGCCACGCCACAGTGGCATTTTCGGTCAGCGCAATCTCATCCCTGGCGGCGCCGATCAGACCGGCAACACTGTCGTAAACGCCGTCAAGGCGTGCTGCAGCCTCGGCGGCGGCCTCGTAGCCCCCGATCTCGGCCTCTCGCCTGAGGTAGTCTGTCATCACGTGCAGCACCGGCAAGGGCATCAGGCCGGCGCCGGCATTGTTGAGGTGGACACGGCTGACAACACCGGGCGTCTCAGCGCGAAGGCGTTCAAGATCAATGGACATGGGCAATCCGGTTTCAGACGAACCGAGGAAGCCTACCAGACCCGCCCTGCCCCCGGAGGGGTGGATTTGGCATAGAGAAAAAAAGAAACAGGCCGTGTCGGAATCCTGTCCCCTCGTTCGTCCTCCCCCCGAGCCCACTCCCTCCAAAGCACCAAGCCTGCCGATTCCCCCCAACTGACAAGGACATCCGTCATGACTTCCATCACGCCGTTCCTCTGGTTCGACAACAACGTCCCGGCGGCCGTCGCCTTCTACAAATCGGTGTTTCCCAATGCCAAGGTCGAGGTCGTCAATGACTTCATGGCGAGTTTCGAACTCGAGGGGCAGAAGTTCAACGCCCTCAATGGCGGCCCCAAGTACAAATTCAACGAGGCGGTCTCCTTCTTCATCAGCGTCGAGACCCAGGAAGAGGTGGACTATTTCTGGAGCAGGCTGACCGCCGACGGCGGCGAGGAATCGCAATGCGGATGGCTGAAGGACAAATTCGGCCTGTCCTGGCAGGTTGTGCCCACGGCACTGGGCCGATACCTCGGCGATCCCGATCGCAAAAAAGCCGATCGCGCGATGCAGGCGATGATGAAGATGCGAAAGATCGTTATTGCCGATCTGGAAAAGGCATTTGCCGGCTGAACCCTGACACAGCAAGGCGTGCGCGTTTGCAACAATCTCACCGTCTGTTGCAATATTGATCCGTCTTGCCGGCCGTCGCCCGTGGATGTGATCCAGTTCACTCGCCTTCTCTCGCCGGCAATGCTACTTTGGCTTGTATTGCGCAAAATGATTGGGGATCACATGCGTGAACGCGGCGGAATTGACGATCCGAGGGCTGGCCAAAACGACCGCCAAAAAGGCTCGAAAGAAGAAAAGCACCAAGAGGGAGAAGAGCACCGGAAAATCGAGGCGCTGAGCGATGCAGCGATTTGAGCGCGGCCGCGAGCCTCCACCCGAGGCGTTCCGAATCAGCGAGGCGCAACGCAATCGCTCCGTGTTGCGTGACTATCTGCGCACAGAAACGGTCAAGCGTGCGCAGACGACGGCCCCCCAGGAGTCGTACCTCCTCAAACACCCCTCGGTTTTCAAGGCCCTGGACCTGCTCTTCTACCAGAAATGCGCATTTTGCGAGATGCGCGTGCCAATAAAGCCATATCGATTCCGGCCGCCAGCCGAGGCACGTCCTTTCGTGGCCTCCGAGATCGGCCACCTCTATTATGTTTGGCTCGCCGACGCCTGGGAGAACATCTATTCGATTTGCGATCGGTGCGACCCATCCGAGCCGGATTTTTTCCCGGTCAAGGGCAATCGGACTTCGCTGCCCACCGACGAGCAAATCGATCGATACATCAAGGAGGGCATCGGACTGTGGCGCGATCATCCGCCGCGGGAAAAGGCGCTCCTGCTCGATCCTTGCGGCCGTAGCGAGCTCTATGGCCACTTCCACGTCGAACTGCAAGGCCGGCTCGTGCCACGCACGGAAGCAGCCCGCACAACCGTCGACCATTTCAAACTTAACGATGAATCACGCGTCGCGGCCCGGCGCATGACATTCAACGAGCGCTTCGATCAGCTTACCTTCGCGCTTACGTCTGGCAACCGTCAACACAATCTGTTTTCATTTGCCGAGATCGAGTTCGGTGGCAGCTGGTTCATCCTCTTGCGCCGCTTCGCCAAGGTGTTGCGGGCACAGGGACTGCCGCAGATCAACGCCTCCCGCAATGGCATACATGCATCGTTCATGCGATTTTATGGCCGAGGCGACATTGGCAAGCAGTTGAACGCCGCCGTGGACGCGCTGCAGCATGAGGACCGCACCGGCGTGGCGATTGCGCAGAAAGCAGCTCCAGCGCCCCGCCGCAGCCACGCCCGCCTTACCGCGGTTCAGGTCCGAAACTTCCGATCGATCGAGTCGCTGGATCTGGCCATGCCCGACGCGGCGCCGGAGGCGGGTTCGACCGCACCGGTGCCGTCGGTGCTGATCCTCGGCGAGAACGCTGCCGGCAAGAGTTCGCTTCTTGAAGCGATCGGCCTTACCCTTGCGGATCATACGGCGCGCACCGCGCTCAAACTGGCCGTTGATTCGCTGCCGCTTGATCCAGCCTTCCTCGGCGCTGGACCCGATCATGCCAGCCGCACCGCAGAAGTCACGCTTGCGCTGGACGGCATCCGGTCTCGTCACCTGACCATATCCGAAAACGGGTATCAGGACCGGAATGAGACCGACGTCCCGGTACCACCCGTCTTCGCCTATGGCGCGTTCCGGCACTACACCGATCGACGTCGTAAGCATACGCCGGAAAAGTATATCCAGAGCCTGTTCCGACCCGATCAGCTATTGTCCAACCCCGAGCGATGGTTGCTCAGCCTCGACCCAACACATTTCAATATGGTTGTTCGCGCCCTGCGCGATATTTTCTCGATCGACGACGAATTCGAGGTCATCAAGCGTGAGGAAAAACGCTGTCTGATCATGACACGCATGACGAAGCCCGACGGCAGCTACGTCGACATCTCGACGCCGCTGCATATCGCGAGCTCCGGCTTTCGTTCGGTACTGGCGATGGTCTGCGACATCTTCGAAGGCCTGATGGATCCCCGCGTCTATGGCGGGTTCGAGACGCTGGCCGCCGCACGGGCGGTCGTCCTCATTGACGAAGTCGAGGCGCATCTTCACCCGCGCTGGAAGATGCAGATCATGCGCGGGCTGCGCAAGGCGCTTCCCAATGTTACCTTCATCGCGACAACGCACGACCCTCTCTGCCTGCGCGGCATGGGCGACGGTGAAGTCCGCGTCATGCAGAAGGTGGCGAGCAGCGACGTGACCGGGGGCACCGATCTGCCGGTGTTTGTCGAACAGTTGCACGATGTGCCTTCTGTCTCGAAGCTTACCTTGGAGCAACTGCTGACATCCAACCTCTTTCAGCTTTTCTCGACGGACACGCCCGAGACCGACGCAAAGCTGGCGGAGATCGGCGACCTCCTTGCACGGCAAAGGACCGCCCTCAGCACGGCCGAACTCGATACGATTGACCGCTTCAATGCCGACATCGCCTCGGCGCTTCCAGTCGGATCGTCGGCGGTGCATCGTCTCGTGCAGGAAGCGGTCGTCCAGTATCTACGCGAGCGTCGCAAGGCGTCGGCGGACCGGATGCGAGCCTTGAGCGACAAGGCCCGCCAGGACATCGTCGCTGCATTGAGGGGCATCTGATCGTGCGCAAGGTCGATCGCAACGCGGAAGCGGTCCCCGCAGCGCTCTCGAAAACCAACAAAGAGGGAAAAACCGAACTCGATCGTGCGCGCGAGCATGCTGCCGATTCGAATCCCAAAAAAGGCGGCTTTCCGTTCGCCGCCTATAAGGACGACGAAGTCAAACGTGCGCTGGAGGCCCTCTTCCACGGCAAGTGCGCCTACTGTGAGACTTTCTTCGCCAACTCGGCTCCGGTTGACGTCGAGCACTACCGTCCCAAGGGCCGCGTGGCCGAGGATACTTCGCATCCCGGTTATTGGTGGCTGGCGATGGACTGGCACAATTTGCTGCCGAGTTGCATCGACTGCAACCGCCGCCGAGGGCAGATCGTCGTTGGCCAGGGGTCCAGCCTTCAGGATCTGCTGCGGACGAGCCGGACGCGGGCCGGCCAGCCGACAAGCCAGTCGGGGAAGCAGGACAGTTTCCCGATAGCCGGCACCCGCATCCCGGCTGAGAGCACGAATTATGCGGCAGAGGCCGCGCTATTGCTCGACCCCTGCCGCGATGATCCGGAAGCCGATCTGGTCTTTCACATCGATCACAACAACCCGCTTGGCCTGGTGCTGCCGACCGGCGGACCGGCAACGCCCAGCCCCCGTGGTACGACATCGATCCATACCTACGGCCTCAACCGCCTGCGGCTCGTGCAGGAGCGCACCCGCCTGCTCCGACGGCTCGAGTTCCTGGGAAATATCGCCGTTGAACTTACTGACATGGCGGCCGAGATAGCCGATCCGGCCGTCAAGGACGCTTTGCCTCAAGGCCGTGCCGATGCGATTGTCCAACGCCTCCGCTTCCTCGCCGACCGTACGCTGGCCGAGATGCGGTCGATGGCAGAGCCCACCGAGCCATTTTCGACATTGGCGCGCCAATGGCTGCGCGAGTTCAGCAGCGCGATCTCGTCGCCACCGCCACCATGAGCAACCTCGCCGCGAGTGACCTTCACGCCGGCACTGGCGCCGTCTGCACTCTGGGGAACGGCTTGAAGGTCATCGCGATCAGGAACGCGCCAAGTCCCATGGCCCAGGAGCCGACATAGAGCCACGTGTAGCTACCAAGGATATCGTAGATCAGACCGCCGGCCACCGGTCCCATGGCCATGCCGAGGCTGCCCGCCATCGCTGTGCCGCCGATCACGGTGCCCATCATCTTCAGCGGAAAATTCTCGCGCGCGATCGCAGCATAGAGCGGCATCGTGCCAGCGTAGATGAAGCCGAACACCGCCGCCACAGCATAGAAGCCGGCAAGGTCACGGACGAACACATAGGCCAGCGCGCCGAAGGCCTGCACCAGCAATCCCGCGACGAGAACGCGCTTGGCGCCCAGCCGGTCGCCAAGGATGCCGAACCCGATGCGGCCAAAGAGCCCTGCGAACCCTTCGAGGCTGTAGATCGAAACTGCCGCGATCAGCGGGATGCCGCAGCTGACGGCATAGCTGACGGTGTGGATGATCGGTCCCGAATGGGTGGCGCAGCAAAAGAAATTCGTCAGCAGCAGGATCGCGAACTGGGGCGAACGCACCGCCTCGCCCACCGTCATCTCGGTTTGCTGCGCGCCGTTTGCCGGGGCACTGGCGTTGGCGGCTACGAGCGCCGGCGGGCGCCGCACCAACAGCGATACCGGAATCATGATGACGGCAACAATCGCAGCCACGATCTGCAGCGTCGTTCGCCAGTCATGGACCGAGACCAGCCAGGCCACCAGCGGCGCCATGGTCATGGGCGCTATTCCCATGCCGGCCGACACCAATGAGACCGCGAGGCTGCGATTTGTATCGAACCAGCCGGTGACGCAGGCCATCATCGGGGCAAAGATCGCGGCAATCGCGCCGCCGACCAGAACGCCGAAGACGAACTGGAACGCCAGCAGCGACGTCGCCAGGCTTGCGAGCAAGAGGCTTCCTGCCAGCACCAATGATCCCGTCAGCACCACCGGCAGCGGTCCGAAGCGGTCGGACAGCGAGCCCCAGAGCATGCTGCAGCACGCCATCGCCAGGAAACCGACCGTCATCGCGCTCGATACGCCGGCGACCGACCAGCCTGTATCACGCGTGATCGATTGCAACAGCACCGGCAGCGAAAACATCGCGCCGATCGCGACGCAGCCGAGCGTGCCGCCGGCCGCAACGATTACCCAACGATAGCGAGAATGGTCCATTACAAATCTCCGTTTTGGCGCCTCTCGGTTCAAGACGTTTGAGAAGCGCCAAAGGCGACATGATCAGGATCTTTTTTTGAGGTGCGTGGCCGGTTCAGGAACTGGCAGCAGGTGGCATCTTGTCGAATTTCGGCAAACCCGGATCGAGATCATCCCAGGCGTGGCCGCGCATCGCGTAGGTGACGACTTGCGGCTTGAATCGGCCGGGATCGTCGAGGCTCGCCGCGTGCACGGTGAAGAGATCCGGCATCGCCGCAAACGTCAGATAGACCGGCGAGCCGCAGGCGGGGCAGAAGCTGTGCGTCTTCACATTGCCGCTGTCGCCAACGACGTCGCAATGTGCCGCCTTGCCTTCGAGTTTCACGCCCTTCCTGCCCGCGAAGGTCAGATAGGAGCCGTGCCCGGTGCCGCTCCTGCGCTGACAATCCTGGCACTGGCAGTGGTTCATAAAGACCGGTTCGCCGGAGATTTCATAACGGATCGCGGCGCAGGCGCAGCCGCCGGCATAGGCATTGCTCATGTCGTTTCCTTCCAGTGGGATGATTTAATTTCGAACGTGGGATCAGCGCCGGCGGACACCGTTTCGCCGGTGAGAGATCAGCTTCAGCCAAGGCGCCAAATGAAAGGCGCTCATCAGCAAATACATCGGGACCATTCCGCCCAGCGGCGACGCCCCCGCACTCGCGCAAAGGGCGTCGGATGATCCAAGGAAGCTCGTCAGCAGCGCCATGATCGCGAAGGTCGGCGCGGCGGCGAGATATAGAAAATCGGCGGCGCTGATCATCGCCGCGTTGCCGTTTTCACGAGGAAGACCGCCAGAATCGCGTGCGAGGGCGTGAATATCGTGCATGTTTGTCTCCTGCGGCAAAGCGCTGTTGCGCCGCTGCTACCTGCCCCGGGGCATCGCTCGCGCAGAATGCTCGGCGCGAGCGAGCGATGCCGCATGTCACCAGGCTAGCCGGCTTGTTTCCGCATGGCGGCCTCGCCGGCGTCCGACACCTCGACCCATTTTTTGTCGGGCGCGGCGTCCGGGACATAGCTGTCGTGCCAGTTCCACCATTTGTAGGTCGGTGTCTGCGGATAGCCCGCAGGCGAGTCCTCCCAGACCTCCTGGCGGCCGAGCGGCGTGATGTCGAGGTAGTTCCAGGTGCCACCCATCTGCTCGTCGCCGCGGTTGTTGATGAAGTAGGTCCGGAAAACCTTGTTGCCATCGCGGATGAACACGTTGGTGCCGTGCCATTCGTCGACGCCGAAGTCTTTGTCGAAGCTGTCGGTGATGGTGTACCAGGGCATCTTCCATTCCATCCGCTTCTTCAGCCGCGCGATGTCCGCCTGCGGCGCGCGCGAGACAAACGCGAGCGTGGTGTCGCGGGCGTTCAAATGAGCGACGTGGGCGACCTGGTCGGCCACCATGGAGCAACCGCGGCAGGCCTGTTCGGGCCAGCCATGCACGCCGGGCTCGAAGAAGGCACGGTACACGATCAGCTGGAGGCGGCCGTCGAACAGATCGACCAGGCTCGCTCTGCCGCCGGGTCCTTCGAACGCGTAACTCTTCTCCACGGCCATCCACGGCATCCGCCGGCGCTCGGCGGCCAGCGCGTCACGGGCGCGGGTATTGGCCTTCTCCTTCACCAGCATCTGCTGACGTGCGGCTTCCCACTCCTGTGCCGAAACGACATGAGTCTTCATTGCTAGAGTCATAGCTAGCCTCCTGTTGGTTGCGATGCTTGTTGCGTTACGCGTCGTGCTGCGGCGTCAGGCCGGAAGCCGCCGTTCGTATTCGTCTCGCAGGCGACTCCAGCCTTGCCAGAACGGCGCCGGCTCGTTGCCGGATGCGCGGGCGACAAGGACATCGAGGTGCATATGCCAGCCGGCGCCGACCTTGAGCAGGGTTGCGCGATCCGGCAGGCGGCGATGGATCACCGTCAGCAGCACGCCCTGCCCGCTTGGCTCCAGTTCAAACGTCACGTCGCCGCTGTTGTTCCAGGCGATCGAAAGCTTGCGCATCGGATCGAGTTCGGTGATCCGGCTTTGCATGCGGTGCTCTTCGAGGAAGTCGGCCGGCCGCGGGCTTGGCGGGTCGTTGAGCTCGCCGTTGCGCCAGACGAATTCGACGGGCGCGCCGACCTTCATCTCCATCGCGCCTGCCGCCAGCCATTTGCGGCGCAGTTCGCTATCCGTGAGATAGGCCCAGATGCGCTCGATCGGACCGGGCAGCAACCGCTGGATCTTCAGCGTCGTGGGTTCGATCAGCGTGCCGTAGGCATCGGGTGTCTTCGCATCCATCGTTCTACTCCTTCACGTCTTGCTTTTCTTTGCTGCCGCTTCGTCTTCGGCGCGCAGCAGGGATTCCAAGGTGTCGAGCTTTTCATTCCAGAAGCGTTCGTAACGTCTGAGCCACTCATTGGCTTCGGCAAGCCGCGCCGCTTGCAGGCGGCACAGATGGGTCCGGCCCTGGATCGTGCGCGTCACCAGGCCCGCGTTCTCGAGCACCCGCACATGTTTGGAGGCGCCCGCGAAACTCATACTGAATGGGGTAGCGAGTTCCCCGATCGTGAGTTCGCGTTCCGCGAGCTGGCCAAGCATGGCCCGCCGGGTGGGATCCGCGAGGGCATGAAAGACAGCGTCCAGATGGGCGTGTTGTTCAACCATGTGGTTTAACATAGTCGCCCACGGCGAATTGTCAACCGATCGGTTTAACTTCTTTGTGATCGGGCTCTTTCGGGTTCCGGGGCTAGCCGTCCGGCACGGTGTAGACGTCGCAGGGAGCGGCGATGCCGCGCAGCGGATGCGTTCCGAGCGGGATCAGTTTTGCGGTGATCCCGGCGGCGACCGCACCGGAAATCAAAACCGTCCGGCCGAGCGGCCGGCAAAGCCCTTCGAGCCGGCTGACCAGATTGACGGCAGGACCGATCGCGGTGAAATCCAGCCGGTCCGCCGCGCCGACATTGCCCCAAAGAATTTCGCCGAGATGCAGCGCCGCGCCAAACGCCAGCGATGGCAACCCCTGCTCCCGCCTGATCCCATCAAGATGCGCCATGCCGGCTTGCGCCGATGTGACCGCACGAAGCGCCGCGTTGCAGGCATCGCCGGGATTGTCTCCGCTGACGGGAAAGATCGCCAGCATGCCATCGCCGATGAATTTCAGCACTTCGCCGCCGAAGGCGTGAACGGCGCCGGCCATGCAATCGAACCAGGCATCCAGCGCGGTGATGACGGAAGCCGGCGGCGAAGTCTCGGACAGCGCGGTGAAGCTGCGCAAATCCGCATAGAGCAACGCGGCACGGATGGTTTCTCCGACATCGCGCCGCAACGGTCCTGCCAAAATGCGCGCCGCGCTGCGCCGGCCGAGATAGGCCTCGAGCGTTGCGGTCAGCGTCGCGCGCGCTGAAAGGGCTGCGAGTGGTGCTGCGGCAAAACGGGTGACCTCGCGCAGCCGGGCGATCTCTGCTTCCGTGAACTGGCGCGGCCCGATCCATGAGAGCACCGGTCCATCCGGTCCCGGACCCACGACGTTTTCATGCACCATTCCGTCCGCGAGCCCGGCCAGCCAACGTCGACCGGCATCGCCAGCGGAATCCTTCTGTCCTGCATCTGCCGGCGCAAAACCCACCGCCTCGATCACCTCGCCGTTCTCGGCCCGCCACAACCAGGTGCGGCGGGCAATGATCGGATGCGGAACCGCGAGCGTCAGGGCGCCGCCGGCGAGCGGCAGATTATCAGCGATCAAATGCGCACCGAGTTCGGCAAGGAACCAGTCCGCACCCGGTGAAGCGCCCGCCGCATCCACCAGCCATGTCAGCGTCGAATTGAGTTGCATGGGCCGATCATGTGGCAGCGGCGCGTCATTGTCATCAACTGCCCTTGGTAAATCCGCGCGCGGGCATATGTTCGCATCGGTTGCACCTTCTTCATGCCAACGAACAACGAGGTTTTCGATGACTGAAGCGTTCGTCGTCCAGCGCGAGACCCACATTGCGGCGCCACGCGCCAGCGTATTCGCCTTCCTCACCGATCCCGACAAGATCGTGCAGTGGATGGGGACCGAGGCGACGACGGAGATGCATCCGGGCGGGCTCTATCTCCTCAAAGGCGTTGGCAGCGCCACCGCGCGCGGCGCCTTCCGCGAAGTCGTGCCGGTGCACCGCCTCGCCTACAGTTTTGGCTGGGAAACCAACGACGAGGTGCCGCCGGGATCAAGCCTGATCGAAATCGATTTGATCGAACAGGATGGCGGCACGCTGCTGCGCATGACCCATAGCGGCCTTCCCAACGAGGCGACCCGCGCCAGCCATGACAAGGGTTGGGCGCATTATCTCGGCCGGCTCACATCAGCCGCTGCCGGCCGCGATCCCGGCCCCGATCGGGGACCGAACGGCACGCGGGGCGCGGCTTGACGTTTCATCCCCGCGTCATTCTCGTCAAGCGGCCGGCGTGGGAAGATCAAGCGCCGAGCGCAGGCGGCCGGCGCCGCTCTGGCAGAGCATCGCTTCGCGTGCTGGCGCCAAGTCAAACCAACAACTTCATGAAATTACGCTTGCGATCGAAACGCGCTTTGAGCCCCAGGACATAATCCGCCTGCTCCTTTTTGCTGCGCATAGTCGCCATGCGCGCGATCAATTTTGCTGCCTCCGCATATGCTGCATTGCCACCAGTAGTGACAAGCAGCACAACGCGTTCGGCATGAACTTCAAGTGCCTCACGCGGATGGGTCGCTTCGCTCGCTCTGGCAAGTTCGTCCTTCAAGACCGGCGACAGGCCGTGCTTCCGCGCCACCGCCCAGGCCGCATCGAACATCTTCTCCTGCATCCATATCCGGACCAGAAGATCGGACGGCTGAAACCAATGGAATCGCGCGCCTGAGGCCTGCTTGGCCTCCAGGAAGCTGACAGCGCGATCGCGGGTTTCCTCGCCGCCGAATTTGCGCAGCCGCGAGTAGAGATGGAGCGAAGGCGTCTTTTCGAAAGCACGCCACAGGTGCGCCTCGGCATTTGCGCTTCGACCTGCCTTCGACAGGGCGTCCGCGGCGAAGAGTACGAGTCGCTCGTCCGGCCGCTCGTCCTCGAACACCCACAGTCCCTCCTCAGCACGGCGAACGGCCTCTTCCTCGCGCCCGTGCGTGCGGCAGAATTCGGCGAGTTGCAAATAGTCCCACTGGGAGGACAGGTCCTTGGCCCGCAGGGCAATGCGGGCGTCGACGTCGCCGGCGCGTTCGGCAAAGAAATCGAGAATCCTCATGAGTTGGTCCGAATTATCGTTGAACTCCTGCTGCTCCGGCTCCTGCTGCCTCCCGCGGCCGCTGCACGGGGACAGATTCTCCCACGCCTCGGCAGCGAGCCGTCGATATTCGGCGAGCCCGCTCTCGCCGAGCACCTCGGCGTAAAGCGCCACGGCGCCGTCGAACGTCCCGTATTCGTCCTGCATCTCGCGGGCGAATAGATCGCGGGCGAGTTGTATTGGCTCGGGCCGTATTTCGCGAACCGCGGCAAGATGTATGTCGCGCGCCCGGCCCAACAGCGCGCCACAACCTCCGTCGGAATCGTCGATCCCCTCGATCGCTTGCTCGATCCGCTCGATCGCGCGCACGGCAAGCTCGCATGCAAGGGCGGCGCGAGTGCCGGATGCGAGACCGGCAACGGAGTCGAGCACAGAATCCACATTGGCTACCCAGCCGGAAGCCTTGCGATAATCAATAAAATCCCTGACGCGCGTCGCGTCGTCGATCGCCTTGCGCAATCGCGCTCCAAGCGTCTTGTCATCGGCGTGCATCAACGCGGCGGCGTTGTCGAGCTTGCGGAGCAATGCAGTATCCTGTTCCGCCATATCCACGATCATTTCGACGAGAGCGTCGACACCTTTTTGTTTCAGATGATTGCGAATCCGCGCAAACGCATCATAGCCGTCGGTTCTCGCGTCGTTCGCCGCCAGTGCGGTGGCCACCAGATGCTTGCAGAATCCCCAGTCTCCGTACGCGGGGCATGAGCACGCGCCATCAAACTCCTTGCCCTGCCCTGTCAGTTCCACGCGATAATCTTCCGTTCCCGCGACCTCTGCCAGCACGCGCCGAGGCCCGATGACGAGAATCTCAACCTGTCCGCTGACGGAATAGGCTTCGCCGCGCGCAAACACCTTTGCGCCCGCACGTTCGCGCAGGACCTCGACGTCGAAGCGGGGTGGGCTCTTGGCTTGCATAGGAACGGTTACAGCAGGAATCACGCCCGTCGAATTGCAACGCCCTCATCAACTCACATAGATCGCCTCCGAGAAAGAATAGTTACCGAACGATCGACAGGAATCCACCATCGATGCGCTTGGCCGGATCGGTCCTTCCATCGCCGCCCCTCCGGACGTGAGGTGTCTTCAAAATTGCGGCACGCCAGCGCTAAACGGTTCTGAGCGCTGAGTTTCGTCTTCACCGCCACTCGGAATGGCGTTCCTGCGCCAGCATGCCAGTGATCCAGTCAACAAAGGCGATGATTTCCGGATTGGCGCGATCCTCGCGGCGATAGAGCAGTCGGTGAGCGACCGCAGGAATGCCGAGCGGCCCGAAAGGCATGATCAATGCGCCCCGGCGCAGATGGTCTCCCGCTTGCAAGGTCGATTCGAGCGCGAGGCCCAGCCCGTCTGCGGCGACTGCAAGTGCAAGATGGGCGCGGTCGAACTGCAGGCCGCGCGGATTGAGCGGCACCAGCCGCGCGTGCCTGGCCGACCACTGGTCCCACGGCACCACGCAACGCAGCGAGTGGATCAGCGGCACGCGGGCGATATCGGCAGGCGCCGTCAATCGATGCTCGGCGACGAAGCTTGCGCTCGCCAGCGGCACGATCAACTCCTCGACCAGCGGCACCGCCTCGCAGGATTCCGGCACCGGACGCGCATACTGGATATCGACCAGGATGCCGTCCTGGCCGAGCCGCGCCGGCTCGTGACTGGCGTAGAGCGCAATGTCGATCGCCGGGTGCTCGCGCAGGAACTGGCCGAGCCGTGGCACCAGCCAAAGCGTCGCGAAGCTTGGCGAAGCGTGGATCGGCAGCCGGCGCACGCCAGCGCCGGAGGCAACGCGGCTGGTTGCGGTCACGAGCCGGGCGAAGCTCTCCCCTATCGATGCGCTGTAGGTCAGCGCCTCCTCGGTCGGGATGACGGTTCGCTTGACGCGCAGGAACAGCGGGCGCCCGAGCGTGCCTTCCAGCGCACGCATCTGATGGCTGATCGCAGAAGGCGTCAGGTTCAACAGCCTGGCCGCGCCGACAAAGCTGCCGGCCTCCATCACGGCGCGGAAGGTCAGCAGCCACTGCAAAGGCGGCAACTCGCCAATCATCGACGAATACAGCTCATCGATTCAAGCATCCTTATTCGCTTTTGCTGCCCCATTTGCTCATGCTAGCACGCATAAATGAGGAATGCAGCTCATCAAAAGAAGCTGCTAGCGATCGGGAAGAGACGTCACCCGCCATAGTGGGGGCGAAGATCGGCATGCGGCGCAAGCCCCTGGTGATCGCTGTACGCCGCCTGGTACGCGGCGCGGAAACCACTTTTCCGTTCGTCGATTCCTCACCGGATGAGGCTGGCCCGATCATCGATCGGCCGAAGGCGAAAGGCGCGACCACATGAACCTGCATCGCATGCTCCTGGAACGGAAGGCGGCCGGACGGCCGGTCACGGTCGCCATCATCGGCGCCGGAAAATTCGGAACGATGTTCCTCTCGCAGGCCCGCAACACCGACGGCATGCACATCGTCGGCGTCGCCGATCTCAACACCGCGCGCGCCCGCTCGCAGTTGCAGCTCGCCTGCTGGCCGCAGGAGCAATATGCGGCCGCCTCGATCGAGGACGCGCTCAAAAATGGCGCGACGCATATCACCGACGATGGCGACAAGCTGGTCACCCATCCCGGAGTCGAGGTCGTCATCGAAGCGACGGGCGATCCCGGCGCCGGCATCCGTTTTGCGCTGAAAGCGATCGAGCACGGCAAACACATCATCATGGTCAATGTCGAAGCCGACGCCGTCGCCGGCCCGATCCTGGCGCGAAAGGCGAGCGCGGCCGGCGTGGTCTATTCGCTCGCCTGGGGCGACCAGCCGGCGCTGATCGCCGACCATGTCGATTGGGCGCGCGCGGCAGGCTTCAAGGTGGTGTCGGCCGGCAAGGGCACGCGCTACCACCCGACCTACCACCAGTCGACCCCCGACACGGTCTGGGACATCCTCGACAAGTACATGAAGATCAAGGATCGCAACTCGATCAATCCGAAGATGTTCAACAGCTTCGTCGACGGCACCAAGTCGGGCATCGAGATGACCGCCGTCTGCAACGCGACCGGCCTTCATGCGCAGGCCGACGGCCTCTCCTTCCCGCCGGCGACACGTTTCGAACATGCCGAGATATGCAAGCCGAAATCGGACGGCGGCGTTCTGGAGCGCAGTGGCGTTACCGAGGTCACGTCTTCCGTCTATCGCGACGGCACCGATGTCGCCAACAGCCTCGTCATGGGGACCTATGTCGTCTTCGAGAGCGACAGCGCCTATAGCGAGGAGTGCTTCCGCGAGTACAGCATGCTGCCGGACAAGACCGGCAAATATTCCTGTCTGTACCGGCCGATCCACATGATCGGGCTGGAGCTCGGCATCTCGGTCGCCTCCGCCGCCCTGCGCAAGGAGCCGACGGGCGCGCCGATCATGTTCAACTCGGATGTCGTCGCCACCGCCAAGCGCGCGCTCAAGGCCGGCGAGATGCTCGACGGCGAAGGCGGCTTCTGCGTCTGGGGCAAGCAGACGCCCGCCTCGGCCTCGCTCGATGAAGGCTATCTGCCGCTCGGACTTGCCCACAACGTCAAGCTCAAGACCGACATCGCCGAAGGCCAGCGCCTGAAATGGAGCGATGTTGCGTACGATCCCGCCAATCTCGCCGTAAAAGTCCGGCGCGAGATGGAGGCCGCCTTCGCGCGCCCCAACATCCGCGTCGCCTGACCGACTTCATGACGGGGCCATCGCGCCCCGCCATCGCCACAGAGCCCGAACAACGGGCCGAACCACAACCGAGGAGGACTAACCATGACGACCAAGGGACGAAGCTATCTATCCCGCCGCGCCATGCTCGGCGGGCTCGCGACCGGCGCGGCGCTGATCGGCATGCCGGGCGTGCTCAGGGCCCAGAAGCTCAGCTGGATCGGCGCCAGCGCAGCCTCGCAGCAGGATTTCATCGGCGTCAGCCTCGATTTCTTCAACAAGCGCGTCGCCGAACTGAGCAAGGGCCAGATCGAAATCACCGGCCACCATGGCGGCGCACTCGGCGGCGAACGCGAGCATGTCGAGGCCGTCCTCCAGGGCGCGATCCAGATCGCCACGCCGGGCCAGGGTGTGGTCGCCGGCTGGTACCGCCCCGCCGAGGTCTGGACCCATCCTTATTTGTTCAAGGACGTCGCGCATAAGGATCGTGTCTGGGACACCATGCGCGCCGAATACCAGGATGACATCGCCAAGAGCGCGAAGCTGCGGCCGCTCGGCGCCATCCCGCGCATGCCGCGCATGCTCTCCTGCAACCGGGTGGTGAAGGTGCCAGCCGACATGAAGGGGCTCAAAATCCGCGTGCCGGAAACCGCGCTCTGGCGCCGGACCTTCGAGCTGTTCGGCGCTTCGCCTACTCCGCTCCCCTTCCCCGAGGTCTTCCAGGCCCTGAAGTCGAGCGTGATCGACGGCCAGGAGAACCCGATGGGCCTGACTTACAATTCGGGCATCTTCGACGCCAACACCCATCTGTCGCTGACCGAGCACATGATGCAGGACAACTGCGTCCTCATGAGCGAACAGGCCTACCAGAAACTGAGCCCGGAGCTGCGTCAGGCGGTCGATCAGGCCGCGCGCGACATGGAAGCCGAGATGCGGCCGAAGGTGATCGGCGACGACGTTCGCATCCTGGAACTGATCAAGGCCAAGAAGATCGTGATCTCCGAGGTCGACAAGGCGGCCTTCACCGCGACCGTGAAGAGCCTGACCACCGAGTTTCCGGCCGGCAAGAAATGGGCCGACCGCATCGGCCAGATCGCCTGACGCGTTCAGACTTGCTGCGGACGCGCACGCTTCGGTCCACGGCCGAGGCGGCGCGTAAGCGCGGGCAATTGTTGTTTGACAGCGGAGCATCCCGCATGAAGGCGCTCATCGGCAAGCTATCGGACGTCATCACCGAGATCGCCAAGTTCGCGCTCGGACTCTGCGTCGCGGCGATCGTGCTGATCACGCTCGCCGCCGTGTGGTGGCGCTATGTCATCAACGCACCGATTGCCTGGGTCGAGCAGGTCTCCAACATCCTGTTCATCTGGATCACTTTCATCGGCGCGGCCGTGCTCTACCGGCAAAAGCTGCATATCGGCGTCGACATGTTCATCGGCATGCTCAAGGGACGCGCCCAGCAGGTGATGTTCTGGGTGATCGAACTCGCCAACCTGACCTTCATCATCGTGCTGTTCGTCTACAGCCTGAAACTCTCGATCGACGTCCTGCCCAACACCTATGGCGCGCTCGATATCACTCCGGCCTTCTTCTATTTCTCGGCGCCGGTCTCCTGCGCGATGATGATGCTCTACTTCATCGAGAAGATCGTCGATCCCTCCAAGCGTCAGCCTGACGGCTTCGCGGGGGATTTCTGATATGAGCACCGTTCTGATTGGCGGCTTCTTCCTGCTGCTCGCCCTGTCCGTGCCGATTGCCTTCGCGATGGGGCTCGCCACCATCGGCGCGATCTTGACCCATGGCTCGCTGCCGATGTCGATCCTGGCGCAGCGCACGCTGGTCGGCGCCGATTCCTACGCGCTGCTCGCGATCCCCTTCTTCATCCTGGCCGGAAACCTGATGAATGGCGGCGGCATCACCCACCAGATCATCAGCCTCGCCAACGCCATGGTCGGCCGGTTCCGCGGCGGTCTGGCGCTGACCTCGGTGACCGCGGCGATGATCTTCTCCGGCCTGTCGGGCTCGGCGGCGGCTGACGCGTCGGCGCTCGGCAAGGTGCTGATCCCGGCGATGAAGAAACAGGGCTATGGCGGCGGCTTCGCCGCGGCGCTGATGGCGTCGGCCTGCGTCAACGGGCCGATTATCCCGCCCTCGATCCCGCTGGTCATCTACGGACTGTCAGCTGGAAAGGGCGTCTCCATCATCGCGCTGTTCCTCGGCGGCATCGTGCCGGGCATCCTGCTTGCGCTGTCGCTGATGGTCGCGGCCTACTGGATTTCGGTGAAGCGCAACTACCCCGTCTCGGAAGCGGTGCCGATCCGGCAGATTCCCCGGCTGTTCCTGCCGGCAAGCTGGGCGCTCATGATGCCGGTGATCATCCTGATCGGCGTCACCGGCGGCATCGTCACGGTCACCGAAAGCGCCACCATCGCCGTGGTCTACGCCGCCTTCATCGGCTTCTTCGTCTATCGGGAGCTCAGCCTCAGGACGATCTGGCCGATCCTGATCCAGACCGCTCTCGACACCGCGCTGGTGATGTTCATCATCGCGCTGTCATCGGGTTTCGGCTGGCTGCTCGCGGTCTCGGGCACCCCGCGCGCACTCGCGATCTGGATCGGCTCCCTCTCCTCGGACCCGACGATCATCCTGATGATGATCAACGTCTTCCTGCTCATCATCGGCATCTTCATGGAGCCGCTGCCGGCGATGTTCATCCTGATCCCGGTGCTGGTGCCGGTGGTCCAGGCCGTCGGCATCGACCTCGTCCATTTCGGGCTGGTGATGGTATTCAACCTCTGCCTCGGGCTGATCACGCCACCGGTCGGTATCCTGCTCTACATCTGCGCCAACTTCGCCGGCGTGAAGCTGGAAGAGGAGAGCCGTGAACTCGGCCCCTTCCTGGGCGCCGGGGTCGCGGTGCTGATCATCATCTCGCTGTTTCCCGCGACGGTATTGTGGCTGCCGAGACTGCTTGTGGGTTACGGCCAGTAGACGCGGCGGAGCCTTTGGAGGTGTTTGATGGCGTGCCTCCGCATCAGCGATCCGCCAGTTTGCATCCCGGCTGCGGCGCGATCTGGCCCAGCGCGCGGACGGTAACGAGATCGCTCCCCTGCGTCCTGGCGATGAACATATTCATCGTCGCGTAGTGGTTCTGGTCGATCGTCACCGGCCCGGTCGGCGATGGAAAGACGAGCCCCGCCAGCGCGTCGATGAGGGCCTCCTTGTCGACCTTGCCGGCCTTCTCGATCGCCGCCTTGAGCGCGATCAGCGTGTTGTAGTGGGTCATGACGTAGTTCGACACCAGAACGTCCGCGCCGCCCTCAGCGCGGACCTTGGCGACGAAGGCCTTGATGGCGGGATCGTCGCTGGTCGCAACCGACGGCACCGCCGTGTACATGTTCTGGCCCTTGCCGCGGAAAATGCCGAGATCGATTTCGGACAATCCGAGGAATGCGACCGTCGTCTCCTTGAACAATCCCTTGTCGTCGGCCTGCCGGATGAAATCGATGCCATCGCCTTTCAGCGCGAACAGCAAAACCTTCGGCTTGGCCACCGCCACCTGCGCGATCAGCGGGGTGAAATCCGTTTCGGTGCCCAGCGTATATTGCGTGCCGACGACCTTGCCGCCGAGCTGCTCAATCAGCGGCTTTGCAATATCGAACATCTGGTGCGGCCAGACCCGGTCGGCGCCCAGCAAAAAGTAGGTATTGCCGAAGGCCTGGTTCATGTAGGGCAGCAATTGGCCCATGTCCTGGTTGGGCACCGTCGAGAACGAGAAAACATAACGGCTGCATTTGCCGCCTTCAAAATTGGTGGCGTAGAGCAGCGGCGTCTTCAGGCTCTCGGCGATTGGCACGTTCGCATTCAGATTGGCCGAGGTGATGGGGCCGACCACCGCCACAACGCCATCGGTCTCGATTAACTTGCGCATCGCGGCCTCGGCGGAGGCCGGCCTCGTTTTGTCGTCGGCGTAAATCACTTCTACGGGTCTGCCGAGAATGCCGCCCGCGGCGTTGATTTCCCTGGCCGCGAGGTCGAGCCCGAGCCTGGCCTGCTGGCCGTAAAGCTCGACGCCGCCGGAAAACGGCAGCACCGCGCCGACGCGGATCGGCTCGGCGGCATCGGCGCTGCTGAGGCCTACGCCACATACCAGCAGCGCGAGCGCCATGCGTTTGATCGACCGCAACGTCATTCGCGTCCCCTCCGCGACCGAGAATCGGTTGCGGGCGAGCCTACTAGGGATTCGTCGGCCGTGCAGCCGCGCGGACTTCAGGCGGCGGCGAGCGACCGGCGCGTGAATTCGCTTGCTTTCAACCGGCTTACCAGCGCCGAAAGTTCCTCGACTTCTCCCGACGTCAGGTCGGTCAGCGGCGAGCGCACCGGGCCGGAATCGCGGCCGATCACTTTCATCCCGGCCTTGATCATCGAGACCGCATACCCGCGCTTGCGGTTGCGGATCGCGAGCAGCGGCATGATGAAATCGCGCAAACCCGCCTGGACGGTTTCACGGTCGCGCTGCCGCACGGCCGCGTAGAATTTGGTCGAGAAGTCAGGCACGAAATTGAACACGGCGGAGGAATAGGTGGTGACGCCCATTTCGAGGTACGGCAACGCGAAGGTCTCGGCCGTGGGCAATCCACCGACATAGGTCAGCCGGTCGCCCATCCGCAGATGAATGCGCGTCATCTGTTCGATGTCGCCGACGCCGTCCTTGAACCCGACGAGGTTCGGGCAGCGTTCGCAAAGTCTTGCGATCGTGTCCTCGGTGAGGATGGCGTTGTCGCGGTTGTAGACGATGACGCCAAGGCCGGTGGCCTTGCACACCGCCTCGACATGATCAGCCAGCCCCGCCTGCTCGGAGAACACCAGATAGGGCGGCAGCAGCAGGATGCCGTCGGCGCCGGCACGCTCGACGGCGCCAGCGAGTTCGGTCGCCATCGCCGTGCCATAACCGATGCCGGCGAGCACCGGTACGCGACCGGCGGTCTGCTGCACCGCGGTTGTAACGACGTCGACGACTTCCGCCGGCGTCAGCGAGAAGAATTCGCCGGTGCCGCCGGCCGCGAACAGACCGGCCACCTCATAGCTGCACAGCCAGTCGAGATTGGAGCGATAGCGCGCCGCGTCGAATTTGTTGGCTGTGTCAAACGGCGTGACGGGGAACGACAGCAGCCCGTTGCCGATCGTCAGTGCCATTTCCTTCGGGGTCATTCTGCTCATCGCTGCGGTCCTTGCTGTGAAGACCTCAGGAGTAGACCGGGACTGATGCCGCCGCAGACCAATTGCTGGATCGAATGATCCATTGATTGGATGGTTCAGGCGCCGGCAAGATCGCGGGCGATCGCCGCGATCACCGGCAACAGCGGATTGTCGTTGTCGTCCCGCCAGACGAAGTAGAGTTCGGCCGCCCGCTGCTGGTCGTCCGCCAGCGGTCGCAGCGCGACACCCCTGAACTGCAGTTTCTCGGCGGCCTCCGGCACCAGGGCGACGCCGACACCGGCTTGCACGATGGCCAGGATCGAATGGATCTGCGCGAGGTGCTGGACATAGACCGGCGCCAATGCTGCGCGCGAGAAAAGCTCCACCAGCAGATCATGGAAGTAACGGGCCTCATACGGTGCGTAGGTGATGAACGGTTCGGCCGCGAGGTCCGAAAGATCAATCGTCGTCGCCCCGGCGAGCTTGTGCCCGGCCGGCACCGCCGCGATCATCCGTTCGGCCTTGACCCGAAAAAACTGCAGGCCGGTGCGCGGGATCGGCGGCCGCAACAGGCCGATATCAATTTCGCCGGCACCGAGACGCTTGAGCTGGTCGCCGCTGACCATTTCCTTGAGGATCAGTTCGACATCCGGCAATTGCTGGCGGCAGGCCGCGACCAGCTCCGGGACATAACTATAGGAAGATGCAGCGGTGAAGCCGATATTGACCGAGCCGGCCTTGCCTTCCGCCACGCGCCTTGCCAACAGAGCCGCGCTCTCCGTCAGCTTCAGGATCAGCCGCGCCTCAGTCAGGAAGCTTTGCCCGGCCGGTGTCAGCCGGACCAGGCGATTGCCGCGCTGAAGCAGCTTTACACCCAGGATCCGTTCGAGAATCTGGATCTGCCGGCTCAGCGGTGGTTGCGTCATGTTCAGCCGGGCAGCGGCGCGGCCGAAATGCAGTTCCTCCGCCACGGCCACGAAGCAGCGCACCTGACTCAGTTCGAACATCCCACTCCCTTTATTCTTTGGCGCATACCGGCTCCCAGCTCGCTAGCCTAGCTCATCCCTGCCATTTGATCCAAAATTGGTATCGGACCATCCTCATTCTGGTTCGCTATTGGATCGGTCATCGCCTATCGTGCCATCAGCGCGGCCAAAGACCGCGATGCGCGACGCCGCAGAGCGCTTGCGCGAATTCGACCGGAGGAAAAACCATGCTTCCACGTTTCGGGCGCCGCGCCGCCCTCGCCGCCGCAGCAGCTATCCTGTTCAGCCAACTGCCGGGCGCCGCTTCCGCCCAAAACATCGACCGGCCGGTGCGCATCATCGTGCCGTTCGCGCCCGGCGGAACCTCCGACATTTTGGCGCGGCTGATCAGCCCGAAACTGTCGGCGGCGATCGGCCAGAGCGTGGTGATCGAGAACAAGCCCGGCGCGTCCGGCAATCTCGGCGCCGACACCGTCGCCAAGGCGACGCCTGACGGCACGACCTTGCTGCTGACGGATCTCGGTTCGCTCACGACGGCGCCCAGCCTGTTTTCGAACCTGACCTATAGTCTCGAAAAGGACCTCGCGCCGGTCACGATGGTGATGTTCGGCCCCTATGTGCTGGCCGTGCATGAATCGATCCCGGTCAAGACGGCGGCGGAACTGGTTGCCTATGCCAAGGCCAATCCCGGCAAACTCGCCGTCGCCAATTCCGGCGTCGGCGGCGCCAATCACATCACCGCCGTGGTGATGCAGAAGGAACTCGGCATCCAGTTCAAGCATGTGCCCTACAAGGGCGGTGCTGCGGCCACCCGCGCCGTCGTCGCCGGCGAAAGCGGCGCCCTCATCAATGGCGCGTCGGCCACCCTTCCCTTCGTGAACAACAAGCAGTTGATCGGTCTCGCGGTCACCGGCGAGAACCGCGTCCCCTCCGCGCCTGACGTGCCGACCTTCAAGGAGGCCAAGCTGCCTGGCGGTGAGTTCGGCACCTGGCAAGGCATCGTCGTGGCCAGCGGTACGCCGCCGGCGGTGATTGCCCGACTCAATGCCGAGATCGGCAAGATACTGGAGACACCCGAGATCAAGGCCAAGATCGCCGAACAGGGCGGCGAAGTCCGCGCCGGCACCACGGATGCGATGGCGGCCTGGTTGAAGGATTCAACAAAGCGCTGGGGCGACATCATTCGCGAAGCCGGCATCAAGGGCGAATGACGCGATCGATAGGTGCGATGCGAGGCTTGCGATGAACGCCCGCCGAACGGATTGGCAGGACCTGCTCTTCGGGCTGTTCCTGATCGCTGTCGCTGCAATCGCGCTGGCGGCGACGCGCACCTTGTCGGGCGGCAATGCCGCCGACATGGGGCCGGGCTACATGCCGCGCGCCATCGCCATCATGCTGCTGGGTTTCGGGCTCTGGTTCAGCGTCCGCGGCATCCGCCGCCCCTTTGTCGGGATCGCGCCGGTCCGGCTGCAGCCCCTGCTCGCGATCACGGCATCCGTTGCGGTGTTCGCACTGACAGCCACGCGCTTCGGCCTTGCGCTGTCGTCCTTTGCCGCAATCCTGATCGCAAGCCTTGCGACGCGGGAAGCGCGGCCGATCGAAACCCTGCTGTTCGCGCTGGGGCTCTCGGCGGCCGCGGTGCTGCTCTTCGTCAAGGCGCTGGCCTTGCCGGTGCCGATCTGGCCTGGAGCATGGTTCTGACATGGAGCTCTTCGACAATTTGCTGATGGGGCTGTCGACCGCCCTGCAGCTGAACAATTTGCTGTTCTGCCTGATCGGCGTCGTCATCGGCACCGCGATCGGCGTGCTGCCCGGCATCGGGCCGATCCCGGCGGTCGCGCTGCTGCTGCCGTTCACCTTCGGCCTGTCGCCACCATCCGCCATGATCATGCTGGCCGGCATCTTCTACGGCGCGCAATATGGCGGCTCGACCACGGCCATCCTCGTCAACGTGCCCGGCGAAACGTCTTCGGTCGTCACCTGCCTCGACGGCCACGAGATGGCCAAACAGGGCAAGGCCGGGACGGCGCTCGCCATCGCCGCGATCTCGTCGTTCTTTGCCGGCACGGTAGCTACAGTCGTCATCGCCGTACTCAGCCTGCCGCTGGCGGCGCTGGCGCTGAAATTCACTGCGGTCGAATATTTCAGCCTGCTCGTCCTCGGTTTGATCGCGGCCGTCGTGCTCGCGCACGGCTCCGTCGCCAAGTCGCTCGCGATGGTGCTGCTCGGCATCCTGCTCGGCCTCGTCGGCATCGATGTCAATTCAGGCGCGCCGCGCATGACCTTCGGCATCCCCGAGATCTCCGACGGACTTGACTTCGTGCCGGTCGCGATGGGGTTGTTCGGTCTCGGCGAGATCATCGCCAACCTCGAGCGCCCGGCGACGATGCGCGTCGTCAGCCAGTCGATCCGCAGTCTGATCCCGAGCCGGGCCGATCTTCGCGCCGCCTTCCCGGCGATGGTCCGCGGCACGCTGCTCGGTTCCGTGCTCGGCGTGTTGCCGGGCGGCGGGGCGGCGCTGCCACCGTTCTCTTCGTATGCGCTGGAGAAAAAGCTCGCCCGCGATCCTTCCCGCTTCGGCAAGGGCGCGATCGAAGGCGTCGCGGGGCCCGAGGCTGCCAACAATGCCGGCGCGCAGACCAGCTTCATCCCGCTATTGACGCTCGGCATCCCCGCCAATGCCCTGATGGCGCTGATGATTGGCGCGCTGATGATGCAAGGCATCCAGCCCGGGCCGCAGATCATGCGCGAGCAACCCCAGCTGGTCTGGGGCGTCATCGCCAGCATGTGGGTCGGCAATCTGATGCTGCTCGTGATCAACCTGCCCCTGATCGGCGTATGGGTCTCGATGCTCAAAATTCCCTATCGCCTGCTGTTCCCGGCCATCGTGCTGTTCTGCTGCATCGGCACCTTCGGCATCGCCAACAATCTGTTCAATGTCTGGCTGATGCTCGGCTGCGCGGTGATCGGCTACTTCTTCATCAAGGTCGGCGTCGAGCCCGCGCCGCTGCTGCTCGGGCTCGTGCTCGGCCCGCAGCTTGAGGAAAATTTCCGGCGCGCGATGCTGCTGGCGGACGGCGATTTCTCGGTCTTCCTGCGCCGCCCGATCAGCGCCACGCTGCTCGCCCTGGTCGCGTTCTTGTTCCTGCTGATGGTGTTCCCGGCAATCCGGCGCAGCCGCCGGGAGGCGCTGGCGGAGTGACCACGGCGTTCGGAAAGAGACGGCAAGCCTAGCGAGGCCGAGAAGGTCCCGATCATCGTGATGACGGACCTGCTATTATGCGGCCTCTCCCGATGCGAGGTCGCCGCTCGGGACGTCCTGCTCCTGTCTGGCCGTTCGCCACCGTTCCGCGTTAGCCAGATCAGCGATGGGCGATAGCAGCGCACGATCGAACTCCGCCATGGGGTTTGCCGCCCGCGCCCGTGCCGGCCAGTCCGCATGTGCCAGAGCGCCCCGCCCAAGCGAGACGAAGTCTGCCTGACCGTTCGCCAGGAGTTCGGCCGCACGCTTCGGGTCGTGAAGCGATCCATTGGCCAGAACCGGAAGCCGCGCATGTCGTTTCGCAAGCGCTGAAAGGCTTGCGCCGGTTTCACCGAAGGCAGGACGCCACGCCTCGAACTCCGTTGTGTGGAGATAGTCGAGCGGCAGGCGGCCGAGCGTAGCGAATATGATCGCGGCATCGTCCTCATGCCCTGACCATTTATTGAGGACGTCGTTGACCTTCCCCTGCGAGATGCGGACGCTGACGACGAACTTGCCGCCGACCGCAGACCGGACTGCGCGAACCACCTCGACGGTTAGCTGAATTCGACGGGCGATATCGCCTCCATATTTATCCGCGCGCAGATTAACGTGTTCGGTCAGGAACTGGTCGAGCAAGTAGCCATTCGCGCCATGCACCTCGACGCCGTCGAACCCTGCATCCTTCGCGAACAGGGCTGCCCGCGCAAAGCCTTCGACGGCCTCCGCGATCTCTGCCTCGGTCATCGCGACCGGCATGGGGTACGCACCACTGCCGCGGTAGAACGCCAGTTGCTCTCCCCTCGGCCGAATGGCCGAGGGTCCGGCGGTCTGCGAACGATATGGGTTGCCCTGCGAGAGCGCGCCCGCGTGCATGAGCTGCGCAATGATCCGCCCGCCCGCCTGATGTACGCCGTCCACAACGGCACGCCAGCCGTCGACTTGAGCGGCGTCGGTCAGGCCGGGCTGATACAGATAGCCTTGCGAGAACGCCTTGTCGGTGTAGATACCCTCGGTCACGATCATGCCGAAACCGCCCTCGGCGAACGAGCGATAGTAGTCCGCCATGCTCCGCGTCGCGCGCCCATGCTGATCGGCGCTGACGCGGGTCATCGGCGCGACGGCAAGCCGATTTGCCAGTGTGAGGCTGCCAACCTGCAGAGGGACGAAAAGGCGCTCGATTGCGGACTGCTCAAGTCGGTTCTCTACTTCATCAGGCGCCATGTCACGGCCTTCCCGCCGTCGCGACCGCAGCGATCGCTTCGATCTCGATCATGGCTTCCGGCGTGTAGAGCGCTTTGACTTCGACGATGGAGTCGGCGGGATAAGGAGCGCTGAAGAACGTGCGGCGAAGGTCGACGACCTCCTTGAAGTGGGTCATCCCGGTGAGGAAGATCGTCACCTTGATGACGTTCTGCAGGCTTGATCCGCCCGCCTCGAGCGCACGGCGCAAATTGGCGAAAGCCTGCTCGCCCTGAGCGCGGAACCCGCCTTGAACGATCTTGCCATCGTCGGCGTAACCAGCCTGGCCGGAGATAAAGAGCAGTTCGCCAACCCTAATTCCTTGCGACAGAAGATAGGGCTCGTAGGGGTCGGGTTGGGTGATCACACGCTGCAACATGAACTTCTCCATTTGTTGAATCGCGGCCACATAGCTGAGACCAATTCATCTCAACTGCATGCATTGGATGCGACATCTTGGCAGAGATATGGGAATTTATTGGCACTCGACAAATTCGAAATCATCAGGCATTAGATGAGTAAATTTCATCTATATGATCCAATGCGTCAGTTACCACCACTTTCCGCCCTTCGCGCCTTCGAGGCAGCTGCGCGCTGCGGCAGCTTCAAGCAGGCCGCCATCGACCTGGCTGTCACGCCAACGGCGATAAGCCACCAAATCCGGTCGCTCGAGGATCATACCGGGCTCGTCCTGTTTGAGCGCCGAACACGTCAGGTCATCCTGACCGAGGCCGGGCAGCTGCTTTATCCCGTGCTGCGCGAAGGCTTTGACTCATTCGCTGCAGCGCTGGACCGCCTGCGCAAAACAAAACGCCGACCCACCGTGACGATCACCGCAACCACCGCCTTCACGGCGAAGTGGCTCGTGCCCAAGGTTACGAGATTTCAGGCGCTTCATCCGGACATTGACCTGCACCTACATGCCTCGGACGCGGCCGTTGACCTTGGGAGCAATGCCATCGACGTCGCGATCCGCTACGGTCGGGGCCCTTATCCGGGACTTCGTGCCGAAGCGATGTTTACCGATCGGTTCGCACCCGTCGTGAATCCCCATCTGGGCGTCCGCACCCCCGACGATCTGGACCGCGTGCCCCTCATCCACTTCGAATGGCACCGTCCCGATCCGGCCAATCCGACCTGGGCGGGTTGGTTTAGAGCAGCAGGCGTGACTGCGAACGATCCCAGATCCCAGCTGAGATTTTCAGACGAAAGCCATGCCATCCAGGCCGCCGTGGCCGGCCAGGGAGTGGCGTTGCTCAGCTTGAGCCTCGTGGAGGATGAGCTTGTGGCCGGCCGGCTCATCCAACCCTTTGGACCCGTCGTCGAGGGCCTGACCTACCACATGTTGACGGTCGCAGACCGGCCGATGAGCCATGTAATTACGGCCGCCACGGATTGGCTTCGAGCCGAGATTGATGGCGTCCGGTCGACAGAGTGATCATTCTTCGTCGCGCGGTGATCATGCGCTCAGTCCTACCGCCCACTTTCTACCAGGCCTCATTTCTTGCCTTGCGGGTAGATCGTCTCGCCGCGCTTGAGCATCGCGACGAACGTTTCGACCTTCTTCTTCCGTCCGGCTTCGGTTTTCATGTTGTGAGTCCGAAACGCCAGCGCGAAGCGGTTCTGCGCGCTGAGTTTCGCCAGCATGGCCTTCGCCCTGGGCTCGGCATCGATCGCGGCTTGCAGATCGTCGGGGATCTTCATGTCCTTGCTGTTATAGGCGCGCGCCCAGCGCCCGTCGGACTTGGCCGCGTCCACTTCTCTTAACCCAGGATCGGTCATTCGGCCTTCATCGATCAGCCTTGCGACATTATCGACGTTGATCTGGCTCCAGATACTTTTCCTCGTGCGCGGCGAGTAGCGCTGCATGTAGCTCTTGTCGTCGAAACCCTTGCGCTGGCCATCGATCCAACCCCAGCACAGCACGACGTCGATGGCCTGCTTCGGCGTAATCGATTTGAATCCTGAATCCACCTTGTGGATCTTGATCCAGATTTCATCTTCCTTGTCGTGGTGTTTACTGAGCCACTTGTAAAAACTTTCGGCGTCCTTGAATTCGCGGACCTTGTCGGGATTGATTTTAACGGGTGCCACCAGCAGACCTTTGATCGCAGAATCATTCGTAGTTGAACGCTTCTATCACCGCGCGCATCCGCCGGGCTTCAGGAGCGCTGCAGCGCGCGGCCGGCCTTACCCCCAAGGCAGCACTGGCCGTGCAGTGACGAGCTTATGCGTCTCCCAGAGGGCTCCCGAATGTCGCGAAGCTTCCCTTTGAATTGTCTGGGGAATCGGCCCGGGCCCGTCCTTCACAAGTGGCCAGCGCCCCCGTCTGCCGGACACGAACACGTGAATAATATATCGCATACGATTAAATCGGACACATTGACTTCCGATGCTTTCGGGCCTTTATACCGCGTACGCAAATAGATCGCATCCGATCTAACTCACAAAGGGAGAAGGACCATGACCAATGCAAGCAAGACCGCGACGACCGCCATGAAGCTCGAGGTCGTCGTCATCCCGGTTTCCGACGTCGATCGCGCCAAGGCGTTCTACGGCAGCCTCGGTTGGCGGCTCGATGCCGACTTCGCCGACGGCAAGGACTATCGCGTTATCCAGTTCACCCCGCCCGGCTCCGACGCTTCTGTCATCTTCGGCAAGAACGTCACCGCGGCGTCCCCCGGCTCCGCAAAGGGACTTTACCTGGTGGTCTCCGACATCGAAGCCGCGCGCAAGGAACTGCAGGGTCGCGGCGTCGACGTGAGCGAAGTGTTCCACGCCGCCGACGGCGTGTTCACCGGCAAACATGAACCCTTCCTGCTCGGACGCGATCGCGCCAGCGGCCCGGATCCGGAGCGTCGCACCTACCAATCCTATGCTTCCTTTAGCGATCCTGACGGCAATGGCTGGCTGTTCCAGGAAGTCACCGCCCGCGCCCCCGGACGCGTCGAAGGCGACACGACGTTCTCGTCGTCGGCCGAAATCGCCAGCGCCCTTCGCCGCGCCGCGGCAGCCCATGGCGAGCATGAGAAGCGGAACGGCGGCCAGCACGATGTGAACTGGCCGGACTGGTACGCCGAGTACATCGCCAAGGAACAGGCCGGCGAGCCGCTGCCGCTGTGAGCCGCTTCTAACCCACGCGGACCGGCCGGGTCTCGGCCCGGTCCACGAGGGACTGCGAAATTCTTGAACCCATGGAGAATCGATATGAGCAACCATCTGTTGAAGACGATACGAATTGCGACAACGGCCGCGTTGATGGCGGCAAGCGTTTTGGCGCTGCCTGCGGCGCAGGCGCAGCCGTCCGGCATCAAGCGAACCGATCTGCAGCGGCATGATCTCAGCATCCCCGGACGCGAGGTCGTCCAGGTGCGCGTCGATTTCGCGCCGGGTGCGGCGTTCGGCAGGCATAGCCATCCCGGCGAAGAGATCGTCAATGTGCTGGAGGGCACGCTCGAATACGAGGTCGAGGGCAAGCCACCGCTCACGCTCAAGGCGGGCGATGTTCTGTTCATTCCGGCCGGTACCGTTCACGCGGCCAAAAATGTCGGCAGCGTCACCGGCAGCGAGCTCGCCACCTACATCGTCGAAAAGGGCAAGCCGCTTCTGACGTTGAAGAAGTGACGGCGACGGCTTCCCACGAGGAATACTGCGATGATCGACATAGCCCTCGCCCTCGCGGCAGGACTGCTGACGGTGGCGGCGCCGTGCATCCTGCCGCTGCTTCCGATCCTGCTCGGCACGTCGATCGGCCAGCAAGGCCGGTTGCGGCCACTGTTCATCGTGGGCGGTTTCGTCATCGCCTTCTCCGGCTTCGCGCTGCTGTTCAGCGCGTTCCCAACGGTGTTGGGGCTGTCGCATGACAGCTTGCGGAAGATTTCCATCGTGCTGCTCGGCGGCTTTGGCGTGCTGATGCTCTGGCCGCGACCCTACGAATGGCTCGTGGCGCGGTTGAGCGGCCTGCTCTCGCACGCGGATGGCGCCGTGCGGGCCGCCGGACCGGGCAATTTCGGCGGCCTCGTTCTCGGCCTCTCGCTCGGCGTGTTGTGGACGCCCTGCGCCGGGCCGGTGCTCGGCTCCATACTCACGCTGATCGCAACGTCCGAAGACCTCGCACGCGCCGGCGTGCTGCTCGTCACCTACGCAACCGGCGCGGCCCTCCCGATATTGCTGATCGCTTATGGCGGGCAATACGCCACCACCCAGATGCGCAGGCTCACGCCCTACACGCCTGCCCTGCAGCGCAGCTTCGGCGCGGCAGTACTGCTCGTCGCGTTCGCGTTCTACACGCAATACGACACCATCATCACGGTGTGGCTCTCGGACTTCTACCCGAACCACCAAACAGGACTATGACCATGCGCAAGCTCCTCACCCTCGTTGTGCTTCTGATCGTCGGCTTCCTCGTCGTCGTGCAGTTCAGCCCGTCGCTGACCCGCGGCGAGCAAACCACATCGAGCGAGCGCCGCACCGCGCCGGAATTTGCCGGGATTTCGGCCTGGCTGAACTCTCCGCCGCTGACGCTGGAAAGCCTGCGCGGCAAGGTCGTACTGGTGCAGTTCTGGACCTATTCATGCATCAACTGCGTGCGCACCCTGCCCTATGTGACGAAGTGGTACGACACCTACAAGGACAAGGGTTTCGTCGTGGTCGGCGTACATACGCCTGAATTCGCCTTCGAGAGGGAGACGGCGAATGTCGAGACCGCCATCAAGCGCTTCGGTATCAAATACCCGGTTGCTCAGGACAATCAGTACCGCACCTGGCGCGCCTTCGGTAATCAGTATTGGCCGGCCGGATATGTGATCGACAGGTCCGGCACCATCGTCGCGACGCAGTTCGGCGAAGGCGGCTACCAGCAGATGGAGAACACGATCGCCCGCCTCGTCGGCGAAGCCACACCGGCGGCGCAGGCCAGCGATCCGGATCTCGCCGGCATCGAAACGCCTGAACTCTATCTCGGGTCGGAGAAGAACGACGGCGCCATCGTGGCCTCGCAGGATGCCGCAGCTGGAGAGCGATCCTACGCGCTGCCGGACAGCGTGCCGCAAGGTCGCTTCGCGCTCGGTGGCGGTTGGAAGCTCGTTGGCGACAGCGCCACCGCCTCGGCAGACGGGACCGAGATCGTGGTCCGCTTCAACGCGCCCAAGGTCAATCTGGTCGCTGGCAGCGCGTTGCCGCAAGCGGTTTCCGTCACCGTGGACGGCAGGCCGCAACCGCCGGTCACCATCGATGGAAGCCGGCTTTATCCCCTCTACAGCGGCAGCAGTGGCGAGCATGTGTTGCGCCTGAAAGTGCCCAAGGCCGGCCTGAGCGCTTACAGCTTTACGTTCGGTTGATCGCCAAGGCTTGATTGAAAAGGCTTCTTAGACAAGGCTTCTTAGACAAGATTTGGCCGCGCGCCGCTGGCGCAAGCCTGCTCGACGCATCGGCTGGCGCGGAGGATTTTCTCCTCGCTGAACATCGGCCCCACGATCTGCAGGCCGATCGGCAAGCCCTCGACAAACCCGCAGGGCACCGAGGCCGCGGGCTGGCGCGTGAGATTGAACGGCCACGTCAACGGCGTCCAATCGAACCATTGCGGAAAGCGTGCCGGATCCGGCGTGTCGACGCCGGCCGCGAAGGCGGTGATTGGAATGGTCGGCGTCAGCAGCAGATCGTATTCCTGATGAAAATGATGCATCTGCTGGCTGAGCGTGCGCATGTCGGCATAGGCCGCCTGCAATTCGCTCGCCGAAATATCCTGGGCGGCGATGACCAGCCTCAGCAGGCCCGGATCGAGCGCCGCCAGCTGCGCGCCGTCGAAATCCCGCACCACAGCGGCGTGCGATGCGCCCCAGATCACTTCCAGCGCAGGCTGAGCGCCGGAGATATCCAGTTCAACGGGCTGCACGTCGGCGCCGGCCTTCACCAGCGCGTCGATGGCCGGCTGCATACCGGCCACCACGGCGGGATCGGCGACCGGGAAGCCGAGATCGGGCGACCAGGCGATGCGCATTCCCGCCACGCCCTGCTCAAGGCCCTCGAGATAGTCGATGCCGCGATAGGGAATCGCGAAGGAATCCCGCACATCCGGCCGCGCCAGCACGTTCAGCAGCAGCGCGCTGTCTCCGACATCGCGCGACAGGCCGCCATAGACCGCGAGCGTGCCCATCGGCCCCAGCAGATTCGGGACCACGCCATAGCTCGCCTTCAATCCGAACACGCCGCTGAACGCTGCGGGGATGCGGATCGAGCCGCCACCATCGCCGCCGGTGGCCAGCGGCACGACGCCCGCCGCGACCAAGGCGGCCGAGCCGCCGCTGGAGCCGCCGGGCGTGCGGGAAGTGTCCCAGGGGTTACGGGTGATGCCGGTCAGCGGGCCGTGCGTAATCCCCTTCCAGCCGAATTCCGGAGTCGTTGTCTTGCAGAAGAACACCGCGCCGGCCTCACGCAGGCGCGCGACGCCCGGCGTATCCTCCGTGCTCGGCGCCGTTGCCGTCGAGTGCGAGCCGATGCGCATCGGCCAACCCTTGACATGTCCGGTGTCCTTGATCGCGACGGGCACGCCGTCGAGCGGCCCCATTGGCTCACCGCGACGCCAGCGTTCCGCCGACTCCGCAGCTAATCGCCTCCCCTGCGGCTCATCCAGCAGGCAGGTCGCATTGAGAGCCGGATTGACCGCGTGCAGTCGCGCCAGCGTCGCTTCCAATACATCGACCGGCGACAGGTCGCCCTTGGCGAAGCGCCGGGTCATCTCGCGGCCGGAAAGCCAGTTCAAATCGTCAGACATCGCGCGGGTTACTCGGCCGCTTCACGCGCGGGGACGCTCGGCTCGATATCGCATTGCAGGATATCGGTGAAGCGGTTGAACGCGCCACACAGCGAGATGCGCCAGGTCAGTTCGACAATCTGGGCTTCGGAGAAATGTTCGCGAAGGCGGGTGAAGATTTCGTCGCGGGTCTTGCTCCAGTTATTGTTGACCGCAACGGAATATTCGACCACGAGCTTGTCGACGACATCGAGTTCCGGATGGTCCTTGTAGTCGAGCAGCCGTTCGGCGCCCGCTTCCGATACGCCCTGGATCGCCAGTTTCGGCGCGTGGTGCGATACGCAATAGTCGCACTTGTTCAACAAGGACACCGCCACCAGCGCGATCTCCAGATGGCGCTTCGACAAGGTGCCGCTCTCGGCGAGATCAACCAGCAGCGACCAGGTGTGCTTGAAGATCGGCGGCCGGTGCGCCATCACGCCCGCCTGGTTCTCGAACGCGCCATAGGTCGTCATCTTGTCCCACAGCGGCTGCAACTCGGCCGGGAGATCGTCTTTGGTCTTGATCGACACGCGTGACATCGGCTTATCCTTAATCGAGGATGGGAATTGCAGTGATGTTGCCACAGACAGGAATCTTTGGCGCGGCTTGCCTGGAATAGCAGATCTGTCCGGGGCGGGTATTGTCAAACAGGACTCCACCATGCGTCGTCCCGGCGAATGCCGGGACCCATACCGCGTGATCTCTCGATGAAGCCCCGATAACAGAGACCGTTCGCAAAACTTCTTCCTGTGGTTATGGGTCCCCCGATGCGCAATTGCGCATCTGAGCTCAAGGCCGGGACGACAGCGTATTTGTTGTTGCACCGAGACCCAAACATGACTTCGCATTCTCGCGACGCATCGCGCCCGAGCTTTGCAAGTAACTTCCCGCCCTCTCATCAAGAGGGCGCAGGGAAGACCGGGTGCGCGCTGCACCCGCGGTCTCGTGTGCGGTTTGCACAGAAAAGTGTGCACACGAGCATACAGGGCAGCGGAGAACACCCAGCCTTCCCTGCGCAATTGCTTTACGGCTTATAACGCGATCT
>NZ_JAFCLR010000027.1:0-104762 GCF_018131065.1 Bradyrhizobium sp. AUGA SZCCT0431 | reverse complement strand
CGTGGACGTCCTTCCATATGACACCTCCTGGCTCTCGCAGCCTACTACAGGTGTCCACTCTTTCGGAGGAGGTTCACGAGACTGCGATAGAGCTTAAGGTTTTGCTGGCGAATGAAAAATTGATGTTCCATAGCTACCTCCTCTGAGGGCATGGACCGAAGGGCATCGTCGCCTAAGAATGGGAGGTGTCGAAGAAGGCGGATTGGGAGCCGGAAGAACTTTGCTAAACAAAACTGCTCGTCGAAGCGAGCAGTTCGTTTCCGTTAGCGTTGCGGACCTCTTTGTTGGCCGCCACTCTGCTGGCCGCCCTGGTTTGGATTTTGCGTCTGTTGGCCAGGCGTCTGATTCGGTTTCTGGCCGGACTTAGCGGACTTATCGCCCTGTCGATTCTGCTGACCATGCTTGTTGGGATCGCTCTGTTTGTCATCACGTCTCCTTAATGGTCGGGTACATAAGACAACTGAGCATACGGTGGTTCGTTCCGGAAAATCAAAAAGAAAGCCGTTCAATTCAAATGTGGCAGACCACTTGCTAATTATCGCGACCTTTGCCTTCAGTTACCCTCGCGTATCGAGCGATACGCCAAGCTTCGCAGCTTTCACGCCTGTTGCACCCGGCGTGCGCTTCAACGCCTTAGCGATCTTTTTTAACGCCGGTTTTCTGCTTTGCTAGCGATTTCAATTCGCGAACGTCATTCTTAGTCCATTCGCGTCTTACAACTTTCTTCTTCGCCTTTTTAGCCATGTCGGCTCCTGTTCTTGAGCCCGGCTTTTGACACATCAAATTTCAATAGCAACGCGCCGTCCCTCGAGCGGTTTCATTTGGGCTTGCACACGCCCGCGCGAGAGCGGTTGCTTGACCTTGGCACACCGAAGCTAGTCAACGACTTGCTTTGATCTTCGCTCGCTCTGCGATTTTCATCCATGCTTTAGCCATGGCAATTATGGCTTCGCGATACTCCGGAACAGAAGTTCGCTCCAGCAGTGCCGCACACTCATCAACGTGGCGCTTGCATTCTTCGATCATTTTTTCTGGCACCATGTTCATTGAAATGGTCATGCGCGCCCCAGCAATTGTCTGATTAGTTTTTACCACACCGCGCTAATTGCACAAATACGTGTGCCTGTCGGAAATCAAGCTCGCACATACAGATGATGAAGTCCGCCAAGAAATGGCGTAGGCAACCCTTGACTACTTCCGTCTCGCCACCGGGCCAAAGAACATCGACCACCCAGCCAAATCCGGGATTACCTTTTCGCGCCACGAAAGCGGGTCGGTATTCGGACATCTCGGGAATATGCGCCTACGGCGCGCCGGTTTAAGCCGGTCGTCCGACAACAATCAAACCGACCAACCGCAACCTGCGGTCGACGGCAATGCTGCACCTGCGAAAGCCGCTCGTGAGGGCTTGGCTACTGCGCGTCCGGTGGTATTCGCGGCGTCAGCTGGCCGCTTCTGGATCTCGCAAGAGCGCCAGGGGGTGATCTCATGGTTTGAATTTATCGTTTTCCGCCGCGATATCGTCGTCGGTAACCTCTTCGGCGGCCACCAATTCCTGGGCAAGGCCGCGCCGAAAATCACGCTCCGCTGTTTCCATCAGCCCGGCCACCAAATCTTCCGGCACTCCGTCGATCGCAGCATCTTGATAGACTTCGGAATCGACTGAATAAGTGAAGCCATTTGCCGGGATGCCCTCGACGAAAATGCGAACCTTCCAACCGTTTAACGTCGGGATCGCGCGAACTTCGTAGACCTTGCCGCCGTGTTCGAAGGTCGTGGCCTTATGCATCGCACTCTCCAACTGCCATGGCGGGCACCGCGCAAAACTACCCGGCGGGGAATTGTCAAATCAGCAAATCAGGCGGGCTTTTTGCCCAAGGGTCTAACCCCGTCGGTCGACGGCAGTCCCAATTTCTTACGGAGATCAGAGAGCGAGCCCTTTCCAAAATCCGGAAGGCTGATCAGTGTCTCGTCCGATATCTCGCGCACCTCGCCAACGGTTTTCAGGTAGGTTGCTCGGAGAGCGTTCTGGATCCTGGTGGAAAACAATACGCGTTCGATCGGCGTATCGTCCGGCAGTTCTGGAGTGGGAGCGAGCATCGGACCCTCGGTCGCCTCTCGAACCAGGCGTTCTTTGCGGAGGCGCTCCTGATTTTCATGGAATGCTGTCTGGGCTTCTTCATGGTCGGCGATCGCCTCTTGCGCCTCCCGCACCCTGAGAGCTTTTCGCTCAGCAGCAGACAGGCCAGGATCGGTGCTTTTCTCGTCGTCGGGCATTTCCCCTTTGTCTTTGGCATTCACTCCAAGCCCGCGGGTAAGCGATAGGTAACTCAGCAGCCAACCCCTGACGGTTTGATAT
This sequence comes from Bradyrhizobium sp. AUGA SZCCT0431, assembly GCF_018131065.1. Classification (NCBI taxonomy): domain Bacteria; kingdom Pseudomonadati; phylum Pseudomonadota; class Alphaproteobacteria; order Hyphomicrobiales; family Nitrobacteraceae; genus Bradyrhizobium; species Bradyrhizobium sp. AUGA SZCCT0431. The sequence goes on along the minus strand of NZ_JAFCLR010000027.1, from coordinate 102,403 downwards.
GGGTTTGCGCTGTCGTTAGAGAATTTGTATTTGTCTTTTATCTGCATCGCGAACGCTTCGGCCTGCTTGTCCGTTTGTCGCTGTTCCTTCGGAAGTGAGCGCCACTCCCGAATGATATCGTGTCTGGCACCAACCTGTTTCATCTCCCCTTCGCCTTCAGCCCTAACCGCTGATTACGCGACTTGGCCACCACTATCTTCAACCGGGCGTCGTGGTTGCGGACCGCTGCCATGCTGCGGTGCATCTGCTTTGCCATCGCGGCGACACTTATGCCCGTCAACGCTAGCTTTCGAAGGTGCTCGTCTTCCTCCGGCGTCAATGGAGGGCTTCCGACCACCGGGGTCATTTCTTCGCCCGAGCTCGACAGCGAGGCCCTTCATTTCGATGCCTGAGCAATCTTGTGCTCCAAGTGGTCCGTCTCGTGATCGCGGCGGAGTTGGCTTAGCGAAGTCTCATTGAGATGAAACATTACCTCACTCAGTTTCGCGGTTTCCGGATACCCGGCCGCAAAACCCTGCCCGTAAACTTTACGCAGCGTGCGGACAAGGGTGTTGCCGTGCTTGCCGCTGATTTCGCCATCCTTGTTGCGGTGACGTCCGTCGAGACCTGGTTTGCTCATGCTGCTCTCCCCTCGTCGCGGCCCCCAATTGGGCAGACTGTCCCTGAGAGGCCGCGACAGCAATAGACAACGCGCTGCAACATCCAATCCTTGCCAGCTACCGGGCCTCAGGATTCGTTTCCCGCGGTGGAAAGACGCACCAGCGTTCCCGGAGCATCCCGCTTGATGCCATCCGCTGCTCGCGCGATACGCCGGTCTGGAAACTTGAGGGTCGGTCCGATGCCGATCCTGCGGAACACGTCGCTATAAGCCGCCGGTCCACATGATCAAGCTGACGACGGAGCGCGAAATCACGCCATACGTTTGGGTTCATCCGGAGGATGACAGGTGACGTGTGGTCGCGTCCACGGCCAGCCCCGCAAGACCATCGTCGAGGCGAAACTTCGTGTCTAGGGCTATGCATAGCAATGTCCGAGTTGGGTGGCGAGTTCAACCGATCGCTGCAACACATTCTGCGAACTTCTCAGCCGGCGAAAAGCGCCGTTTTGGCTGTCTACCGGCCACTTCCGGTCTTCCCCGACAAACAGACATTCTCAGCCGCCACCCCGATAGACTGTAGTGTGCGGGTATAAGCCGCCAGCCAACGCTCATTTTTGAAAAAGTCTCGCAGAGACTTCGCAGTTGGGCCGGGCCGGAAAGAGCCCGCGTAGCGGGGTCACGCGCCGCGTTTCTCAGGGGTATCTGCTTCCCCATCCCTTTGTAGTTGGGGCTTTTCACGCAGGACCGCATCCAACAACGAATTGTGAACCTCTATTTTTCCGTTGTAACTGATCAAGCCCAGCTTGCGGAATTTGTTCATGAAGAAACTTACGCGAGATCGCGTCGTGCCGATCATTTCGGCTAAGGTTTCCTGACTGATATTTGGGCTGATAGGTGTTGGGCTGCCTTCCTTGCCGAATTTCGCGAGCAGAAGCAGCAGCCGCGCAAGTCGTTTCTCATTCGAATTAAATAGTTGGTCGATCAAATCGTCTTCAACCCGGCTGTTTCGGGTCAATAGATAAGCTACAAATAGCTCCGAAAATTTCGGTTCGTCATGCAGGACCGCAATCATTGCAGACTTTGATATCGAGGTGATCAGGCTTTCTTCCGTCGCCGTGCTCGTTGCGATCCGTAGCGAGTGGCCATTCATACACCCTTCGCCGAAGAATTGGCCGGGTTCTAAAATACCGACGACCGCTTCCTTGCCTTGGTCAGATAGCACGACAATTTTGACGCCGCCCTTCTGAAGGTAAAAAATCGTATCGGCGACTTCTCCTTGAGAGAAGATGATCTGATCCTTGCGATAAACCGATATCGTTTTTCCCGTCCCAACTTTGGCGAGAAACGCCAGAGGGTCAAACGAGTTCTTGGTGCGCTCAATTGCCATGTCGTGGCCCGTGGAAGGTGCGCAGCGCAGCTATTATACGCCACCACCATTTCAAATAGAACGGCAAAATGGAGCCAAATGGGGCGGGTCACAAGAATAGAGGGAGCCCGCTCGGGGGCGGGCGGAACTCCCTCATGAGGGCAAGCCGCTCGGCTTCGCTGATGTCAGTCATTGCGGCGGCCTTCCGAGAGTCCGGCGACGTGCTTCGCCCATTTGACCATGCGACAAGCATCTCCGCCTTGTATCATAGCGGTTATCCGCAGACGTCCGCTCAGCAAAGTGGGCCCTCTAATTTGCGCGACGTCCGTTGTGGGTCAAACGCGTCACTTTGACAAAGGACCGGCGACTTCCGATCTTCCCCTGAGACCGGACATCGTCCGCCTGGTCGGCACGTCTCAAACCTGCTGTAAGTCGAACTTACTGAACGGAGGCCCTTGGCACCTATTGAGATATGCCGACCGGCTCTGAGAATGTCCTTCCATCGGGGTAGATTGGAAGTGACCGGCGGCTGGTCAGAACGACGCGATTGCAATTTCCGGACCTTGTCTGGGCGACTGGCCGCTTTGCGCCAACACCGGACTTTCGCCCGATTTCGGCTTTTTGATCCTAAGCGGAATACCGATTATGTCAGGTGCCCTCGAGAACGTGCTACGCTGTGGCCGGCGCGGGTCCTCATGCGCGAAAGCCGGCAGGAGTGTTCCTAATCACCCTGCGCATTTGCACGGGAAATTTCGCCGCCACGATGATGGAGCATCGGATGCGGACGACACGCCGAACGTTCGTACGGGCCTCCTTGGCGACCGCCGCTGCGGCCCTCTTGCCAATTTCCCTTCATGCCCAGGAAGGCTCGCCCGCCCGCCGTCCGATACCCTCGACTCGCGAGGCCATGCCGATCGTCGGGCTAGGGACCTGGATTACCTTCAACGTTGGCGGCGATGCGGTGCTACGGGACGAATGCGCGAGCGTCATGGCGGCCTTCTTCGAGGCGGGCGGCAGCATGATCGATTCCTCCCCCATGTATGGCTCGTCGCAGCCGGTGATAGGCTACGGCCTTCAAAAGCTCCGGCGACCCTCCACGCTATTCTCGGCTGAAAAGGTCTGGACGTCCTCGGCAACGGCAGGCCCGGCCCAGATCGAGCAATCGCGTCGCTTCTGGGGAGTGCCAAAGTTCGACCTCGTTCAGGTTCACAATCTCCTTGCCTGGAAGGCGCATCTGAAAACGCTTTTCGAGATGAAGGCGGCTGGTGCGGTGCGTTACGTTGGAATCACCACTTCCGAAGGGCGCCGCCATGATCTTCTCGAACAGATAATGCGGAACGAGCCTATCGATTTTGTGCAGTTCTCCTACAACGTCGTCGACCGCGAGGCAGAGGAGCGGCTGCTGCCGTTGGCGTCGGAGCGCGGCATTGCCGTGATTGTTAACCGGCCGTTCCGGCAGGGCGCGCTGACCCACCGGCTCAGGAGTGAGCCACTCCCCGAATGGGCGGCCGAACTCGGCGCGTCGAGCTGGTCGCAGATCATCCTGAAGTTCATCCTCTCCCATCCAGCCGTCACCGTCGCGATTCCGGCGACCACCCGCGTCGACCACGTGCGCGAAAACCTCTCGGCTGCCGCCGGACCCATGCCGGACCTGGCCATGCGGAAGCGCATCTCGGCCTACGTGATGGCTCTTTGATGTCGGAGTGGTGGACCTACCGGCCGGAGGATTTCCTGCTCTTTTCGCCGCGCGTCTACTGGCGGATGTTCGAATTGCACAATGCGGCTCTCTGGCCTCTGCACGTGCTCGCGCTTGCCGCCGGCCTCATCATCATCCTGCTGATCGCGTGGCGACCGAGAAGCTCTGCACGGTGGCTCGCACTCCTCCTCGCGATTCTTTGGATCTTCGTCGGATGGTCCTTCCTTTGGAACCGGTATGCTGACATCAACTGGGCTGCCGCCTATGTCGCGCCGGCCTTCGCTGTTGAAGGCGTGCTGCTGCTCGTCTGCGGGCCTTTGCTCGACGGCCTCGCCTTCGACCGGCGCGGGCTTGCCGGCTGCATCGGATATTTCATCCTTGCCTTCGCACTCGCCGGACAGCCGTTGCTCGCGCCGCTACAGGGACGTGGCTGGGCCTCGTCCGAGGTTTTTGGCATCGCGCCGGATCCGACGGCGATCGCGACGCTCGGCCTTCTGCTCCTCGCCCGCGGCAGGCTTTTGCCATTGCTCCTACCAATCCCCGCTCTTTGGTGCCTCTTGAGCGGAATAACCCTTCAGACGATGGGAGAGCCGCAAGCGTGGGCTCTTCATGCCACGCTGACACTCGCCGCTACTGCCTGTATCTGGGCGATCATCCGTCAGCCCGGATCGCCTCCAACCGCGTGATGCACACAAAGGACGACGATCGAAGCCAAGCTCGTCCGCAAGCGCTCGGGCAACACCACGATCGGCGAACTCGTCGGCACCGCCGGGCTCGGCGGCTACGCCTTTAATGCCGTTCGTCGGAACGTCCGCTTCGCGCCAACAGCGGCCATTCGCTCATCGAATGTTATGGAACGGCTCTAGCCAACTACTCGTCCAGCAACTCAAGGAAGTCGCTTATTCGTTCGAACGGCTTCGCATTGCGATTGCCGATATAGACCACGCGATCGCCTTCGCGCTCCAGCGACTTCGCTCTCGACTTGCGAAGCCGACCAGGGAGAAACGTCGCCGCAACAGCCTCGGGGCCGACGTCGAGCCTCATAATGCCGCGCCGCTTGCAATCGAGCCTGAGCCTTGCGGCCGCGAAAAAGTCGCGCGCTTCCGGCGGCAGCCTGCCGAAACGACGTGCGGTTTCGTCCTCCAAATCCTCGAGATCATCCTCGGTGCGGCATCTGGCAATACGGCCATAGATTTCCAGGCGAACAGCGTCCGACTGTACGTAGCCCGTGGGCAGCATGTCGGCGATCGGCAGGTTCAGATCAGGCACCCACAACTCGGCGCCACCGTCGGTGTCCTTCTCCGACGCCCGCTTGAGAAGATGGCTATAGAGCATCGGCCCGAATACCTGCAGATGGCCAGACTGCTGTTCGGAGAAGAGGTCTCCGGCGCCCCGGAGATCCAGATCACGCTCGCTGATGGCAAAGCCGGCGCCGGGCTTGCTGAACTCTTCCAGCACAACCAAACGCTTCTCGGATTGTTCGGAGTTCGACTCGTTTAACAAATACGCGAAAGCACGCGTGCCGCCCCGTCCGACGCGGCCCCTTAGCTGATGAAGCTGCGACAGACCAAACTTCTCCGGCCAGCAGATGACGATGGTGTTCGCCCGCGGAATGTCGAGGCCACTCTCCACGATATTGGTCGCGAGGAGCACGTCCGCTTCACCTTCGACGAAGCTCATCATTCGATCGTCGATATCTGCGGCTGGCAACCGACCATGAAGACATACGATGCGAAGGTCCGGAGCAGTCAATTTTATCCTTGCCAACATCGGCTCCAAATCTTGGATACGGGGGCAAATCAGGAAGCTCTGCCCGTGGCGCCTTTGCTCACGCAGCAAAGCCGCGACGATCGCGGCGTCCGATAGCGGAGCAACCTTGGTGACGATAGGCAGCCGATGAACTGGTGGCGTAGCAATAACGCTCAGGTCCCTGAACCCTGCAAGACCCGCCGCCAGCGTGCGCGGTATCGGCGTGGCGCTCATCCAAAGAGTATGAACGCCCTTCGCAAGACCCGAAAGTTTCGCCTTCTCCGCCGCACCAAAGTGCTGCTCCTCATCGATGATGACAAGGCCGAGGTCGGCAAACCTCACGTCAGTCGAGCCGAGAGCTTGTGTGCCAATAACGACTTTCAGTTTGGCTCGGCGGAGTTTTTCTTTCGTATCTCTTATCTCCACCGTCGACGCAGCACGCGACAAATTCGCCACTTCGATTCCGAGCGGGCCGAACCGCTTGCGAAACGTCTCGACATGTTGTCTAGCCAGGACGGTGGTTGGAACCGCAACAGCGACCTGTTTTCCTGACAGCGCGACAGCCGCCGCCGCCCGCAAGGCGACCTCAGTCTTGCCGAAGCCGACATCACCACAGACCACCCGGTCCATCGGGTGACCAGCCGCCAGATCGTCCAGCACGTCCCGGATCGCCTTGGCCTGATCAACCGTCGTGAAATACGGAAAGCGCGCGACGAATCTTTCATAGGCCGCCCCCGGAGCGACCAGCTTGGGAGCACGCCGGCGCCGTCGTTGGGCGATATGTTTCGCAAGCTGTTTGGCCGCTGCTTCGATTTCCTGCTCGGCCTCGCCACGTCTGTTCCACCACGAACTGCCATCGGCCTTGTCTAACGTGAGCTTACCGGGCTCTACAGCGTAGGGCCAGATCAAGGCGAGATCGGCAGGCGGAACAAGCGCAGCATCATCGCCGGCGAATTCGAGCCTGATCATCTCGCGGTTTGTACCGTTCCCCATGTCGAGGGTCTGCAAACGATCCAGTAAAGCCAAGCCCCGCTGGAGATGAACGACGGCCGCGCCGCGCTCGGGAATATCCGGGTGATTGAAGGCGACTGTCCAGGCTTTGGCCATCGGTTGCGGATGATGGGCACGGCTACCGAGCACGTCAGACGCGGTCACAACCAAGGTCTGCTTTTTGCCGGGAGCGAAAAAGCCCGCGTCGAAGTCGGCCAACAGCGCGCCCTCGCGTCTTCTGGCCTCCGCCGCCTCGTCCCAGTTGGCGAAACGCTCCGCCCTGATCCCACTCATGCGCTCCATCGCGCGCAGATCGTCTTCGACCGCGGCGACGAAGAGCAAACGAGATCCGGCGCGTTCCGCACTGGCCACGAACGCGCGAAGCGCTTTCCTCGGCTCCGCAACCTTCGAGAAGTCGGGCGTGGCCACAAACGCCGTCTTAGCAGGAAGCACACTGATGCGCTTCTTCAGCTTCTTCCAGTCCCCTCGCCCAAGATACTCGCGTTCCGAATCCCTGCGGCCGGCCGCCTCCTCGATCGTACTCAGCCAGCTGTCAGCGTGGGCCAGAACATTTGCATCCGCGATCCAACGAGCGCGATCGTAATAGTCCGGGAAGGTAGCCCGCTGCGCCCGGTCGCCGCCCAGCGCGAGGCGTTCCGACATCGGATCGATAATCAGTTCCTTGAAATCGGATATGACGTCATGCTCATTCGGGTCGACGGCAACAATTCTGCGGATCGCACCGCCGGAATGCTCGATCCGGTACGGCCCGAGAGCACCGGCCGGGAAGATCTCGAATGTCGCGCCGTGAAAGAGCGCGGCGCCCGGATATTCAGCCTCTTCGTCGAGATCGTAGCCCAATTCCTCAATGCGTGCCTCGAGGTCCTGCTCGGCATACGACGCTCGCACCTTGAGGCTTAGGCTGATGCGCGACCAACTCGCCGGCAAGGGCAGCCGCTCCATGATCGCCTCTGCCGTCGAGACGAGCAGAATCGGCTTCTTTCTTCTGGCAAGACGGCGCAAGACCGAACTCCGCCTGCCAGCGATCTCGCGCGACGGTTCCAGCCCATCGAAGGGCAACGTATTCAATCTAGGGAATACGAGAACATCGAGCGATGGATCAAGTGCATGGACGATGTCGCCGAGCCGCTCGGCCCTGTTCTCGTCTTCAGCGAGAAACACTAACCCGTCACGACCGGACTTTTTCCACTGCTCGCGAAGATGGAGCGCCAACATGCCGAGGGGCGAGGACGTAGAGATCGCCGAACCCGAGAATTTTTTGCCTTTCTTGGTCGCGCTTTTCCTGGTCGCATCGCTGGCGCCTACCTTCCTGCTTTTCTTCACGAGACTTCCATCGTCATTCGAGAACCTGGCTGCTGCGAATCGCCAACAAAATACTAGCTATCCACTTTCTACGCTTCCTTGGATTTATCCGGGCGCAGTAAATCTTGATCCTGCCGATCATCCACGTGTCAGTTGGAATTATCCCAACATAGGCCTTGAGGTCGACATCGACCTAGCTATCGTTGCATCGGCCGTGGAACTTATCTGCACTCTGCCGAAATTCGATCCCGTCTTGCATTTTACTCCCTATACATTCGAGCATTTGATATTGCCCGCGCGGCTGTTGATCTCGCTGCCTTTGCAATGGGTATCGGCTTCACCGTACTGATCGACCGTCTCACAGATGCCTCCGGCGTTTCGACGCCATTCGTGACCCAAGACCCGTCATTGCCTCAGCATTACACAACATTTCGCTTGGGCCCGATTCCATCACGTTGCCCCACGTGTCAGCGACAAATTGCGCCGCCCGATGCATTGAGGGTCTAAGGGAGATTTTTGCCGGACATTCTGCCGCTCATAGCGGTCTGCTCGCAGGCTCGACTCCGGGCGAACCGTTTACGATATCAATAGCTGATCACCTTCACAGTGGTGAGGGACTTCGCCCGAGGCTCGAGAAATTCGTCGCAGCCGTTGCGCTGAGTGAGGGCGAAAGAATTGGAAAAAGGGAACCTCTCCTTTCATTCGCTTTGGTATCCAATTGTACCACGCATGTTGGACGACCATTTTGCTTCGCCACGGCCAATTGCATCATGTGAGGGATGATCACGTTTTCCGATGCGCTCCTTATTGGCCGTACCAAGCTTACGCCAAGGAAGGCGCGTGAGATTGCCGCCTGTGCCGGAATCGCAGATCGAGGACAAGGGCGACGAAATTAATCACATCGTCTTGGCCACATTCGATAGGGGCTTATCTGATGAACGAGTTCGGGCAGAAGGGAAAGGTACCGCTCTCGGAACGGCTCTCGGTGTCACCTGAGGAGGCAAGCGCGCTCACGGGGATCGGGCTGACCTCCATTCGCGAGGCGATCAGCGGCGGTGATCTCAAGGCCAAGAAGCACGGGAGGCGTACGGTCATCCTGCCAGACGATTTGAGAGACTGGCTCAAAATGCTGCCGGACGCCGGCAAGCCGATTGAAGAAAGCCCCGCTTAGGCGGGGCTTTTGCTTTTCGGAGGGTGCTGCGAAGCCGACCGACGGTTGAGAGAAGCGGTAAATAATTGGCAATCCAAAACAATGATTTTCAAAAAGATACAACAATTATAGTGCCTTATCTGATCCCATCACGGATCATGTATCCGGCGCCGCGGATCGTATGCAGCAAGGGCCGCTCAAAACCCTTGTCGATCTTGGAGCGCAGCCGCGAGATATGCACGTCGATGACGTTGGTCTGCGGATCGAAATGATAATCCCAGACGTTTTCCAAGAGCATGGTGCGCGTCACCACCTGCCCTGCATGCTTCATCAGATATTCGAGCAGGCGGAACTCGCGCGGCTGCAGCGTCAGCTCATCCTTGCCGCGGGCGACGCGATGCGACAGGCGGTCGAGTTCGAGATCGCCGACCTTGTAGGTGGTCTCCTCGGCGGGACCGCCATGGCGGCGCGACAGCACTTCGACACGCGCCAGCAGCTCGGCGAATGAATAGGGCTTTGGCAGATAATCGTCACCGCCGGCGCGCAGGCCCTTGATGCGGTCATCGACCTGGCCGAGCGCGGAGAGGATCAAGACCGGCGTGCGGTTGCCCTTTTCGCGCAGAGCGCCGATCAGCGACAGGCCGTCGCGCTTCGGCAGCATGCGGTCGACCACCAGCACGTCGTAATCCCCGCTGTCGGCGAGCGACAGCCCTTCCTCGCCATCGCTGGCGAGATCGGCGATATAACCGACTTCGCGGAACGCCTTCACCAGATAGTCGGCGGACTCGCGGTCGTCTTCGATGATCAACAGGCGCATTTGGGAGGCGGTTGCGGTCTGAGAAGCGGTTGTGCTCACGTTGTGGGCCTTTTCTCACCATGGCGCGTGGCGCATGCCGATGCAAGGCAACGGGGAACCCGCGCAATTATTTGTGTTTGAAGAGCTTCGGTTGCCCGAAGCTCTGGATTCTTGTTTTGACGCGTTTTCTTCACGCAAACCGGTATCCACCCCGCATCAAGTGCGGGGCAGGCTTTTGCTCGAAAACGCTCTGGCCAAAAAAAGCGGGCGGCGAGGCTGGGGGACCCCGCCGCCCTTTTCCCTTCCGACAGAGGGGGGCGTATTCCATCGAAAGGTAGCTGGAGGGAGCGAGTTTTGCACCCGCTCCCCGGAAGGAGCCGTCGGCGGGGGCGACTGTTGCCGGCGAAACCCTCCATCTCGTATTTAACCCTTCGCTACGGGCACTGCCACGAACCGCGACGAACCGCCGCTCTTCACGCGCATGAGAACGCTGCTCTTGTTGTCGGTGCGCGCCGCGTTGATCGCATCACGCACTTCGCCAGCGGTAGCGACGCTCTTGCCGGCCACTTCCAGGATCACATCGCCTTCCTTGAAGCCGCGCTCGGCCGCCGCACTCTTCGGGTCGACCTCGGTGACCACGACGCCTTCCTTGCCGGCGCCGGCCACGCTGTTGGCGGGGGCAACCGTCATGCCGAGCTTCGGCACGTCGGTTCCCTTGTTCGGCTTGGCCTTGTCGCCGTCGTCGATGCTGGCCTTGGCCTCGGTCGTGTTCGGCAACTGGCCGAGCGTGAGGTTGACGACCTTGTCCTGGCCCTTGTGCAGCACGTTGAGCTTAACCGCGGCTCCCGGCGCCAATCCGCCGATGGTGCGGGCGAGTTCGCGCGCATCCTTGACCGTCTCGCCGTTGACCGCGGTGATGACGTCGCCGGATTCGATGCCGGCCTTGGCCGCCGGACCATTGGCCTGCGGTTCCGCCACCAGCGCGCCTTCCGCCTTTTTCAGGCCGAGGCTGTCGGCGATATCCGAAGTCACCGGCTGGATCTGGACGCCGATCCAGCCGCGGCTGACCGAGCCCTTGTCCTTGAGCTGGGCGACCACGCTTTTTACCGTGGAGGCGGGAATCGAGAACGCGATGCCGACGCTGCCGCCGGACGGCGAATAGATCGCGGTGTTGACGCCCATCACCTCGCCGGCGGTATCGAATGCCGGCCCACCCGAGTTGCCCTTGTTCACGGGCGCGTCGATCTGGATGAAATCGTCATACGGACCGTTGCCGATGTCGCGGCCGGAAGCCGAGACGATGCCGGCGGTCACGGTGCCGCCGAGGCCGAACGGATTACCGACCGCGAGCACCCAGTCGCCGATCCGCGGCTTGGAGTCGGACAGTTTTGCGAACGGGAAGTCGGTGCGGCCAGCGACCTTGATCAGCGCGAGGTCGGTGCGCGGATCGGTGCCGATCACCTTGGCGGTGTAGCTCTTGCCGTCGTCCATCGTGACTTCGACCTTGTCGGCGCCGTCGACGACGTGATTGTTGGTCACGGCATAACCGTCAGGCGAGATGAAGAAGCCCGAGCCCTGGCCGGTCACCGGGCCACGGCCGCCACGCGGTCCACCGCGCAGGCCGGGCGGCAAACCATCCGGTCCGCCGAAGCGGCGGAAGAAGCGCTCCATCGGCGAGCCCGGCTGGAACGGCGAGTCGTCGTCCCGGTTGGCGCTGTCGTCCTTGTCCTTGCTGGCAACCTTCTCGGCGATGTTGATCTTGACCGAAATCACCGACGGCTTCACGCGCTCGACAATGTCGGCAAAGCCGATCGGCCGCTCAACCTTGCGGACTTCGTTGTTGACCTGCGCGTGCGCCGCGCTGGTGAACACATCGACCGGGCCCGACGAAGGGCTGAAACCATAAACCGCGGCGCCGAGGCCGGCGACGACGGACGCCATCAGCGCGAATTTGCGCGCCGAGAACAACGTGCGGCGCGGGGCGCCATAGGACGGAAGCGAGGACAGATCGACGGGACGTTCAGTCATTGTTGGAAATCTCCAGATCCAGAATTCGACGGTGCGGGGGGCTGGGCACCTGACAGGACGGAAGATGGGGTCTGGCGCCTTACCGCGCGCTGGCGAGGGAATTAAACTTTTGTAATGGAGGCGGTTATGGCTGCGGCAGTTTAGCGCAGGCAATCCAAGGGCTTAGCGCCGGCCGAAAGTGGCGTTTTGAGGGGTATTGCGGCCTCCCTCATTTGCTGCAAATCGCGCTGCTAACCGCCCCTGGATTTACTGGATTTTCTGGACTTGTTCCCGGATTTGCTGCTCGCGCCATTGGCCAGGATATCCGCCATCTTCTCGATTTCGCTGGCGTCGTCCCATTTGCGGTCGGGGGCAAAGACGCAGCGCGTCAGGAAATACCCGACATGCAGGCAGTGCACGGCGCGCGCCAGCACCTCGACATCGACGTCCTCGCGGAGCCTGCCGTCGGCGCGCAGATTCTCCAGGCTTTCGAGCATGGGTTCCCAGATATGCCGCTGCCACAGCTCGCCCATCGCGCCCCTGATGTCGTCGTTCTGAATCATCTCCGCGGTGACGGTGCGGGCGATTCCCGGGTTCTTGACCACCATCGCCATCTCCTCGCTGGCGGCCGCGATGAACCAGTCCTTCAGGCTCGGGGCCATCGCCTTGATCTGCTTTTCGCGCGTCTCCCACTGCCGCGTCAGGCCCCGCTGCAGCATGATCGGAAACAGCACGCGCCGGACCAGATCGTTCTTTGAGGGGAAGTAGCGAAACATCGTCTTCTCGGTGACCCCTGCACGCCGCGCGATTTCGGCTGTCGTCGCGCCGTCGACTCCGCGCTCGCCGATCAGGGCGACCGCGGCGTCAATGATCGCCTTCTCCTTGGCCGTGGCCGGTGTGAGGAATTTTTCGGTCTCGCGTTCGAGATCGGCCAGCGACAGGCGGGGTTTTTGAGCCGGTTTTTGATCCATGACCTTGAGAATTCTCGCTTTTCCAGGAGAGTATAGTGATCACTATCTTTTTGTATAGTGCCTACTTTACTTGATGTATAGTGCTCACTATACTCATCGCCGTCGTTACGCAAGCGCGCCGAGGCGCCGCCGCCCGCGATACTTGCCAGCAAACGGAGATCACGATGACCGCATCACGGCAATCGCTGCTTCGCATCAACGCCCTCTTCCTGCTTGCCGCTTCGGCCGGCGGCTTCTGCAGCGACGTGCTCGGCATCTTTTTCGCAAGCGGACCCGTCGCCAAGATCGTCGCGGCCGCGCCCTATTCCGGTCTCGGCTTCATCGAAGCGCACGGGCTGGCGTTCCTGATGGGCATCCAGATGTGGCGCGCCGAACCATCGCGCGCCTGGCATCTCACCGCCGTGGCCATCCACGTCCTGCTCGGCACCTCCAATCTGGTGTTCTGGCAACTCTTCATCGCCGCGGACATGCTGGTCGTCGGCTATGTGACGACGGCGCTGCACGGGCTGTTCGTCCTGCTGCAAATGCTTGCCGCCGGCACCGCGGCAGCCCCAATCACCGCTCCCGCCCGGGCCTGAGCGAGACCATTTCGCATCTATTTGAAAACGATGGAGCTAGACTGTGACCCGCGAACAGAAGACCGTTGCGATTGGAGCCGCGAGCGGTGTTTTGACCATGGTGCTGGCGGTTGCCGGCATCTACCGGCTTTGGCCGGATACCGCAGCCCTCACCGATATTGCCGGCCGATTAGCCTTTACCCTGAAGGCCAACGCGTTTGCGGCGATCCCGCTGCTGGTCGGCATCATTACCGTCGGCAACAACCGGTTTCTCAGTGAAGCCATCGATCCGACGCTGCACAAGGAAGACGCCGCGACCGAGATCAACGGCCGGGTGCTCGACAACACGCTTCAGCAATACGTGCTGTTCCTGGCGGGCACGCTCGCCCTCAGCGTTACCCTGACGGCAGAGCAGACCAAGGTCATTGCCGCCGCCGCCATCGTGTTCTTCGTCATGCGATTTGCGTTCTGGGTCGGATACCGGATCCACCCGCTGTATCGCGCCTTCGGCATGTCGTCGACGATCTACCTCAATGTCGGCATTCTCGGCACGGCGCTCTGGAAGACCCTGTGGGGATAGACCGACGCAGCCTCAGGTCTTCAACTTCAAGCGGCCCATGAAATCCCGCTTGCCCAGGGGAACACCGTTGGTGCGCAGGATGTCGTAAGCGGTGGTGGCGTGGAAATAGAAATTCGGCAGCGAGAACGACATCAGGAAGCCCTCCGCCGTGAACGGCAATTTGCGATCGCCGAGCGCGAAGATGACGTCCTTGCCGCCGAGCGCATTGACCGCCTCCGGGGTTAGCGCCGACAAGGCCTCGCGGGCCTGCGTCACGTGCGCCTGCAATCCTGCGAAGTTGAACGGGGTCTTGAACGACGGCGGATTGAAGAGGCCCTGCTGCACGCCCTCGATGGCGCCGCGGGAATGCTGGACGACGGAAATGATCTGGAAGCGGAACGGCAGCATGTCAGCAGCCAGCCGCGTCTCGACGATCGCTTCCGGATCGATGTTGTTCTCTTCAAAATGGCTCAGCGCGCGGTCGAGGAATCCGCTGACAGCGCCGAGGGTTTGCAGATAGTTCGCCACGCTGGCGTCGTAGAGCGAAAGAGCCATGTCGGTTTCCCCTGGGCGATTTTCTTGGTTACCCAGAGGTTTTAGCGGAAACTGCCCCGCTTGCAATCGGAGGATGCCCAAGGCCGGCTTTCCGGCGCGGTTTTCGCCGCAATCAGGCGCTCCCGGCAGGCGTCCTTCTCGAGTTCAGCTTGTGCCGTCGATACCCACGTCATCGAGACGGACTGAGGCTCCCCGCGCTATTCTGGACGGCGGGCGCGATCAAGTGCGACCTGCAGCAAACGGTCTATGCTGCTGAGCTGATCCAGTCGCAGTGACAGCAACTTGTTCATTGAGTCCAACTGATGCAGAAGCTTTTCACGCGCCTCACAATCCTTGAGGCCTCCAACGATGCCCGCAAGTTTCTCCAGTCCTCGCTGCATTGTATCGATGCCCTGGCGTAGCGTCTCGCACGTACTCTCGGTCCGGGCAATCTCAGCTTTTGCTTCCTTGAAAGGATCGGTGTCGGTCCCATTGGCATGGGCAGATGTGTCAGTAATGTTGGCTGAGCTATCCAACGATTGAGTTGCAGATGGCAGCATCCTTCCCTTCACTTCCATGCGGAGAATATTCTGATTGTCCGCCCTCGGGGTCGAACGGGTCATCACGCCGCCCGCACTGTATTGAGGAAATTACCGACCTCCAGCCTGAGGCGGTTGCTTTCGAGGGAGAGCGATTGCGCCGACGCCAGCACCTGCGATGAGGCAGAGCCGGTTTCGTTGGCGCCGCGTTGCACGTCGGTGATATTCGAAGCCACCTGCGTGGTGCCCTGCGCCGCCTGCTGAACGTTGCGGGAGATCTCCTGGGTCGCCGCACCCTGCTCTTCGACCGCGGATGCAATGGTCGACGAGATCTCCGAGATCCGGCCAATCGTTCCGCTGATCTCCTTGATCGCTGCCACGGAGTCCTGCGTCGCCGCCTGAATGCCGGCAATCTGGTGACTGATCTCGCCGGTCGCTTTCGCCGTTTGCTCGGCGAGCGCCTTGACCTCGGATGCGACCACCGCAAAGCCGCGTCCCGCCTCTCCGGCGCGCGCCGCTTCGATGGTGGCGTTCAGGGCGAGCAAATTGGTCTGTCCGGCAATGGTATTGATCAGTTCGACGACATCACCGATCCGGGTTGCAGCCTGGGACAACGCATGGACGCGGTCGTTGGTTGTTTGCGCCTGTTCGACGGCATCGCCGGCAATCCTGGCGGCTTCCTGCACCTGGCGGCTGATCTCGTGGACCGACGAGGCCATCTCTTCGCTGGCGGACGCCACCGATTGAACGTTCGCCGATGCTTCCTCGGAGGCGGCGGCGACCATGGTGGAAAGCTCCTGGGTATGCTCCGCGGTCCTGGTCAGCGTATTGGCCGCAGCTTCCAGTTCGGTCGACGACGACGACACCGTCTCGATGATCTCGCCGACTGCATTCTCGAACTGGTCGGCAAGCTTGTACATGTCGGCCTTGCGCTGCTCGACGGCTCGCTTCTCCGCTTCCGCCTGCTCGGAGCGCAGCCGGTCGGCCTCGATCATGTTGTCCTTGAAGACCTGCACCGCGCCCGCCATTTGGCCAATCTCGTCGGTGCGTTCAACCCCTGCCACGATCACCGATGTATCACCGGTCGCAAGCTTTCCCATCGTTCCCGTGATCACCTGGATCGGCGTCGCGATCGAGCGTGCCGTGAAAAGTGCAATGATCGCCCCGGCGCCAAGGCCCACCGCGAGCAGCCCCCACAGCGCCGCCGTCAGGAATGCCATGCTCGCCTGTACCGCGGACGCCTCTTCGGCGAGCATCTTCTTCTGGTTGGTCTTGATGCCTCCTGAGCGGGTACCGTCAGCGCCCTTGGGTCCGTCAAGCAAATCGAGAATCTTGAGCGCGCGGGGCGCCGCCTCCGTGACGAGAATTGCGACGGGCACGTTCCAATGCGCGGACTCCCGGATCCCGAAGATCTTCTCGTAAAGCGGTGCAAATTCCGCTCGCGCCTTGCTGATCTTGTCGAACGAAGCCAGCTGACCGGCGCTCAAAAGGCCTTTTTGGGCACTGACGGCGGCAAAGCCCTTTTCGAACAGTTCCCAAGGCTTGACGAATTTCTCCTTGTCGCTTTTGTCACCCGACAACAGATAGGTGCGAAGCTGGGCCGTGGCGGCCGCGAAATTGCCGCGCGTATCGGCCATCGCCTTGAGCAATTTCTTCCGTTCGGGCGTTGCCTCCAGGGTGTCCTCCTCGTTGATCATCCTGGTGATCTCCGAGAATATGGTCTCGGCACGAGGACCCGCTTCAGTCAGCAGGACCTTGGTCGCCGGCAGCGCGTCGGTGGTGAAGGCGATGGCTTCGGCCTTGTCCTGGGCAGCGCGAAACTCCGCGAGCAATGCCTTGGTCTCGGACCATTTGCGTTTGTTCTCGGGGTTGGTGAAATGCACAGCCTTGTTGTCGAAGGCGGCGACGGTGCTGTCCAGTTCCTTCCACATCGCCATGCGATCGAGCTTGCCCTGCGGGTTGCCCGTCAACAGGTAGCCGCGCAACGTCGCCAATGTGGAATAAAGATTGCCAACCATCTCGGTGCTTTCGAGGGCCACCGGGGTGCGCAGGTTCACCATGCGATCGACGATCGTGGAGACCCCGCCGACGGCAAATACCGTGTATCCGACAGCCGTGGCGATGATCGCGCAAACGGCCGCAAAGCCAGCGATAAGGCGACCGCGGATGCGAAGTCCTGAAATGAATGGCATTAATGGATATCTCCAAATTTATGCTCAAATCCGACGCCGTGGGGTTTGAAATCAGACTTGCCCGTTCGCGACGAAAATTCCGTCGTCGTCTGCATGTCCTTTCCCGGGTGCATCGAAGCGCAAGGCGTATCGTTAACGAAAATAATTGGAATGCCGTTAAGCAAAATTTCACCGAACGGTGGGGGCGCGTTACAAAAAAGCGCACGCAGCTGCGAAAGAAAATGCAAAAATTGCAATCTGGCGAGTGATTCACGCCGTGCAACTACAAATTTTTCAAAGTCTCTGGCGATACGGGAAAGAAGGCGTCGCAATGCGGCGACGAACTTCAACACTCGAACCCAGGATCAGAACAGCGGTTCCGAACGTCCGCGCATCAAACAGAGGCGGCACGCGCGACGGGATTGGTTCACTCCCGCCATCGGCGGGTGGAGGTAATTGTGGTCGCAATTGCGTGCCGACGTAAGCACGCGAACGTGCACATGCGAACCTGCAATTATCGCGGCCGGACGCCGGGCTTACCGACTTGCGGAAACAGCAGTTCCACCCCCGCATCCGATAGTGCTTTGCGGAACACTTCCAGCGATTCGTCGGACACCGGCAAAGCGCCGTCATATTCCTCAAGCCGCCGCACCACGCCGGGCGACACGCCCGCCTGCTCGGCAAGCCGCCTCACGGACCAGTTCAGAATTCCCCGGGCTGCGCGCATTTGAGCGCCGGTGAGTCGGGACGGCGGGGCGGAGAGACCCAACACTTTCAGGTCATGCACATCGGTGGACACGCCCATCCACTCTTGAATGCCGCCCTCCGGATTCAGGATCGGCACGGCGCTGCACCTGAACCACCGGTAAGAACCGCCGGGTTGCAGCAAACGATGCTCAACCTTGTAAGGCCGCCCGGTCTCGACCGCGACCGACCAGCTTTTCAGCGCGGCATCGCGCTCTTCTTCATGCAACAGGTCGACCCAGCCATTCCCGTGAACCAGCCGCGGCCCGTCTTGCCCGGCTGCTTTCCAATTCGGCAGCGAGGTGATGCGGCCGTCGGAACTCGCGGTCCACACCAGACCTTCTACCGCCTTAATCAACGCATCGTGGCGTTCGATGCCAGCCCGGAGTGGCTGCAACATTTCGTAGTGCTTGGTAATGTCGAGCGTAACGCCGATTATCCTGGCGGGCTCACCGG
The DNA here is from genome assembly GCF_018131065.1 of Bradyrhizobium sp. AUGA SZCCT0431. Classification (NCBI taxonomy): domain Bacteria; kingdom Pseudomonadati; phylum Pseudomonadota; class Alphaproteobacteria; order Hyphomicrobiales; family Nitrobacteraceae; genus Bradyrhizobium; species Bradyrhizobium sp. AUGA SZCCT0431. Next base: position 84,197 of record NZ_JAFCLR010000027.1, on the reverse strand, counting down.
CCTCGTTGAGCAACATCTCGGCCTGATCGTGAACCCAGCGCAGTCGGCCGTTCGGCCTGATGATACGAAGGTCACGCTCGAGCGGCAGGCCGTCGAGCAGCATGTCGCCGACGTCACGCCTCAAGGAGCGATCGTCGGGATGAATTCTCTGATTGAATTCCTCAAGCGACGGACTAATCACGCCGGGATTCAGTCCCAGCAATTCATGGAAGCCGCGCGACCAAAGCATCTGCCTCGTTAAAACGTCATAGCGCCAGAGCCCCGCACCAAGCTTCTCTTCAAGAAACCGAAATGTGTCAGTCGCCCCGAGGTCGCCCTCGAACTGGCTCAATCTTAAAATTCCTCTGCAACTATTCGAAGTAGTATCAGGATAGCACAATCATCCGAACCTCGACACCATATCTCTACCGTCAATTGAACATAGTCGGATTGCAATTTGGTCAGTTGAACTTCTTTGCAGTTGGGCGCGGGCCGGCCACCGCGAAAATATTTTGTTTGATGTGTCGGCTATCGGACAGAAGGCACCCAGAATTGGTTGCGGAGGTCTACCTGCATTCGGGCTCATGTCGCACCCTTACCAGACCAGCAGACGCACCTCTCGCCGCAACTAAATCGGCTTGTCCGGTGAGGAATTCGCAGCGATCAGTCGCTCCAGGCGGGCCTCTTCCTCGGCCGTCAGCTTGAGCAAGCCTTGATCTTCCCTGCCCGGGAATTTCGAACGGCGCCGGCTGTAGATCCATAGCGCCAGTCCGCCACCCAGCAGCGCCAGCGGCGGCAACAGCCACAGCACCAGCGTATGCGGGTTGAACCGCGGCCGCAGCAGCACGAATTCGCCGTAGCGCGCCACCAGGAAATCGATCACCTGCGTATTGCTGTCGCCGGCCGCAATCCGCTCGCGCACCAACAGCCGCAAGTCGCGCGCCAGCGGCGCTTCGGAATCGTCGATCGACTGGTTCTGACACACCATGCAGCGCAGCTCGCGCGACAGATCGCGCGCGCGGGCTTCCTTGCCCGGGTCCGCCATGATCTCGTCGGGCTGCACCGCGTAGGCCGCCGGGCATCCGATCAAGAGAAACGCGGCAAATGCGCAGGCCAGGAGCGCTTTCAATGGATCACTCCGCGGCCTGCAACGCACGCGAAGCCTTCGCGGGCTTCGGTGCGCCGACGCGCAGGCGCCGGTCCGACAGCGACAGCATGCCGCCAAACGCCATCAGCACCGGGCCCCACCAAATCAGCAACACCAGCGGCTTGTGATAAATGCGCACCGCGACCGCGCCTTCGTTCGTGCTCTCGCCGAGCGAGATATAGAGTTGGCTGGCGCCGCGCGTCAACAGCGCGGCCTCGGTGGTCGACGATCCCCGCGTCGTGAAATTACGCTTCGACGGCGTCATCACGCTGAGCTTCTCGCCGTCGAGACTGATGGTGAACTGCGCAATCATCTCGCGGTAATTCGGTCCCTGCCGCTGCGTGACGCCGTCGAGCTTCAATTCGTAACCGGCAACCCTGGCAACCTCGTTCGGCTTCAAGGTACCGATATATTCGCTGTTCCAGGTGGTCTCGCAGACGATCCCGATCAGGGCCACGCCGACGCCGGCATGCGCGAACGCGGTGCCCCAGGTCGCCCGTGGCAAGCCGCGCGCGCGCTGCATCGCGGTCGCAAAGGGGGCGCGAAACAACGCCGTACGCTCGGCGAGATCGCACATCGCACCGGCGATGACGAAGATCGCAAGCCCGATCGCGAGCGGTGCAAAGGTGCTGCCGCCATAGGTCCATGCATACGCCACCGCAATCGCGACCAGCGCGGCGATGCCCGCCGCCGTCAGCCGCTGCGCCGCGCCGAGCAGATCGCCGCGCTTCCACGCCAGCAGCGGCCCGAACGACATCGCCATCATCAGCGGCACGAACAGCGGCCCGAAGGTCAGATTGAAGAACGGCGCGCCGACCGAAATCTTGTCGCCGGTCAGAACTTCCAGCGCCAGCGGATACAGCGTTCCGACGAACACCGTCGCGCAAGCCGTGGTCAGGAACAGATTGTTGAGCACCAGCGCGCCTTCGCGCGAGATCGGCGCGAACAACCCGCCCTGCTTCAGCGTCGATGCGCGCCAGGCATACAGCGTCAGGCTGCCGCCGATGAAAAAACAAAGGATCAGCAGGATGAACACACCGCGCGTCGGATCGGTCGCGAACGCATGCACCGACGTCAGCACGCCCGAGCGCACCAGGAAGGTGCCGAGCAGCGACAGCGAGAAGGTCAGGATCGAAAGCAGTATGGTCCAGACCTTCAGCGCGTTGCGCTTCTCCATCACGACAGCGGAATGCAGCAGCGCCGTGCCCGCAAGCCACGGCATCAGCGAGGCATTCTCGACCGGGTCCCAGAACCACCAGCCGCCCCAGCCGAGTTCGTAATAGGCCCAGTACGAGCCCATCGCGATGCCGAGCGTCAGGAATATCCACGCCACCAGCGTCCAGGGCCGCACCCAGCGCGCCCAGGCCGCATCGATCCGCCCTTCTAGAAGGGCTGCGACCGCAAACGAGAACGAAATCGAGAATCCGACATAGCCGAGATAGAGCATCGGCGGATGCACGGCGAGGCCGATGTCCTGCAGCACCGGATTGAGATCGCGGCCCTCGATCGGCGGCGTGGCGATGCGCAGGAACGGGTTCGAGGTCATCAGGATGAACAGATAGAACGCGGCCGCGATCCAGCCCTGCACCGCCAGCACATGGGCGCGCAGCGACAGCGGCAGATTGTTGCCGAAGGCCGCGACGAGACCGCCGAACAGCGCAAGGATCGCCACCCACAGCAGCATCGAGCCTTCGTGATTACCCCAGACGCCGGTGATCTTGTAGAGCAGCGGTTTGGTCGAGTGCGAATTCTCGAACACGTTGGCGACGGAGAAATCGGAACTGACATGGAGCATCACCAGCGCCGTGAACGACACCGCCACGAACAGCAATTGCGCCAGCGCCGTGGAGCGCGCGACATTCATCAAGGCGGCATCGCCCCAGCGCGCCCCGGCGATCGGCACCGTCGACTGGATCAGCGACAGCGCCAGCGCCAGCACCAGCGCGTAATGTCCGGCTTCCGCGATCACTTAGGCACCCCCTGCATTGGCGCCGCCGAAGCGCTCGGCTTGGCGCCATAATCGTCCTTCCAGTGCCCCTGCTTCTTCAGCGCGTCGGCGACGTCCTTGGGCATGTAGGTCTCGTCATGCTTGGCGAGCACGGTGTCGGCCCTGAACACGCCTGTTGCGTCGATCGCGCCCTCGGCGATGACGCCCTGCCCCTCACGGAACAGGTCGGGCAGGATTCCCTTATAGGCAACGGGCAACTTCGCGGCGCCGTCGGCGACGCTGAAATTCACCGCCAGATTGTCGCCGCGCACCAGCGATCCCGGCTGCACCAGGCCGCCGAGGCGAAAGCGCTTGCCGGCCGGAATCTGCTTCTCGGCCGCCATCGAAGGCGTGGAAAAGAACACGATGGAATCGCGCATCGCGTTCAGCACCAGCGCCGCCGCCACCGCGAGCACCGCGAGCGAACCGCCGATCATGGTCAAACGCCGCTGCTTGCGCGTCATGATAATCCTTTGGTTCCCTGCATGATGGGTTCCATCATCCGTCAAGCCCGAGATTCTTCAGGCCTTCATTGAGCTGGCGCAAGCGTTCGGCATCGTTGGCAACCGCCTGACGTGCGTCGCCTAGCGCGCTCACCGCCTTGTCGCGCTCGCCCATCACCATATAGGCCCGCACCAGCCGCAACCATCCCTCAACATCGTCGCCGTTCTGCTTCAGCCGTGTGGCAAGGCGGTCGACCATGCCGCGGATCATCGCGCCACGGTCGGCCTCGTTCATGTCCTTGGCCGCAGCCATCGCATCATTCGACAGCGTGGGTGCCGTCGGACCGCCGACCCGCACCAATGCGGCCTGAACCAGCGGCCGCCACGGCGCATCGGCCGGCGCCTTGGCCAGCATCGCGCGCCAGATCGCGGCGGCGTCGGTGCGACGACCATCCTGCTCGGCAGCAAGCCCAAGGAAATAGCCGGCTTTGGGCTCGTCGGCGTTCAGCGCCGCCGCGCGTTCGAATTCGGCCTTGGCCTGCGAGGTCACGACCCCGCCCGCCGAACCGGTCAGGGCTTCGCCGAGATCGGACCGGCGCTCGGCGCTGTCGCCATTGTAAGTGATCGAATTGCGCAGCGCGCGGATCGCATCGTCGTAGCGGCCGAGCCGCACCAATGCCGGGGCCAGCACGCTCCAGCCGCGGCCGTCAGTCGGATTTTTTTCCAGATGCGCCTCGACCTGCGCGATCAGATTGTCGATCGGCTGGTTGGCGTCGGGAGCGCGGCTGCGGCTGGCGAGCGGGAAATCACCGAGCTGCGGCGATCCCAACGAAAGGTAGAAAGCAACCGCCGCAACCGGCAGCCCCACCAGCGCCAGGACGGTCGAGGACCGGCGCAGCCTGAGGTTCGCCTGCGCCGGCAGGTCATCCCTGCCATCCGCGGCCGCCAGCAGGCGGCGGCTGATCTCGACACGCGCGGCTTCTGCTTCCGAGGGCCCAATCAGGCCGGCGGCGACATCGCGGTCGATCTCGGTGAGCTGGTCCCTGTAGACGGCAGCCTCGCTGCCACCGGCCGGCGCCGCCGAACCGCGACTCAACGGCCAGAGCACGGCAAAGATCGCCGCGACCGTCATCAGCGCGAACACAAACCACAGCGTCATCAAGCGGTTCCCGGGCGGAAACGGCGCCTACGACGCAGGCACCGATGCGCCGCTTTACACCACCGGCGGCAAGCCCGGCAATTGACAATTGCGGCAGAAAAACCGGGGAAACCGGTCCGATCGCAGGCTCGATCGCGTGGGCGCCGCCGGGTCAGCCGGCGCGACGCGCGAACCCGCACGAAACTTCGCGCAGCTCCTGCAAAACCCGGAGGGGGACGCGTGAGTCACGCCACCCAGCCCGAGCGACGGATTCGCCGCACCAATTCAATCGAAAATTGATTACTTAGAATTATACACTCAAGACACGCAGGTGCCTGCCTTTTGATCTAAGCGAACGGAAAATCTGGCAAGTGCGATCAAAACGTTCCCGATGCTGCCGCTGCAGGGTGCGGCAGCAAGCTATAGCATTTGCACCAAGACGTAGGCGATGCTACACAATGGGGTGAATACGTTAATTCCCTTAAAGGCAAAACCGATGCGATCCTGGAAAGCTCTTCGACGCGACGCCCTCCCTTTTGGCCTTGTTGGAGTTTTGGATGGCCCGAAGGTTCGCCACGGCGCCGCGCTTCTTTCGTTCTTGTTCGTGTCGCTTCCGGCGTCGGCACAAGATGGAGTGGACAGAACCGCGATCGCGGCCGCGCTGCTGCCCCGCGATCTCAGCCCCTGGGGCATGTTCATGCAGGCCGACATCGTCGTCAAAGCTGTGATGATCGGTCTGGCTTTTGCGACCGTGGTGACCTGGACGGTATGGCTGTCGAAGACGATCGAACTGATCAAGGCGCGCCGTAACGCGAAGAACGCCTTGCGCGAACTTGCCAACGCAAGGAACGTTGAAGACGCCGTGCGGCACGTGCCCGAGGGGGCGGTTGCCCAATTGCTCGAAGGCGCGATGGCGGAATTGAAATTGAGCACCGATCGAATGGACAAGGAAGGGATCAAGACCAGGGTTGCGTCCCGGCTTCAGCAGATCGAGGCGGCGGCCAGCAGGCGGATCGGGTTCGGCACCGGCGTGCTGGCAACCATCGGATCGACCGGTCCCTTTGTCGGACTGTTCGGAACCGTGTGGGGAATCATGAACAGCTTTATCGGGATCTCGAAGTCGCAAACCACCAATCTCGCGGTGGTCGCGCCGGGGATCGCCGAGGCGCTGCTGGCGACGGCGCTCGGGCTGGTGGCGGCGATTCCCGCCGTCATGATCTACAATCTGTTCGCGCGCCAGATCAGCTCGTATCGCGCGCTGCTCGGGGACGGGTCGTCGGAGATAACCCGGCTGGTTGGCCGTGACCTCGACGGCGGCGCCATGCTCGTCCGGCGACATCTCGCAGCGGCGGAGTAGCGGCGATGGCTGTCAGCGTTAACCAGAGCAATGGCGATCTTGCGGAAGTCCATGAGATCAACGTGACACCGTTCATCGATGTCATTCTCGTGCTGCTCATCATTTTCATGGTCGCCGCACCGCTCGCAACCGTCGATATCGCGGTCGATCTTCCGGCGTCGAACGCGGAGCCGCAGCCGCGGCCCGACAAGCCGGTCTACCTGACGGTCAAACCGGATCTCTCTTTGTCCGTCGGGAACGAGACCGTGGGGCGCACCGCGCTGCCCGGCGTGCTCGATGCGAGCACCAACGGCCATAAGGACAGCCGAATTTTCCTGCGCGCCGACAAGCTCGTCCCGTATGGCGAGGTGATGCAGGTGATGAATATGCTGCGCGCCGCCGGCTATCTGAAAGTCGCCCTGGTCGGCCTGGAGCAAGCCTCGTCGCCATGATGCAGCTTGCGGCCGAAGATCGTTCCGACCTGCAACGCTGGATGTTGAGCGGCGTTGCGGTGCTGTGCGTCTATGCCGGTGTAACGGCCACGCTCGCGACCTGGCGCTATCCGGACGACACCGCGGCGACCGAGCCTTCCGGCGCGATCGTGGTCGACCTGGCACCGTTGCCGGCAGCGCCTTCGACCACACCATCCGATGTCGCGCCCGGCCCGGAACAGGTGATGTCGGAAGCGCAGCCCATGGCGAAGCCCGAGGTGACGCCACCCGATGAAACACCTGAACTGCCCCCCGCGCCCAATCCGGATGCGGCCGTGGCGCTGCAGACCAAACCGCAGCCTGAGGTGACGCCGCAGCAGCAGGCCGCGGCCGCCACCACGTCGGCACCAGCGGTCCCGGAGCGCATCGCGCCGGTAGCGGTGGCGCCGACACAGGGCGCGCCGAGTGCGAAAGATTCGGAAGCGGTGGTGACATGGCGGACCAAAGTCCTCGCCTTGATCGAAAAGAACAAGCGCTATCCGGAAGCCGCGCGGCCGCGGCAAGGGACGGCACGCGTGTCGTTTGCGCTCGATCGCAAGGGAATGGTGGCCAACGCGCGCGTGATTGAAAGTTCGGGCTCCAGCGCGCTCGACGAGGAAGCGGTTGCGCTGCTCAAGCGCGCGGAGCCTTTTCCGGCGCCGCCCGCAACTTTTGCAGGCGATTCTGTTGTCGTGAGGCTGCCGATCCGCTTCACCGTGAAATAGCGCGGTCAGCAAGCAGCGCCTAACCAGGCGGCCTTGTCTCGCGTCCGAACGGGCTGCAGAGTTGCAGAGACCAGACGTCCGCGACGGCGGCGTCAGGAACCAGGCGGCGGTGAAGCTGAGTGGGCCGCCTGCCTTGCTCTAAAATTCAGGCGGCCCCGCCGACTACATCAATTGTCCTGCCCCACGGCAGAGGCCATAGCCAGCCAAACAACACATGAGCAGACGCATTTGAAGGTCTTATGACAGGAGCCGTCAGGGAGGCGGCCTCCTTCAACCGCCATTCCCCGGGCCGTCGCCATCGTGCCGGATTAATCCGCAACGATGACACCGCCGGCGCCGAACTTGTAGTTCACGCCGACCCTGACGCCATCACTGGTCACCCTGGTGTTGGAGTCGAACGCGACCGCTGTGTTGGCGGTGGTGGCTGGCGTGGAACGCACCGAACCGAAATCCATGTGAAGATATTCGAGCTTGCCGGTCCAGTTACCCGCGAGGCGGGTCTCCAGACCGCCGCCGACGGCCCAGCCGAAACGGTAGGTGTCGGTATTCAGGGCTGCAATCGTTGCCGCACCCGCATTGTCGAAACCTGTGACGGACGTCGACGTCGTTATCTTGCCGAACGGAACGCCTGCGGTGACATAGGCAAGCAGGCCAGGTGTAACGAGCGCTCCGACGCGCCCGCGAACCGAGGCAACCCATCCCAGACGGTAATCCAGGCTTGCCGTCACCGGCGCGTCGAGCGGAGCCAGCGCCGCGTTGCAGACATTGCCGGGACACGTGATGGCATTGCGTCCGCGCTGATTGCGATATTCGAAATCGCCTTCGATGCCGGCGACTAGCCGGCCGGATATCCAGTTGTACCCGGCCTGCCCGCCAACACTGGCGGTGCCGCGCGTGGAGAACAGGCGGCCTCCATCAAGCGGCAGACCGGTTGCATCCTCACTGAATACCGCGCTGGTAACAGCCCTGCCGCCGACATACCCGACATTGCCGCCGGCATAGATGCCGGCCCAGTTCCAGGCCGCGTCGAGCATCCGCGGCGATTTGTAGTACATGTTGCCGCCCTGCCCCCGCGCCATCCCGAAGGACGAACCCGGCGCTCCGCTCGGCCGATCGACACCGTATTTGACGTTGAGGAAGAGCTTGAAACCGCGGCCGGGCTGCAGGATCTCGTCCTTGTGGAATTGAACGGCATTGCGGATGTTGGCGTTGAGCAGATTGTCGCCGACCAGTCCGGTCACGACCTCGACCGCACCCCAGGGCGAATCCTTCCAGAACTGCCGGTTCTCCAGCTGCACCTTGAGCAGATCGTAGCCGCCGGTCGTCGTATCGAACTGCGAAACGTCGTTCTGCGCGAATGCGTGCAGCAGGCCGACGCGGGCAAACCAGCTGTCGCTCCGCCAAAAGGCGCCGCCGCCGAGCCGCATCGGCGGGATGCGCGGAACATTGCTGCCGTCGGTGAACGTCGCGCGCACGACATCGAATTGTCCATCCACACCGAACGTGCCGCTCGCGAGCGGTGCGACGTCCCATTGCCAGGCCAGCTCGCCGCCGCGAAACGTCGCGTCGCGCTGATCGTAATTGACCTGGATGTAATCGGTGCCAGCTCCGCAGGTGGCAAACGTTTCCTGGCAAAGGATGCCGGTGGCGCGCGAGAAGATGAACTTGTCGTACGACGTGTAATAGGCATTGGCGGCGAACCTGAAATCGCCGGCCGTGCGCTTCAGGCCGATTTCCGCCGTCTGCGCGGTCTCGATTCCCAGGTTCGAATTGCCGATCTTGAAGGTCTTCTCCGAACCGTCAGGACCTTGCGCGAACAATTCAAGCGCGCGCGGCGCGCGTTCGATCCGCTGCAGCGTCAGGCTCGCGACCAGATAGGACGGAAGATCCTTGATGATGCCGAAACTGACGCTCTTCGGCATGAAGTCGAGCCTGGCTGCGGCCCTGCCCGGGATGTCCGGCGGCGGCAGAAAATTCGGCGGGAAGGTGAACGCCGTACCTGCGATATCGACGCCCTCGATGCGTCCCGCCAATTGCGTGCGCAGCGTGTCCGTGTGCCGTACTTCATTGAGGAAATACGCCGCCGCGGTCCTGGTCTGGGCGGGAAGCAGGATGGCCTGGCCTGCCGTATCCAGTTGCTGGTAGGCGCCCTGCGCACCGACAATGCTGGTCAGCGCACCGATCGGCGTGGCAAACGCCGCAGATTCAAGCTCGATCTTGCCCTCGGTCTGCGTGTTCTTGAAGGTGGCCGTGATCCCCTCGTAACCGGGACCGGCGAGCACCGTCTCGTCATGCCGGTACTCCGAATATCCGGTCCAGTACCTGACGGCCGCAAGCGCAGCCGCGTCCGGTCGATACTCGCCCTTGCTGGTAATCTTGGTCTGCTCGAGATCGTTGTGCTGGCGCGCATCCGCGGTCGCGATACCCGGAACAAAATAGTCGCTGGTGAAGCGGGAGACGGCGATGCCTGCATAGCCGCCGTCGAACAGGTAAGAACCGCCGACCGCCGCTCCCGCACTTTGCGAGGCTGAATTCGGTTGTCGTCCGTTGCCGACCGGCGCGGGATTTGGCGGAACGAGATAGGGATAACTCGGGATGCTGTAATCGCTGGAAGATCGCCCGTAGATGTCGGCGTGAACGGCGGCGTTGCGACCGCCGGCATCCAGCAACAGACCGCTTTCCCATCCTTTGTTGACGCTCGTCACGCCCGATCTCAGTTCCGCGGCCACCCCACCCACTGGAGCGACAGTCGGAATCCGGTTGTTGTTGACGTCGACCACGCCGCCGACGGCCTGCGAGCCGAACCGGAGCGCTCCCGGTCCGCGAACCACGTCGACCTTCTGGATCGCGAGAGGATCGATCGGTACCGCGTGGTCCTGCGCGATATCCGACACGTCGACCGCACCGACGCCGTTCTCCTGAATCCGGACCTTGGCGTCCGACAAGCCACGCAGAACGGGGCGGGACGATTCCGTGGCCAGCCCCGCGGAAGTCGCGCCGGGCATGTTGGAGAACAGGCTGCCAAACCCTCCATTGCTGCTGCCGGTCTGGATTTGATTGCTGCCAATCGTCGACAATGGCGCAAAGGGCGGATTTAAGGGCGAGGCAGGCGCGGCCGCCGGGGCGGGACCAGGCAGCGGTGCCGCGATGGCCCGTGAAGGCCGGCCGGGCTCGGAGCGCCCTGCCCGCCGCGCCGGCTTGGGCTGGCGGCCCTCCACCGTCACCTGCGGCATGTCGATTTCCGCCGGGGCGGCGGGCTTGTCTTGCGGTCCGGCAGCGGTTGCCGGTTGCGGCGGTGCCGTCTGCGATTGACCGGCATCCGCCGGGGCTTGCCCCGTTGCCGGGGCTGCCGGCGCGGATGGTTCGGCAGGCGCCTGAGGTGCGGCCGGAGACGCCGATGGCGCAGGCGCTGCCGTCTGAGAGAGGGCCGCAGCCTGGCTCAAACATACCATTGCAAATGCAGACGTGCCCAGAAGGGCCATTCGTGTCGCGCGCATCTCGTCCCCAACCTTCATCGCGCTACAGGAACCGGTCCGGATAAGCTGCGACCTTAAAACGTAGGTAAGGCTACATGTTAATGTTGCCCCGTTAACTGTCAAGACGCCGCGGCCGGTCGTCGCAAGCGCGCGCTGGCCTGTTGCGGATTCGCGACATGCCGCCAACTTGCAATGTGGTCGGCAGCGCGCCATGGTCTGCCTCCCCTCGATGGATTCGCCTGGAAAGGTGCCGTGTTGCGCAAGCCCTCGACAGACCGGGCCAAATCGATGCAGCCGCTCCCGACGGAGCAAACGCAGGCGCGCCGCTTTGGAAAAGCGCGGTCGGCGCGCTCGACCGCGGTTCTGGAAGATTATGTCGAACTGATCTCCGATCTGCTCGGAACGACCGGCGAGGCGCGCCCGACCGATATCGCGCGCCGGCTGGGTGTGTCGCACCCGACGGCCATCGACACCATCGCGCGGTTGAAGCGGGAAGATCTCGTGACCGCGCGGCCCTATCGCGGGGTGTTCCTGACCGAGAAAGGCGAGACCCTCGCCAAGCGTGTCCGCGCGCGCCACCGGCTTGTGGTGGATGTCTTGCTGGCGCTGGGCGTCCCGCAGGAAGCGGCAGAGGGCGATGCCGAGGGCATCGAGCATCACGTGTCGGATGTGACGCTGAAGGCTTTCGCCGAATTCCTGCGCGCCAACAAGGATCGACGCAAGGTGTGAGGGCGCGCCGGCCCGGCCGTCCTATCCGTTGCGGGTGGACTTGCGCTCGGCGGATTTGCGCTCGCCCGTGACGGCGTTTTCGGCCGCCCTGCTCATCAGCGACGCATAATCATGTCCGAACAGGACTTCGCAGAAGCGGATCGCCGCCTTGGCCTGCATTTGCCGGTAGGCGCGCGCCTTGGTGTCGCCGCCGCGCAGCGCCTGCACCAGCGCCTCGGTCGAGTGCTCGACATAATGCTGCAGGTCGGAATAGGTCCGCAACGTGACCTCGTTGATCGCAAGCTCGCTGGCATAGGTGCGGCAAACCGCGACGAAATCGATCAGGGCCGCGGTTTCCTCGACGTCCGTGGCGTCGATTTTGGGAGCCGACGAAATGTCCTTGTCGGCGCGCTGGCGCAGGATGCGCCGGACCCGGCCGGGCACGCTGTCGATTTCCGACTGCAGCGAATTGGAAATGTCGGCGCGGATCGAGGTCAGCTGCTTGCCCCACGTGGAATCGTTGCGCAGGTCGAGTTCGGTGCGCAGGCCGCGCACGCCGTCATGCAGCGTCTTCAGCTGTTCGCTGACATTGTCGAACTGGCCGCGCCTGATGTCGGTGCGCAGGCAGGCCGCGAGAAAGGACAGATCGTGCAGTGCGAGCGTGACGGCGATGCCGTACGGCGTCGCGGCGACACGAATTTCATCGTCGGAAGCCGCCATCTTGATCGCGAGGCGGATGATCTGCCACGGCGCCGCCAGCCGCTGCATGATCAGCGACAGCGCGAACGGCAGCAGTTGCGGCGTCTGCAGCGAGGGAACATTGAGCGCCGAGGTCACCGACGCGATCTGGGATTCGGACAACGCCCGCAATTGGCTGGGAAGGCGGCTGCCCAGCGTGTCCATCGCCTCGCGGGCGCGCAAAACCGACCCGATCGACAGGAAGTCCTCGACGACGTTGGGCGGGCCGATACGGGCGAGCGAACGCTGCCGATCGTCGCCCTGCACCGGCGCCGCGACCTTGGCGATCGCTTCCGCGGCGGCGAGCTGGAATTTGCGTGCCTCGGATTCCAGTCCCGCGGTCGAACCGCTCTGCCTGATCTCGGCCAGCGCGGCTTCGAAGGCCCGCGCCTGCTCCGGCGCGCCGTCCCGGGCCAGCCATTGCCAGACCGGCAGCAGCGAGGTGCGGCGGATCTGGCCCTGCCGCATCGGAAAATTGCTTTCGACCAGAAACGGCTCGATGGGACGAAACAGCAGGCGCGCCGGATCGTCGGTCCGCGGCCGTATTTCTTCGTCTTCCTCGGTTCCGCGCACCACCTTGCGCAATTGCTCGAGCACGAGGGTGGCGACCGCAACTTCCTCGCCGCGCTCGATCGCGCGCTCGAACGAGCGCATCAGCAGCGCCTGCGCCTGAGGCGGGAGCTGGGCGAGATAGTCCCTCAGCCGCTCGGTCGATGTCTGGCTCATGCGCCCGGTGTGGATATGCGTGTGTCGTCCGGACGGCAAAGTGCGTCCAACCGCCATCATAAAAGTGCGCGCGTTAAGAAGTCGTTTAGGAATGATGAAATCAAGGGCGGCATGGCCGGTCCCCCGACCGGATTCAATCGCTTTCCGCGCTCAAACCCCCGGCAGCACCAGCTCGGCCCGCAACCCGCCGATCGGGGCATCGCCGAGCGCAAGGCTGCCGCCATAGAGGGCGGCGAGATCGACCACGATCGAGAGCCCGAGGCCAGAGCCCGGCTTGGATTCGTCCAGCCGCTGTCCGCGCCGCGAGACCTGCGCGCGCTCGTCGGCCGACAGCCCGCGGCCGTCATCATCGACGATGATCCGCAGCCGCGGCCCAGCGCTAGGCTCCGCCGCCGGCTCGACCAGCACCTCGATCAGGACCTGTGCGGCAGCCCATTTGCAGGCGTTGTCGACCAGGTTGCCGGCCATCTCCTCGAGGTCCTGGCGTTCGCCGCGAAATTTCGCGCGAGGATCGGCTTTCAGATTGATCGCGATGGCGCGATCGCGATGGATCTTTTCCATGGTCCGCCGCAACGCCTCGATCGCGGGCGCGACCTCGGTGACGGTGCCGACCACCGTGACGCGCGCGGCGATGCGCGCGCGCTCCAGATGATGCGCCACCTGATCGCGCATCACGTCGGCCTGCTCCAGCACCTTGCTGGCAAAGGCATCGACGGGGTGCGCGGCGGCCTCGTTGACGATGACCGATAACGGCGTCTTGATGGCGTGGGCGAGATTGCCGACATGGGTGCGGGCGCGCTCGACGATTTCCCGGTTGGCGTCGATCAGCGCATTGGTCTCGCGCGCCAGCGGCGCGATCTCGACCGGAAACTCGCCCTCCAGCCGTTCGGCACGGCCGGAGCGGATATCGGCGATCGATTCGGAAATGCGCTTGAGCGGCGCAAGCCCGAAGCGGACCTGGAAGATCGTGGTCAGCAGCAGCACGATGCCGAGCGCCGCGAAGGTGCCGCCGAGGTAATAGTCGAAGCTGCGCGTCTCGTCGAAGATCTCGCCGGCATCGCCGGCGACGCCGATCAGGAATTTGCCGTCCGCGCCGAGGTCGACCGGCCGCTCCACCATCCGCAAAGTCTGCCCCTCGGGGCCGTCGACATAGCCGAGACGGATGCCGGCCGCGGTCAGTTCGGCGCCGTGCTCCTCGAGTTTCGGCAGCTTCTTGTCCCACAGCGAACGCGACACCCGCGCTTCGGGCTTGTCGCCGTCGGTGCGCACGACCTGCCAGTACCAGCCCGACAGCGGCAGCTCGAACAACGGCTCGCCAAGCGACTGGAACGGGTGGTCGGGCGGCTCGTCCGGCGTGGCGACCTCGGCGATCAGGGTACGCAGATAAAGATTGAGGCGGCGGTCGAAGGCGCGCTCGGTGGCATCGCGATAGACCGACGACAGCACGAACCCGGTGATGACGAGGATCACCACCACCCACGCGGTCGCCGACAGGAACAACCGTGTGGCGAGCGAGGAGCCGCGCATCAGGACGCGATCCCGAACAAGAGGGGCCGGCTTTCGGAACTGATCATGCCCGGACAAAAGAGTAAGCGCGCTACTTCTTCAAGACCTTTATCACGCGCCGGTCGTCATGCGCCGGGGGCCGGCGGCGTCAGGAGATAGCCGAGCCCGCGCACGGTCTGGATGATATCGACGTCGAGCTTCTTGCGGATCCGGCCGACGAACACTTCGATGGTGTTGGAATCGCGGTCAAAATCCTGGTCATAGAGATGTTCGACCAGTTCGGTGCGCGACACCACGCGCCCGGTATGATGCATGAGATAGGCGAGCAAACGGTATTCGTGCGACGTCATCTTGATCGGATTGCCGGATACGCTGACCCGGCCGGTGCGGGTGTCCAGCGAAACCGGGCCGCAGGTCAGTTCCGACTGGGCGTGACCGGTCGAACGGCGGAGCAGCGCGCGGATCCGCGCCAGGACTTCTTCGAGGTGAAAGGGCTTTGCGACATAGTCGTCGGCGCCGGCGTCGAAGCCCTGCACCTTGTCGCTCCAGCGGTCGCGGGCGGTGAGGATCAGCACCGGCATCGCCCGTCCGTTGCGGCGCCAGGACTCCAGCACCGAGATGCCGTCCATCTTCGGCAGGCCGATGTCGAGAACGACGGCGTCATAGGGTTCACTGTCACCGAGGTAGTGCCCCTCTTCGCCGTCGAACGCGCGATCGACCACATAACCGGCATCCGTCAGCGCCGTCGTCAGTTGACGGTTGAGATCGGGGTCATCTTCGACGACAAGCAGGCGCACGCTGGCCTCCAATGGTGTGCTTCACGAAACCTGCCACAAGATGAGGCTCACGGGCGTGAACGGCCAATGAACGGTTACTCCGCGCTAGGTTACTTTTTCTTCATGGCGGCCCGCAACGGCGCGGCCCTCAGTCGCAGGCAACGCCTGGCATGCCGATCGGCCGCCCAAAGCGCCCAAAAGCGCGGCTAACGACCGTCTGCCCCGCGGACCACGATCAAATCGACAGGGCCGCCCGGCCGGCCATCGTCGAACACCCCAACCGTCAGCCGCCCGGTTTTCCAGGCGGCGGTGTCGAGATTGGTGCGGCCCTCGTACAACAGTGGACCTTCGGGATCATTGTCGTGGCCGTGTACGACGTGGAGTTCGCCGAAACCGCTCGAATCGTCCTTCGGGTAGCGTTTCCATAACAGGGTTTTTTCGCTCTGCTTCTCCAGCGGCGTCCCAGCCTCGACGCCCGCGTGCACATAGAGGCGATGCGCATCGACATACAGCAGCCGCAATTGATCGAGCCACGCGATATGGGCCTGCGGCACCGCGGCGGGATCGCCGCCATAGGACGCCAGCGCCGTGTCGCCGCCCCGCTCCAGCCAAAAGGCCTGCTTCGCCGGATCGCGCAGCCCTTCGACCATCATCGCGTCGTGATTGCCCTTCAGCGCAACAAACCGCCAGCCGCCGCCAACACCTGGCAGCAGCCGCTCGATTACCTGCCTGCTCTGCGGGCCCTTGTTGACGTAGTCGCCGATGGTGACGATGACGCCGGCTTTGCCGGACGCATGTGCGTCGATATCCAACAGCGCGCGGCTCAGCAGATCATCACGGCCGTGAATATCCGGAATGACGTAGGTGAAGCTCATCCGCGTGCGCATTTCCGGCTCTGGGACGCCACGGTGCTATTCCAACCGCACGCCACCGGCAACCGGCGTGCATCGTCCGGCCGAGCCGCCGGCGGCCCTCATTTGCGCCGTCCCTTACGTCCGGAAGAACACGAACCAGACCACGCCCAGGATCAGGATCGCCAGTCCAGTCGAGACGGTCAGGAGGGCCAGCACCGACGGGCCGGGTTCGGCCTGACGTGCCTCGGTCGGGGTTTCGATAATCTGGCCATGTCGACGCGTTGCCATGGGGGACCTCATTTGCGTAAGTGCCTGTAATGCCAGCTATTGCTTCGACACCACCTGTCAAAAGCAACGCATGATGGCAGATCATGTTCCGGGGCCTTGCACCCGGCATTTTTGCGGTCAGGTCGTCCAAAAGGTCGCAGCCGAACGGCGGAACATATCGCGCGGTCTCGGTTAACGCCGTTGGCAGATTCCCTTCCCGGCCGTGTTTGAAACCGGGTCTGCCGATGGTATTCTTCACGGTCGTCTGTTGCGTCTGTTCGGAGTTTCCCATGGCCCCCCGTGCCAACTGGAAGGGCTTTTTGCGCCTTTCCCTCGTGACCTGCCCGGTCGCCCTGTATCCGGCGACCTCGGATACCGAGAAGGTCTCGTTCAACCAGATCAACCGCAAGACCGGCCATCGCATCAAATATGCCAAGGTCGATGCCGACACCGGCGAGGAAGTCGCCAACGAAGACATCATGAAGGGCTACAAGATCGACACCGACACCTATATCGAGGTGTCGAAGGACGAGCTTGACGATCTCGCGCTGGAATCGACCCGCACCATCGAGATTGATGAGTTCGTACCGCGAACAGATATCGACAGCCGCTACGTGATCCGTCCCTATTATCTCGTGCCGGACGGCAAGGTCGGCCACGACGCGTTTGCGGTGATCCGCGAAACCATCCGCAGCATGGACAAGGTCGCGATCGGCCGCGTGGTGCTGACCAACCGTGAACACATCATCGCACTGGAGCCGCTCGACAACGGCCTGATGGGGACCCTGCTGCGCTACCCCTATGAGGTCCGCAGCGAGAAGGAATATTTCGACGACATCCAGGACGTGAAGATCACCAAGGATATGCTGGATCTGGCCAAGCATATCGTCGAGCAGAAATCCGGATCGTTTGAACCCGAGCAGTTCGAGGATCGCTACGAGCAGGCGCTGATCGACCTGATCAACCAGAAGCGCAACGGCCTGAAGACCACAGCGAAGGCGGCGCCGAAATCCGGCGGCAACGTCATCAATCTGATGGACGCACTGAAACGCAGCCTCGCCAACGAGAAACAGGCCGCCCCCGCTGTAGCCAAGGAAAATGGCAAAGCCAAAGGCAAAAAGCCGCGCAAGGCAGCCGCCGGCCAGCGCGAAATGCTGCTGCCGATCAGTGGCAGCGGCAAGCGCGCCGCCAAGGAGACAGTCAAGGAACCGCCGAAGAAGGCCGAGAAGCCGGTTCGTACGTCCGCCCGCACCAAGAAGGCCAGTTGATCGCGCAGGCATTCGGCCGGTAGCGCACGATGCCGTGGTCGACGCCGTTCGATGAGCCGATCGCGCTGCGGGGCGGCCGCACGCTCACGACGCTGCAGCAGGCCGCCGACTACGTCATGAAACTGCCAAAAGCCGAACAGCAGGAAGCGCGCTGGCAAACCGCGGTCGAGCATTTGATCAGGGCTGCGGAGACCGGCGGCGGGTGGCTGATGTTCGCGCGGATCGCAATAATGCAGGCGCTATATGCGGATGAAAACAACCGGTAACGCGGTCTTATGGCGCTAGTCGCCGCCGCCGCCGTCACCATCTCCTCCGCCAAAATCAAATCCGTCGATGCCGTCGCCGGTTGGTCGATTGCGGAACATCAGATCCGTGAGCAGGGCCACAACCAGTATGGCGGCGAATACGCGCCATGGATGTTGCAGGCTGTAGGCGATGACCTGCCGGCCGAAGCTGGCGATTGTTGGACCCCAGGTCCCGAACAGCAGCTCTTGCATGGTGCGCGCTGCCGGTGCGTCCTATTTGAGCGATGTGCTGACAGTCTCGAATTTGGTGCTGAGCGCAGTGCCGACGCCGTTGACGGCACCAACGATCACGATGCCGATGCCCATCGCAATGAGACAATACTCGATCGCGGTCGCGCCGGACTCATCCTCGACAAAATTCCTCAACAATCGACGCATGAAAAAAAGCTCCTGTCGACGCCGCCGGGATTCTTCCCGCGTCGTGCCCCAAATGGAACCCTAGATTGGAATGATTGACGGCGTTTTGACGAACAGGATGAACGACTGATTAAGCCGGAGCCCCGACTGCACCGGTATTCCTACGGTACCAAAAATTTACTCTGAATTGTCCAACGCCCCGCCATGGTCGGCGGATCGGCGTATTCCGGAGCGAGCGCACATGTCCACGCTGAAGCGCGAAACAGGAAAAAACTACATCGGCCTCTTGAACGATGAGTTGGAAGAGCAGCGCGCCGCCGAGGTGCGATCCGGCAACGATCGCCGTCTGACGGCGTATGTCCTCGGCCTGATGGCGGCGATGTTCAACCATCGCCGCAACGAGGCGAGATAGTTGCCCTCGTCTCGCCCGTAGAGCGCGGCCGGCTTCGAGGCCGCCGCGGCGAACACCGCCCGACACCTTCCGATCGAGTGGGAAGCGCTGGACTTCGGACTCATCGGTTTGACGCCGGTATTAGTCTGCAGCAACCGTTCCGGCGGCAAACGCATATCAGCACTTCCCGGAGCAGACGCCGCCCGCGCTTTACCGGACGGAAAATTCCTGTTCCAACTGTGAGAAATCGGCCGAACGAACCGGCCTGCACACAAGGGGGAGACCGTCATGAAACTCGGCGCCGCGATTGCAGAAATCATGAAGCGCGAGGGGATCGAGATCCTCTGCGGCTATCCCGTCAATCATCTGATCGAATATGCCGCCAATGCCGATATCCGCCCCGTGATGGTTCGCCAGGAACGCATCGGCGTCCACATGGCGGATGCGATCTCCCGCGTCACCTCGGGCCATTCGATCGGCGCGTTTTGCATGCAGCACGGCCCCGGCGCCGAAAACGCCATGGGCGGCGTCGCGCAGTGCTACGGCGAATCCGTCCCGGTGCTGGTGCTGCCGATGGGTTATGCGCGGCGGCTCGCCAACATCGACCCGAACTTCAACTCCAGCCAGGCGATGCGGGCGTTCTCAAAATCCTCCGAGCCGATCATTCTTGCGGCCGAAGTCTGCAATATTTTCCGGCGGGCGTTTACAAAACTGAAGAACGGCCGCGGCGGGCCGGTGATCGTCGAAATCCCGGCCGACATGTGGAACGAGGAAGTGCCGGAGCCGCTGAACTACACGCCGGTGCTGCGGACCCGTTACGGCGCCGATCCCATCCACATCAAGGAAGCGGCCGCGCTATTGGTCGGCGCCAAGCGGCCGGTGATCTACGCCGGACAAGGCGTGCACTACGCCAGGGCCTGGCCGCAACTGAAGCGGCTGGCCGAGCGTCTCGCCATCCCCGTCACCACGAGCCTCGGCGGAAAATCGTCGTTTCCGGAGACGCATCCGCTGTCGCTGGGTTCGGGCGGCCTTGCCGTGCCCCGCGCGGTGCCAAAATTCCTCGGCGAGGCCGACGTTATCTTCGGCATCGGCTGCTCGTTCACCGAAACCTCGTTCGGCATCGCGATGCCGAAGGGCAAGACCATCATTCATTCGACGCTGGACCCCAACCATCTCAACAAGGATGTCGAGGCCAAGATCGGCCTGGTCGGCGATGCCGGCCTGGTGCTCGATGCGCTGCTGGAAGAGATCGGCAGAAGCGTCACCAGCGATCGTGACGCCACTGCCGTCGCCGCCGAGATCGCCGCCTCGCACAAGGAATGGCTGGCGAAGTGGATGCCGAAACTCACCCACAACGACGCGCCGCTCAATCCCTATCGCGTATTGTGGGACCTGCAGCACACCGTCGACATCAAGAACACCATCATCACCCATGATGCCGGCAGTCCGCGCGACCAGCTCTCGCCGTTCTGGAAATCGGTCGAGCCGTTGTCCTATATCGGCTGGGGCAAGACCACGCAGCTCGGCTACGGGCTTGGGCTCGCCATGGGCGCCAAACTGGCAAAGCCTGACAAGCTCTGCATCAATGTCTGGGGCGATGCTGCGATCGGCTTCACCGGCATGGATTTCGAGACCGCCGTGCGCGAGCGGATTCCGATCATGTCGATCCTGTTGAACAATTTTTCCATGGCGATCGAGCTGAAGGTGATGCCGATCTCGACCGAGAAATACCGCTCGACCGACATTTCCGGCGACTACGCCGCGATGGCGCGCGCCTTCGGCGGCTATGGCGAACGGGTCACCAAGCCGGAAGACATCATTCCAGCGATCCAGCGCGGCATCGCCAAAACCAAGGAAGGCATCCCGGTGCTGCTGGAATTCATCACCAGCAAGGAGACCGAGGTCTCCCGGCCCGGAACCTGATCACCAACCCGGCGGATAACCGCTTAGCCTGCTTCACATTTTGACGCCCCGGCCTTAAGAAAAGGCCGGGATGGCGCTGGCCTGGCCGCGCCCGGAATGGAATTATCTGCCACATTGGTGCGAGCGCTGATGGCTTGACGCCATCGGCCTGCAAGGCTTGCTATGAAATGGCTTGCCGTGAAATGGATTGAGTGAATGACCGCGCTCCCCCCGGACGCCGTGGCCGATCTCTACAAGCTCGTTGCCGAGCTCGAGCAGAGGCTCGAATCCAGCTTCGCCGCCCACGACGCGGCGATCGCCCGCCAGGCGGCGATGGACGCGGAGAACGGCCGGCTGATCCATGAACTGAGCATCGCCCGCGAGCGCCAGAACGCCAGCGCCGATATCCTGCGAACCATTGCCAGCGTATCCGGCGATGCCGAACACGCGCTTTACCAGATCGCCGAAACCAGCGCCCGCCTGTTCGATGCGTCCAGCGCCACCATCCATATTGCCGAGGGCGACGGCTGGGCCAAGACCATCCGCGTCGGCGAAAGCTCGAAGCGCGTCGGCGCCGGCGTTCCGGAAACGCAGCTCAAGATCGGCGGCCGCAATATGCCCGGAACCATCGTAGGCGAGAACCGCCAGGTTCACGTGCCCGATGTCGACAATGTCGATCCCGAGATCGCCGATTGGCCGGGATTGCCATATGTTCGCGAGGCCGGTACGCGCTCGATGTCCGGCTCACCGCTGCGGTGCGAAGGCAAAGCGATCGGCGCGCTGATCGTCTACCGCGATCAGCTTGCGCCGTTCACCGAGGATGAGCTCGCGCTTCAGCAAAGTTTTGCCGACCAGGCCGCAATCGCGATCGAGAATTCGCGGCTGTTCAACGAACGGCGCCAACGCGCCAACGATCTGAGCGAATCCCTCCGTCAGCAGACCGCGACCGCCGACGTGCTCAGGGTGATCGCGTCCTCGCCGGCCGATGTCGAACCGGCGCTCAAGGCAATTGTCGAAAGCGCCTGCGCCCTTTGTGACGCCTATGATGCCAACGTCCTGCTCAGGATTGGCGACCATCTGCATTTCAGCGCCCATCACGGGCCGATACCGACAGGTCAACACAGTCGTCCGATCAACAGGGAGTGGGTCACGGGTCGCTCGGTTGTCGACAAGGTACCTGTGCAGGTGTCTGACTTTTGGGCGCCCGAGGCTGCCGATTTTCCCGAGGGGCAACGGCAATCGCGCGAACAGGGACACCGCTGCACCCTCAGCATACCTCTCCTGCGGGACGGAGAAGCCATTGGTGCGATCGTCCTCCGTCGCCTGGAACCGGTGGCCTTCACAGCCAGACAGACAGCCCTGCTGCAGACCTTTGCGGACCAGGCTGTGATCGCCATCGAAAACACGCGGCTGTTTCGCGAGACAAGGGAAGCGCTGGAGCGACAGACAGCCACGGCCGAAATCCTCAAAGTCATTGCCGCCTCTCCCTCCGACGCGCAGCCGGTGTTTGAAGCCATCGCTGCCAGCGCCAAGCGACTGCTCGGCGGGTTCTCCGCCACGGTGCTGCGCTTTCTCGGCGACGAACTGCATCTGGTGGCGTACACGCCGACCAACCCCGCCGCCGATGAAGGCCTGAAGGCCTCGTTTCCAAGATCAATCTCGGAATTCCCGACATTCGCGCTGGTGCGCAATGGCGAGACCGTTCAGTTTCCCGACAGCGAAGCCGAGCACGTCCCGAAGTTGAACCGGGAATTGGCGCGGCTGCGCGGCTTCCGCAGTGTATTGTTCACGCCCCTGATGAACCAGGGCGTGCCGGTCGGCATGATCAGCGTCACCCGCGCGGAGCCGGGCGCCTTTGCCGCCGACCACGTGCAATTGCTGCAGACATTCGCCGACCAGGCGGTGATCGCGATCGAGAACGCACGCCTGTTCAACGAAACCAGGCAGGCCCTGGAGCGACAGACCGCGACGGCTGATGTCCTCAAGGTGATCGCCGGCTCGCCGTCGGATGTGCAGCCGGTGTTCGAGGCCATCGTGGCCAGCGCGAACCGGCTGATCGGCGGATTTTCCACCGCGATGTTTCGCTACGTCGACGACCAGATCCATCTGTCCGCGTTCACTCCGACGGACCCTGAGGGCGATGCGGTGCTGCAATCCTCGTTCCCGATGCCGCTTGGCCGGTTCCCGCCCTACCAGCTGGTCCGCAATGGTGCACCGGCGGAACTCGTCGATACCGAACTCGAGCCGGCCGCACGCGACATCGCGCGTGCACGGGGATATCGCAGCATGCTGTTCGCGCCGCTCATGAACGAGGGCAAGGCCGTCGGCATCATCACGGTCACGCGCCGGGCGCCGGGCTCGTTCGACGAGCCGCACGTCCGGCTGCTGCAAATGTTCGCCGCGCAGTCGGTGATCGCGATGGAAAATGTGCGGCTGTTCAACGAGACGCGGGAGGCGCTGGAACAGCAAAAGGCGTCGGCGGACATCCTCCGGGTCGTCAGCAGCTCGGTCGCCGATGCCCAGCCCGTATTCGACGAGATCTTGCGCAGCATCGAGCATCTGTTCGGCGGCGATGACCGGTTCATCTACCTCGCAGGCGAAGATGGACTGCTCCATATCGGCGCGGCGCACGGCGCCAACGCCGAGCGCGTGCGCGCACTGTACCCGGTGCCGCTGGAGGGTACCGCGAGCGAGGTGGCCTTCCGCGAGCGCCGCCTGATCCATTACGCCGACGTATTCAACGATCCGGACGTGCCTTCGCCCCTGCGCGAGATCGCCCGCCGTATCGGCAAAAACTATTCGATGGCGCTCGCGCCCATGCTGTGGGAGGACCGTGCCATTGGCTCGATCTTCGTAGGCCGCACTTCGATGAAGCCGTTCAGCGAAAAGGAGTGCAGCCTGCTGCGCAGCTTCGCCGATCAGGCTGTCATCGCGATCCAGAACGCGCGGCTGTTCAACGAGACCAAGGAGGCGCTGGAGCAACAGAAAGCTTCTGCCGACATCCTGCACGTGATCAGCAACTCCGTGGCCGACACCCAGCCGGCGTTCGACAAGATCCTCGACAGTTGTAAGCATCTGTTCGGCAGCGACGAGACCGCCGTGCTGCTGGTCGATGACGAAAGCATTGTCACGCTCGGCGCCTATGTCGGCAAGCAGCATGACGCGGTGGCCGCCACCTTCCCGGCGCCGGTGGACAAGTCGCCGGCAGGTCATGCCATTCGCGAGCGACGTGTCGTGCATTACACCGACGCGGCCAACGATACGCGGCTTACGCGCGCGGTACGGCACGTGGCGCAAGTAGCCGGATATGAGGCGATGGCCTACGCGCCGATGATGTGGAACGAGCGCGGTATCGGCGCGATCGGCGTCTCCCGGCTCAAAGGTGGGTTCCGCGACAAGGAACTGGCGCTGCTGCAGACCTTCGCCGACCAGGCGGTGATCGCGATCCAGAACGCGCGGCTGTTCAACGAGGTCCAGCAACGGACAAACGATTTGAGCGAGTCGCTGCAGCAGCAGACCGCGGTTGGCGACGTTCTCAAGACCATCAGTCGGTCGACCTTCGACCTGCAACCGGTACTCGATACGCTGGTGAACACCGCCGCTCTTTTATGCGACGCCGAAATGGCTTTCATCATGCGGCGCGAAGGCGACGAGTATCGGGCCGGCGCCGCCGTCGGCTACAGCCGTGAATACATTGAATTCCTCGAGACCCACCCCCTGAAGGTTGACAGAGGCTCGATCACCGGGCGCGCCGTGCTCGAGCGGCGTACGATTCAAATTCTCGACGTCGCTGCCGATCCCGAATACAGGTTGCGCGAGTCCACCACACTCGGCCATCAGCACACCACGTTGTGCGTGCCGTTGCTGCGCGAGAATGAGCCGATCGGAACCATCGTGCTGGCGCGACAGCGGGTGGAGGCATTCACGCAGAAGCAGATCGACCTCGTTACCACCTTTGCCGACCAGGCCGTCATCGCGATCGAGAATGTCCGCCTGTTCGATGAGGTCCGCCAGCGCACTGACGACTTAAGCGAATCTTTGCAGCAGCAAACCGCGACCGCCGACGTACTCAAGGTCATCAGCCGCTCGGCGTTCGATCTGCAGACGGTGCTGGATACGCTTACCGAATCCGCCACCCGACTGTGCGAGGCCGATGCCGCGCTGATCGCCAATCGCGACGCCGAAACTTTTCGGGTGGCCGCAACCTTTTCCTTCTCGCCGGAGTATGACGCGTTCATGCGAGGTCGCGCATTGCCCGTGGGGCGCGGGAGTGTTGCGGGGCGGGTCGCGATCGAGAGACAGGTCGTCCACATCGCCGACATCGCTTCCGACCCGGAATACATTATGCGCGAGACGGTGGTGCTTCAAAAAATTCGCACCATGCTCGGCGTACCTCTGCTGCGCGAGGGGGTCGTGGTCGGCACCATCATTCTCGGACGGCAGCGGGTGGAGCCCTTTACCGACCGGCAGATTGAGTTGGTTCGGACCTTCGCCGACCAGGCCGTGATCGCGATCGAGAACGTCCGCCTGTTCGACGAGGTGCAGGCCAAGACCCGCGATCTCTCCGAGGCGCTGACCTACCAGACCGGAAGCGGCAACATCCTGAGGGTGATTGCCTCCTCGCCGACCGACGTCGCTCCCGTCCTTACTGCCATCGTGGAGAGTGCCTGCGAGCTTTGCGACGCCAATGATGCCATCGTTTACCTGAAGGAAGGCGATCAGCTTAGCTACGAAGCGCATCATGGCCCGATACCCGTGGTCTTCGGCGAGAAGCGCGCCATCAACCGCGACTATGTCGCCGGACGATCGGTTGTCGACAGGACGCCGGTCCATGTGCACGACGTATTTTCGGAGGAAGGCGCGGAGTTTCCGGAAGCGCGGGAATTGTCGCGAAGCCTGGGCATTCGCAGCATCTTGTGCGTGCCGATGCTGCGCGAGAACGAAAGCATCGGCGCGATCCTGCTTCGGCGCACCGAAGTGCAGCCGTTCAACGACAAGCAGATCGCGCTGCTGCAGACCTTTGCCAATCAGGCCGTGATCGCGATAGGCAACGTCCGCCTGTTCGAAGAGGTGCAGCAGCGCACCCGCGATCTCTCGGAAGCCCTGCAACAGCAGACTGCGACCGCCGACGTGCTCAAGGTCATCAGCCGCTCAGCGTTCGACCTTGACTCAGTGCTTGCGACACTGGTCGAGTCCGCCGCCACGCTGTGTGAAGCCGAAAGGGGCTTGATCTTTCTCCGGCGGCAAGACGATCAGTTTCACATGGTGACCAACTACGGCTTCTCGCCTGAACTCGATGCATTCGCGCGGGCGCATCCCTTTTCGATCAACAGTGCGAGTACCACGGCGCGCGCCGCGGCATCCGGCGTTGCGGTTCAGGCCGTCGACGTGCTCAACGACGAGACCCAGGGCGAGCTCGCCCGCGAGTACCAGCGGCTCGGCGGTCACCGAACCAATCTCGGCGTTCCCCTAAGGAGCAAAGGTGAGACGATCGGAGTTTTTACGCTGACACGGCAGGTCGTGCGTCCGTTTAGCGAAAAGCAGATCGAACTCGTTTCGACCTTCGCCGACCAGGCGGTGATCGCTATCGAAAATGTGCGGCTGTTCGACGAGGTGCAGGCCAAGACCCGCGACCTCTCCGAGGCGCTGACCTACCAGACCGGGAGCAGCAACATCCTCCGGGTGATCGCCTCTTCGCCAACTGAAGTCGGACCGGTTCTCGACGCCATCGTCGAAAGCGCTTGCGAACTGTGCGATGCCTATGATGCCGTATTGCGACTGAAGTCAGGCAACGACCTCTGTTTCAGTGCGCACCATGGCCCAATAACAACGTTTCTGAATAACTGGCCGATCAGTCGAAACTGGACCGCGGGGCGGGCGGTGATTGACCAGAAGGCGATCCAGATAACTGATCTGCTTTCCCGCGAGGGCGCCGAATTTCCTGAGGCACAGGAACTGGCGCGCCAACAAGGTCATCGCACCATTTTGAGCATTCCCTTGCTGCGGGAGGGTGAAAGCATAGGGGCGATCACTCTCCGGCGCCTCGAAGTGAACCCATTCGGCGACAAGCAGATCAGCCTGCTGCAGACTTTTGCGGATCAGGCCGTGATCGCGATCGGCAATGTCCGCCTGTTTGAGCAATTGCAGGCGCGCACCAAGGAACTGGCTGCCTCGCTCGACGATCTGCGCACCGCGCAGGACCGGCTGATCCAGACCGAGAAGCTGGCCTCGCTCGGCCAGCTCACGGCCGGGATCGCGCATGAGATCAAGAACCCGCTCAACTTCGTCAATAATTTCGCCGCCCTTTCGGCGGAACTGACCGACGAATTGAACGACGTGCTCAAGCCTGCCGAGATCAGCGACAAGATCCGTGAGGAGGTCGACGAACTGACCGGCCTGCTCAAGGACAATTTGCAGAAGGTGGTCCAGCATGGCCAGCGCGCCGATTCCATCGTCAAGAACATGCTGCTGCATTCGCGCGAGGGAAGCGGCGACCACCGGCCCGCGGACATCAACGCGCTGATCGACGAGAGCCTCAACCTCGCCTATCACGGCGCCCGCGCCGAGCGGCCCGACTTCAACGTCACGCTGCAGCGCGACTTCGATGCCAATGCCGGCATGGTCGAGGTGTTTCCGCAGGAAATCAGCCGCGTGTTCCTGAACCTGATCTCGAACGGCTTTTATGCCGTGAACCGACGCAGGATCGAGGCCGGGCAGCCCGGCTTCGATCCCGTGCTGATCGCCGCCACCCGCGATCTCGGCGACGCCGTCGAGATTCGCATCCGCGATAACGGGATCGGCATCCCGCCCGAGGTCAAGGACAAGATGTTCAACCCGTTCTTCACCACAAAACCCGCGGGCGAAGGCACCGGCCTTGGTCTGTCGATGAGCCATGACATCATCGTGAAACAACACGGTGGCACCATCGACGTCGATACCGAGCCCGGACAATTCACCGAGTTTCGCATTGTTCTGCCGAGGACCAGCAATCCTCTCAACAAGACCCGAGGTTCGACGTGAGTGTTCTGGTGCTTGTGGTCGATGACGAGCCCGACGTCGAGGCGCTGTTTCGCCAGCAATTTCGCAAGGATTTGCGCGCGCAACGCTTTGTGATGGATTTCGCCAGTTCGGCAGCCGACGCGCTCGCCCGCATCGGCTCCACCATCGAGCACTCGCTGATCCTGATCCTGTCGGATATCAACATGCCCGGGATGACCGGGATCGAGATGCTGCCCAGGGTCAAGGAGATCCGGCCCGACGTTCCCGTCATCATGATCACCGCCTATGGCGATGCGGAGACCAGGCGCAAGGCGATCGCCGGCGGCGCGATAGGTCTGTTGACCAAGCCGATCGACTTCGCCCTGCTCCGGGACGAAATCGACACGCGGCTGGCACAGGCGGGCTAAAGCTTTTTCGAGCGAAGTGGGTACCGGTTCGCGTGAGGAAAACGCGTCAAAATAAGAATCTAGAGCTTCGGTTCTGATGCAATCAGAGCCGAAGCTCTAGCGCCCTACTCCGCCATCTCCGCCGGCGGCGCCATTCCGGGCCCGGCCAGCGGGCGTTCTTCCATCAGGATCATGCAGAGCGTGGCGCCGGCCATCAGCGCGGCCGCGGCGCCGAATACGTAGCGGAACGCCGTGATCATGTCGTCGACGGGGATCGAATTCAGGGGACCGTGGTGTTCGCCGACCAGCGAAATGTCCGCCCCCAGCACCATCAGCAGGATCGCGGTGAAGGCTGCGACCGTGAACGACGACATCAGCGCGCGGAAGAAATTCATCGCACCGGTCACGGTGCCGATCTGCGGCCGCGCCACCGAATTCTGCAGCGAAACCACGCTGACCGGGAACGTCGTTCCGAGCCCGAGCGCGAAGATCGACAGCAGCACCAGCAATCCCCATAGCGGCAGCGTGGTGAGCGCCAGCGCGCACCCGGAGATCGCGGCGATCGACGTTCCGATAATCGCGACGCGCTTGTAGTGTTTGGCGCGCGCCATGGTGCGTCCGGCGATCGCGGCCCCGCAGGTCGAGATCGCGGCGAGCGGGATCAGCGCAAGCCCCGCCTCGCTGGCGGTGAGGTGATAGACCACCTCGTAATAGAGCGGCAGATTGACGGTCAGGCCGGTGATGGCGCCGAGCGCACAGCCGCCGGCGGCCATCGCATAGGGCACCACCGTTCCGCCCATCAGCGGCAGCGGCAGGAACGGCTCGTCGGCCTTGCGCGCGTGCCAGACGAAGCTGAACGCCAGTGCGGCGGAGGCACCGATCATCGCGATGATGGTCGGCGACAGCCACAGATAACGGTTGCCGCCCCAGGTCAGCACCAGCATGAACACGACCGCGGCCGCCATCAGCAAGACGCCGCCGAGCCAGTCGACCTTGCGCCGGCGGTGGAACACCGGGATCTTGCCCATCTTCGGCAGTAGCAGCGCCAGCGCGCCGAGCGCGAGCGGCACGTTGATCCAGAAGATCATCGACCAGTGCAGATGTTCGGCGAACACCCCGCCGACGACCGGGCCGCCGATCCCGGCGGCGACCCACACACCGCTGAAATAGGCCTGGTACTGGCCGCGTTCGCGTGGGCTCACCACGTCGGAGATCACGGTCTGCACGACAGGCATGATGCCACCGCCGCCGAGGCCCTGCAGGCCGCGCGCGAGGATCAGGATCGGCATGTTCGGCGCCAATGCGCACAGGATCGAGCCCGCGATGAACAGGCTGAGGGCGACAATGATCATGACGCGGCGACCGTAGATGTCGCTCAGCGTGCCGAACACCGGCGCCACCGCGGTCGATGCCAAAAGGTACGCCGTGATCACCCAGGAGAGATTGGAAACGTCGCCGAACTGGCGGCCAATGGTCGGCAGCGCGGTCGCGACAATGGTCTGGTCGAGCGCGGCCAGAAACATCGTCAGCATCAGGCTGATCAGGATGGTGCGGACCTCGTCCTGGGTCAGCGGCGCGCGCGGCGCAATCGGCGGTGCATCGCTGACATCGATGACCTCGGTCGTGATGTGCGAGATTTCAGCCGAAATTTCATCGGTTAACGTATCATGGTCGGCAGGGTGACCGCGCTGCCGTTCGAGCTTGTTCATTTGAGGCGTAATATTTTTCTTCGCAGCTCAAAGCCGCCGAGATGGAATCGCTATATCGACTGCACTTTAGAGCGCAAACTGCTCCGACGGCAGGCACCTGCGCGCATGGGAGCATCCCGCGAGCGCAGCTTCGCAATCACGTGATCGACGGTTTGCGCAAAACGCTACGATTTCAGCCGCTTTTTGAACCCGCCCGCCTCACGCAGCGCAGCTTCGCAAAGGGCGCGGGGCTCGACGCTGTAGTTGTTCCGTGCAACATTTACTACCTGGCACGGCGGCTATCGGGCTGATCTCCTTGAGGCCGGATCGAAGGACGGCCGCTGCCGATGCGAGCAGCCGGGTTCTAGTTTCTACTTTGCATGGGGTTGTTTTCGCGATTTGCTCTGGGCCGCGCTGCGAGCGCCCGGCGCGTTCACGCCGGCCGCTTCTTCAACCGCGCCCGCTTCGGCAGCAGCGCCGGCCATTGCACGATGTGATCTTCGAGATCCTCGTCCGCAATCTCGTTCTCCGTTCCCTGCACCCGCCCGCGCACGGAAACGCCGGCCTCATGCACGGTATTGGGATCACCTGATAGCAGCGGGTGCCACCAGTAGAGGTCACGGCCCTCGGCGACCAGCTTGTAGCCGCAGCTCGGCGGCAGCCAGTTCAGAGTGCGGACGTTTTCAGGGGTCAGCCGGACGCAGTCGGGAACCTTGGCGGAGCGGTTCGGGTAGTCCTTGCAGGCGCAGGAGCCCGAATCGAGCAGCTTGCAGGAGACGTGGGTGAAGTAGATCTTGCCGGTATCCTCGTCCTCGAGCTTTTCCAGGCAGCAGCGCGCGCAGCCGTCGCACAGGCTTTCCCATTCGGCGCTGGACATCTCTTCCAACGTCTTGGTTTTCCAGAAGAATCCCTCCTGGCCGGAAACGGGCTTGGGCGGTGCGGTCATAAATTCAGGGTTTTCCGGATCGGATCGGTCTTGCGCCCTTCTAGGAGGTGCGGTGGCAGCCTTGCAAGCAAGACCGCTCCTGCCCGCATAAAAAGCCGGGGGCAGCGTTAGTCCTGACCATCAAAATGGTGAGCCAGACCATTGGTTTATAGCCCCCGCTCGGATAGAACAACCGCGAGTCCCCCCAAGGCCGCTTTGAGGTCGCCTGGCGAGCCGTAAAAGCGCCTTGGGTTTGCCGCAACATCGAAGCAAGACGTCTCGATAGCGCCAAGCGTGCGCAGAGCGCCTACGAACCGACCAAGGGCCCCGGTGCGCCAGTTCATTCCAGCGCGATGGAAGACGAAGATCCAGCACGTCATGCTGGACCTCGACGCGCGCATCGACTCGACGCTGTTCTCATCCGGCAAGGGCGCCCGCGAACTCTATGAGCGCTTTTCCACCTTCATGGACCGCTTCTATGTCGGCGGCTGGAAGCGCTGGGTGTTCATCGAGCCGTTGTCGGAAGCCGCCACCATCGGTCTCGGCGGCCTGATCCTGATGCTGGCGCTCGCGGTGCCCGCGTTTCGCGAAACCGCCGACGACGACTGGCTGAAAAAATCCGACCTCGCGGTGTCGTTCCTCGACCGCTACGGCAATCCGATCGGCAACCGCGGCATCAAGCACAACGACTCGATTCCGCTGGAGGACTTTCCGGACAATCTGATCAAGGCGACGCTCGCCACCGAAGACCGCCGCTTCTACGACCATTTCGGCATCGACATCGCCGGCACCGCGCGCGCCCTCGTCACCAACGCGCAGGCCGGCGGCGTGCGCCAGGGCGGTTCGTCGATCTCCCAGCAGCTGGCGAAGAACCTGTTCCTGAACAACGAGCGCACCATCGAACGCAAGGTGAAGGAAGCCTTCCTTGCGATATGGCTGGAGACGCGGCTCACCAAAAACGAGATTCTGAAACTCTATCTCGACCGCGCCTATATGGGCGGCGGCACCTTCGGCGTCGACGGCGCGGCGCATTTCTATTTCAACAAGTCGGCGCGCGACGTCACGCTTGCCGAATCTGCGATGCTGGCCGGCCTGTTCAAGGCGCCGACCAAATACGCGCCCCACATCAACCTGCCTGCCGCCCGTGCCCGCGCCAACGTGGTGCTGGACAACCTCGTCGACGCCGGCTTCATGACCGAAGGCCAGGTGTTCGGTGCGCGGCGCAACCCGGCCGTCGCCGTCGACCGCCGTGACGAGAATTCGCCGAACTACTATCTCGACTGGGCGTTCGAGGAGATGCGCAAGCTGGTCGACACGTTCCCGAAATCCTACACCGAACGCGTCTTCGTGGTCCGTACCGCGATCGACATGACCGTTCAGCGCGCCGCGGAAGCAACCGTAGAGAACCAGCTCCGCCAGTTCGGCCGCGACTATCATGCGACCCAGGCAGCCCTTGCAGTCGCCGACCTCGATGGCGGCGTGCGCGCCATGGTCGGCGGACGCGACTATGGCGCCAGCCAGTTCAACCGCGCGACCGACGCGATGCGCCAACCCGGTTCGTCGTTCAAGCCCTATGTCTACGCCACCGCGCTGATGAACGGCTACAAGCCGTCCTCGATCGTGGTCGACGGCCCGGTCTGCATCGGCAACTGGTGTCCGCAGAACTACAGCCACTCCTATTCGGGACCGATGACGCTGACGCAGGCAATCACGCGTTCGATCAACGTCATTCCGGTGAAGCTCTCGATTGCGCTGGGCGGCAAGTCGCCCAATCCGGCCAAGGCCGGCCGCGTCAAGATCACCGAAGTGGCGCGCAGGTTTGGCATCAAGGCGCCGCTGCCCGATACGCCGTCGATGCCGATCGGCTCCGACGAGGTCACCGTGCTCGAACACGCGGTGGCCTATGCGACCTTCCCGAACAAGGGCAAAGCGCCGATCCCGCATGCGGTGCTGGAAGTCCGCACCGGCGCCGGCGACCTGGTCTGGCGCTTCGATCGCGACGGCAAGAAGCAGCTGCAAGCCATTCCCGTCAACGTCGCCGCCGAGATGTCGGAAATGATGAGCCACGTCGTGAGCGAAGGAACGGCACGGCGCGCGATCATCGACGGCATTCCGACCGCCGGCAAGACCGGCACCACCAACGCGTATCGCGACGCCTGGTTTGTCGGCTTCACCGGAAACTTCACCTGCGCGGTCTGGTACGGCAATGACGACTATTCCCCGACCAACCGCATGACCGGCGGTTCGCTGCCGGCGCAGACCTGGCGTGAGGTCATGGTGGTCGCTCACCAGGGCGTCGAGGTCAAGGAAGTGCCGGGCATCGGCATGGGCACGAAACTGCCGCAGGCCGCCCAGCCCGCCAACGTCGCCGCCAACGGCGCGCCGAAGATCCTCGACACCAAGCCGGGCCCGCCGCCGGTGCTCACCAAGCGCGGCGCCGACATTCTGGTGCGCGTCGAGAAGCTGCTCGACGAGGCCGGCAAGACCGCGGGCAAGACGTCGGCCAGCGAACCGGGCAAGCCGGGCAAGTCGACATCGTCGAGCGCGCTGGCCTTCCCCGACAATTACGTCGCAGCCGCCGGCGACCAGGCTCCGCCGGCGCAGCGGAAGAACTAGTGCGGTGATATTGCGGAGCACTGGCCTGTGCGGCTGATCTTCATCACGTTGCTCGCGTTGGCGCTCGCCACCGTCGTCGGTCTGGGCTCGACCTATATGACGGCGACGCGCGGCACTGATCTCGGCACGCTCACGATCGGTTCGTGGACGGCGCGGCCCAAGAGCGGCACCGCCGAAGTCGATCCCTATTCACGTGCCTCGATCGCTCGCAGCGGTGAACTGCCGATCGGCACCGGCGACGGCATCGCCTTCTCGGCCACCACAGACGACAAGAAGAAGCCGCTCGACGGACGCTGCGACGTGGTGGTCAGCGGCGTGACGCCCGCGGCGCGGTTCTGGACGCTGACGCTGTTTGACCGCAAGGGACATCTGGTCGCCAATTCGCTGCAGCGCTACGGCTTCACCAGCCAGGAAATCATCCGCGGCTCCGACGGCGCGTTCGATATCCGCATCGCCTCGCGCTCGCGCGCCGGAAACTGGCTGCCGACCGGCGGGATCGAGCGTTACGCGCTGATGCTGCGGTTGTACGATACGCCGGTCGGGGTCGCGACGCGGACGCAGCGCGACGCGCCGATGCCCTCCATCACGACGGTGGGCTGCCCATGATCCGGCTCTTGTTCACGATCATCGCAGGCGTGCTGCTGGGCGGCGTGGTGCATCTCGTCAGCGTGCTGGCACTGCCGCGCATCGCAACCCAGGACGCCTATTCGCGGCTGACGCCGATGACCAGGACCAACGCCGTGACACCGCTCGCGCTCGCCGACCCCAACAACGCGCCGATGCCGTTCATGGACCCGGCGTTCGCGGTCGCGATCTGCCGCTACGATTTGTCGGCTGGCCCGCTCAAGCTCACGGTCCCGGTCAGCCAGGCCTATACGTCGGTGTCGTTCTACACCCGCAACGAGGTTGCTTACTACGCCATCAACGACCGCTCCGCCGGCCGCAAGGTGATCGAACTCGACCTGATGACCGAGGAGCAACACGGCCAGTTGCCGGAGGATGAGGAAGTCACCGCCGCCGACCGGCTGATCATCGACTCCCCGACCATCACCGGATTGATCGTGCTGAAGGCGTTGGCGCCGGAGCCCGGCCTGATGCCGCAGGCCCAGGCTTCGCTGGCGGCATCGCGCTGCACGCTGCAGACCGAAATCCCGCCGCCCAAGCAGCCGGAACCGCCGCCACCCGCACCGGCGCCCGCGCCCGCGCCGAAGGGCAAGCGATAGCCGCCGCGCACCACGCGAGCGGTTAGTGCTGCCCGCAACGGCAGTGCTCGTAATCAACGGGATCGTGGCTGTTGAAGATCGTCACGGCATCACCGTGCGCAGCCTTCAGCGTCCGCAGGCGCTCCTGATTTTCGATGCGTAGCGCGCGGTCCATGTCGGCGCGGCGCTGAAACAGGCCGAGCACCAGCGGCATTTTCGGCTTCGCCTGGATCTGGCCGTGGAAGAAATAGGCGTCGCCGGCGTGCAGCAGCCATTTGTCTTTGGTGCGCACGGCGATGCCGCAATGGCCGAGCGTATGGCCGGGCAGCGGGATCATCAGGACGTCGGGTTCGCGATCGCCGAGCGCACGCACGCCCTTGAAGCCGAACCAGTCCTCGCCGCCCTCGCCATACAGCGCCCATTCCGGACCATGCTTCCATTGATCCCTGACGTAGCGGCCCTTCGGCGCCGGGATGCGATGGAGCACCGCCATTTCGAGTTCGCGGCGATGGACATGCACCTTGGCATTCGGGAAATCCGGGATGCCTCCGGCGTGATCGCGATCGAGATGCGTCAGCAGCAGGTGCCGTACATCATCAGGCGAATAACCGCGCGCCTTGACCTGCCGCACGGCCGTTTCGGCGGGATCGAGCCGGGGTGTCGTCTGCCGCACCCATTTGCGCCCGAGCCGCGGCGGGTTGGCAATGTCATCGAGCCCGATGCCGGTATCGACCAGTGCAAGCCCGTCATGAGTCTCGACCAGGAGGCAGTGACAGACCATCCGCGCCCGCCGGAACATGCTGCCGGTGCCATTCACGAACCGCTGGCCGATCGGACACATGGTGCCGGTGTTGATGTGGTGGACGCGCATCGCAAGCTCCTTCGCTGAAGTCAGGCGCCTTGGTTGCCATTTCTCCATTCATAGGTAAAATATTGATATCTGATAATATCAATAGGATATAACTATGGATATCCGCGAGCTGCGCTATTTCACGGCCGTGTTCAGCGAACGTAACCTGACGGCGGCGGCGAAGCGTTGCTTCATCTCGCAGCCCTCGATCTCGGCCGCGATCACCAACCTCGAAGCCGAGCTCGGCACCACGCTGTTCATCCGGCATAAGAAGGGTGTCGCGCCGACCGCCTCTGCCGAACAATTCCACGCCGTCGCCCGCCGCATCATCGACGACGCGGACGCCGCGAAGAACCTGTTCCGCAAGCCGTCGACGCGGCGGCAATTGACGCTCGGCCTGATGCGCACGCTCGACATGCCGCGAACGATCGCGCTCCTGAAGCCGCTGACCGGAACCGCCGATGTCGCGCTTCGCCTCGTCGGCATCAAGGACGCCGCGGACGCGCGGATCATTTCGAAAAACATCATCAATGCCGACGAGCACTTCATTCCCTTGTGGATCGAGCGCTACGTTGCCGCCCTGCCGCCGTCGCATCCGCTCACGCTGAAGGAACGGCTTCGCACGTCGGATCTTGCCGGCGTCGCGATGATCGATCGCTGCCACTGCGAGCAGAGTGAGTTCTTTGGCCGAGCCGCCTCACCGTCGCGCCAGCCCGCGGCGATCGCGGAATCCGAAGACTGGACGATGGCGCTGGTCGCGGCCGGCGTCGGCATTGCCATCGTTCCGGAGGGCGTGGCGCGCGCCAATCCCGATGTCGCCGTGCGCGAGATCGATGTCGACGTGAAGCGCCAGGTTGGCCTTGCCTATAGCGCAGCGCGGCCGCCGTCAGAGGTGCTGCAGAATTTTATCGCGAGATTGCAGAGCGCGCGCCCGAAAGCCGGCCGCGCCAAATCGGCCGGCAAGGCGCGCTGATGGATCAGCCCTTCACCGTGACCGCACGCCCGATCACGGGGTTGGCGGCGACCGGCGGATTGGCGGTTTGGGCGGCGAGTTCGCCGATCAGGCGGTCGGCATCGGCCGCGATGGTGTCGGGCGCCTGGATCACCAGCCGCTCCAGCGCCCAGCGATAGGACGAAATCCTCCGCTCCAGGCACTGCTGCACCCATTGCACGATCAGCGTGTTCTCTTCCATGCGGGCAACCGCATCAGCCTGTTCGCGCGGCGACAGCTCCGACACCATCTTCAGGCTGGCACTGCGCTTGCGGTCGAGTTCGATCACGCGGATGGCGGAGGCAAAGAACGGCTCGAACCGCGTGATGTCGTTGCGCACGTCCTCGATCAATTGCTGATAGCGCGAGGTATGCGAGCGGTGCGGCTCGTCGATCAAGGCGCGTCCATAGGTGGTGCGATCGAACACCACCTTCTGCCGCCAGGGCGAGGGCAGCGGCTGGTAATCGCCGAACACGCTCTTCCAGGCGGGCCGCGAAAGCGGCGGCTCGATCAGGGGATAGGCGAGATCGCGAAGCTGGCGTTCGTTTTCGGTGAGCTGGAAATGCGACGGCTTGAGGCCGACGCTGCCGGTGGCCTCGGCGCCCAGCCAGCGATGCATATCGTCGTTGCGGAAGTCGGCGCGGGTGCGGCCGAAATCGCCGCCGCTGCAGCCGCCGAGGGCCGAGCCAATTAAGATGAGTATAAGAGCGGGGAGTGACCGAACCCCGGCGGTCCGGATCGGATGGCGCAGCTCCGGCATTTCAAATGTCCGTTTTCAGGGGCGCCGACGGCGACGGCGGCCGGGAGCTGTACCTTCTTCCGGTCCGCGCCCGCCGTTCTCGTCGGTTGGACGTTCGATCCGGACAACCGGAAGGATCAGTACGGTCCCCATGCCCTCGCGTGAAGCGCCATCCGGGGCGGGCCGCCGCGAAGCTGCATCCGCCGGAAATTCAATGATGGTGCCCATGTTCCGTTCTCTCTCATTGCCGCACGGACATGATTTGGCCGGCGACATGCGATCATTCAGAACAGAACGTGGTTAACGGCATCTTAATCACCGCCTGGGGGCGAGCCGCCGGATCGGCCGCTGTGGTTTATGCAACACCCGCAAAAGTCCGGCATTTTTTCAGGGGTTGTTTTCCTTAACCAACTCTTAAAGCGCCCCGCGTAGGCTCAGCCAAGGGATTTCCAAGTCGCGTATACCTGACATGACCGCAGCACCATTATTTCCCGGCTTCGACGGGCTGATGTCGCTATCGCGCCGCGAGGGCGTCGATATCCGCCCGACCTTGCTGCGCGTGCTGACCGACCTTTACGTGCAAGCGAGCGCGCATTCCGCCGACGAGGAACGGCAGTTCGTCGAGTTAACTTCACGGCTGATCGACCAGGTCGACGACGCCACCCGCGCGGCCGTGCGGGCCCGGCTTGCCATCTATCCGGCGACCCCCCTCGAGATCATGAACAAGCTCGGATTGCGGCGTGCCCATCCCGGCCAGACGGTGCCGCTCGCGCCTTCGATTGCGCCCACCCCGCCCGAAGCGCCCCCCCGGGTGCCGACCGAAGCGGAACTGCGGATGGCCTCCAGCCTGGCGATGCGGCCCAACGATGCCGCCGAAATCAGCGACATGTTCTTTGCGGCCAATGCCAGCGAACGGGCGCAGATCCTGCACAATCTCAACGACACGCCGCTGAAGGCCTCGGCGCGGATTCCGGCGGCGCGCGCCAAGCGTGCGATCGAGACGCTGGAGATGGCCGCGTTTGCCGAGGACGCCGACAGTTTCGCGCTGGAGATCGGCGAGGCGCTGATCCTGCCGGCGCGGATCGCCACCCAGGTGGTGAATGACCCCGGCGGCGAGCCGCTGGCCTGTGCGGCCCGTGCGCTGGACATGCCGAGCGCGGCGTTCCAGCGGATATTGATGTTCCTCAATCCCGAATCCGGCGTCTCCGTGCATCATGTCTACCGGCTGTCGCGGCTCTACGACCGGCTGACCGAACGATCCGCGCTGGTGATGCTGGCGGCGTGGCGCGGTTCGACCATGGCGGTCACGCGCGCCAAATATCG
Organism: Bradyrhizobium sp. AUGA SZCCT0431; assembly: GCF_018131065.1. NCBI lineage: Bacteria > Pseudomonadati > Pseudomonadota > Alphaproteobacteria > Hyphomicrobiales > Nitrobacteraceae > Bradyrhizobium > Bradyrhizobium sp. AUGA SZCCT0431. The sequence continues at coordinate 45,979 of NZ_JAFCLR010000027.1, read as the reverse complement.
CGCCGCGCTCTACGACGACGAGCGCAACCGCGCCCGCACCGCCGCATCCCAGACACGGCCAGCCGTACAGCCCGGAAGCGCACCGATTGTGCGCACCGGTACTGATGGTTCGGGGCGCTAGACGACGGCGTAGCGATCCCGTGCCGGGACACAAAATCCCGAAAACAACCCCATGCAAAGTAGAATTGGCGAGCCTCAGGCCTTCGCCAGATCGAGAAAATGCCGCCCTGCCCGGTCCTCGGTCTCGACGATCCAGGTGTCGGGATCGAACTTGATTTCCTTGGCCAGCCGTTCTTCCACCGACTGCTCAGGCACTGGCTGCAGCGACCCCGGCACGAACAGGCGCTCGGTCGGCCGGCTCTCGTCATAGACGGTCTGCGGCGCCGGCCCGTACAGCATGGCGTTGCCGTCGAGGTGAGCCACCTTGACGAACACCGCACCGGCTTCCTCCGCGCCGCGCCGGCGCACGGCGCCGAAGACGCCTTCGGCTTGGCAACGGCGCAGATAGGCCGCCACCCAGATACTTGATTTCAATCGCATGGGCCGGACGATAGGCCAGCGTCCAGGCTGGCGCCAGAGGCCATGGCCAGGCGCGTTCCCTCGCGCACGCGATCGGCAGAGTTATCCGCAACGGGATCGTAACAAGCTCTTGTCGAAGGCCGCACCGGTTTCCAAAGTCGCGGTTCCCGACAGTCATGGATCCACAGCATCTCGGCCCATACCGCACGTGAGCGCGCACAAGATCGTGAGCCGCGGCGCAGGAATATTGACTCGGTCGGTCGACCGAATTATGGTGACCCGCGATCGCACCGGGGAGATTTCATCGTGGCGCGCGCAACGGCCAAGAAAATCGAGAAGAAGGCCGAGACCAGCACCACGCTGCTCGAAGCCGCCAAGAAAGTGTTGCGCCAGAACGGCTACGCGGGCCTGTCGACCCGCGACGTCGCGGCGGCTGCCGGCGTCCCGCTCAGCCAGATCCATTATCATTTCGGATCCAAGCAAGGGATGGTGCTGGCGCTGTTCGAGTACTTGAACGCGCAGCTATTGGATCGCCAGAACGCGATGTTCGGCGACGCCAGTCTCAAACTATCGGAGCAATGGGACCGGGCCTGCGATTATCTCGACGACGACATCGCCTCCGGCTATGTGCGCGTGCTGCAGGAACTGATCGCTGCGAGTTGGTCCGACCCGGCGGTCGCGCAGGTCGTTCGCACCGCGATCATGGGATGGGTCGATCTCATCGTCGGCGCTGCACGCAAGGCTGAACGCGAATTTGGCGGCCTCGGCCCGCTGACGCCCGAGGAGGTCGGAGCCTTTGCTGCCAATGCGTTCATCGGCGCAGAAAGCCTCTATCTGCTTGGTTTCGAGAAGAAAGGCTCGCCGATACGCCAGTCCTTGCGACGGGTCGGTGATCTCGTTCGCAGCGTCGAAGGTGCAGCCAAACGATGAGGTGACGCGATGCGTGCGAAATTGCCCGACGAAAGTGGTTTTATCGATCGCGACGGCGTCAGGATCTACTACGAGAGCTACGGCACTGGCCCGCAAACCATGCTGTTCGTGCCGCCCTGGTGCATCGTCCATTCGCGGATCTACAAGGCGCAATTGTCGTATTTCAGCGAGCGCTTCCGCTGCATCACCTATGACGGCCGCGGCAACGGCAAGTCGGACCGTCCTGAGGATGTGGCGGCCTACTCGCGGGACAATTACGTGGCGGATCTGCTGGCCGTCATGGACGCCACGGGCGCGGGAAAGGCAATCCTCGTTGGCCTGTCGTTTGGCGGCATGCTCGCCAGCGTGCTGGCCGCGCATTATCCTGATCGTGTGAAGGCCGCGATCCTGGTCGGGACGGTATCGACTATCGGACCTGATAACTACGCCTATCTGGCGAACCAGCATTTCGACACCAAACAGGAGCGGTTCGACGGCTGGAATAAATACAACCGCGAGCACTGGCTGGCGGATTATCCCGACTTCGCCGAACACTTCATTCGCAACATCCATACCGAGCCGCACTCGACCAAGCAGATCGAGGACGGCATCGGCTGGGCCAGTGACACCACTGGCCCGGTGCTGGTCAACACCGTCGACGCACGGCTGATCCCGCCGCGCTTCGATGTCAGCGAAGCGATGTATCGCAAGATCCGCTGTCCCGTGCTGCTCATTCACGGCGACAACGACCAGATCCAGCGCCATGCACGCGCGAAATCGCTGGCCGATCTGATGAATGCGGAGCTGGTGACCATTCCGGGCGGCGGTCACAACCCGCTCGGCCGCATTCCCGCAAAGACCAACACCCTGATTGTCGATTTCCTCGATCGCAGGCTTGCCATCGCCTCCCCTGCAGCGCGATCGGACCGCACGACACGGAAAGCCAAGCGCGCACTCTATCTCTCCTCGCCGATCGGCCTCGGGCACGGGCGGCGCGATATCGCGATCGCCCGCGAGTTGCGCAAGCTGCACCCGGATCTGGAGGTCGATTGGCTGGCGCAGGACCCGGTGACGCGCCTGCTGGAGGCGAACGGCGAGCGCGTCCATCCGTTGAGTGCACGGCTGGCCAGCGAGTCGGGGCATATCGAGATGGAGTCGGGCGAGCACGACCTGCATTGTTTCCAGGCCCTCCGCAACATGGACGAGGTGCTGATCGCGAACTTCATGACTTTCCAGGATGCCGTCGACGAGGGAGGCTACGATCTCGTCATCGCCGACGAGGCCTGGGACATCGATCATTACTGGCACGAGCACCCGGAGCTGAAGAAAGCCGGGCTCGCCTGGTTCACCGACTTCGTCGGCTATGTGCCGATGCCGTCGGGCGGCGAGCATGAGGCGTTTCTGACCACCGACTACAACGCCGAAATGATCGAACACATCGAGCGGCATCCCGGCGTGCGCGACCGCGCCATTTTCGTCGGAAGCCCTGAAGACATCGTCCCGTTGTCGTTCGGCAAGGACCTGCCGGCGATGCGCGACTGGGTGCCGCGGCATTTCGATTTCGCCGGCTACATCATCGGCGAACACCCGCATATTTTCGGCAGCCGCACCGAGCTGCGCGAGCGCCTCGGCTACCGGCCGGACGAGCGCGTCTGCATCGTCACGGTCGGCGGATCCGCCGTCGGCACCCACCTGATCAAACGCATCCTGCAGAGCTATCCGATGGCACGGGCCCGGTTGCCCGAATTGCGTATGATCGTGGTGGCGGGCCCGCGGATCGATCCGGCCTCGCTCGGCGCGCCTGATGGCGTCGAGATGCGCGCGTTCGTCCCCGACCTCGACCGTCATCTCGCCGCATGCGATCTCGCCCTCGTGCAGGGCGGCCTAACCACCTGCATGGAGCTGACCGCGGCCGGAACCCCGTTCCTTTATTTCCCGCTCCAGAACCACTTCGAGCAGAATTTCCACGTCGCCCATCGTCTCGATCGCTATGGCGCCGGCACGCGCATGGCATTCGCGACGTCGACGCCGGACGTGATCGCTGAAGCTATGGTTGGTGCATTGCGCGCGCCGGCCAAATTCAAATCCGTCGAAGCCGACGGTGCGGTCCGTGCCGCCCGCATGCTGGCGGATCTGTTCTAACCGAAATCAATTGTCAGTGGAGGTAGCTATGTCGAGCGTTAATCAAGCGACCCGGATTGATGAAGGCAAACTCAACGCATTCGTCGGCCAGATGCTGGGCGACCTCGGGGGCGCGTCCAGCGTCGCCATGGTGCGGATGGGCGATGCGCTTGGATTGTACAAGGCGCTACACACCAATGGGCCGATGACCTCAACCGAACTCGCCAGCACCGCGAAAGTCGATCCGCGATACCTTCGCGAGTGGCTGTCCAATCAGGCGAGTTCCAACTATTTGTCCTACGATCCGGCATCGGCGAAATTCGCGCTGCCGCCCGAGCAGGCGATGGTGTTCGCTATTCCCGACAGCCCGGTCTATCTGATGGGCGGCTTCGATCTGATGGCGGCGATGCTCGAGAACCAGCCGAAAGTTCAGGCCGCGTTCAAGTCCGGCGGCGGTGTCGCCTGGGGCGATCAGGCCGGCTGCATGTTCTGCGCGGTGGCCCGCTTCTTCCGGCCCGGCTATCACAACAACATCGTGTCGACGTGGCTTCCTGCTCTCGGAGGTGACGTGATGAAGAAGCTGGAGGCGGGCGCTGAGGTCGCGGACGTCGGCTGCGGCCATGGTTGGTCGACGGTCCTGATGGCCAAGGCTTTTCCCAAGTCCCGGTTCGTCGGCTACGACTTCCATCCCGGTTCGATCGCGGATGCAAAGGCGCATGCCGAAAGCCACGGCGTTTCCGCCAACACGCGCTTCGAGGTCGGACTCGCCAAGGACTATCCCGGCAAGAACTACGATCTCGTGACCTGTTTCGACTGCTTGCACGACATGGGCGACCCGGCGGGAGCCGCCGCCCACATCCGCCAATCCCTGAAGGACGATGGGACATGGATGATCTGTGAGCCGATAGCGGGCGATCGTCTCGAGCAGAACCTCAACCCGGTCGGGCGCTTGTACTATGCCGCATCGACCATGATCTGCGTGCCGACCTCGCTCTCGCAGGAAGTCGGCACTGCCCTCGGCGCGCAGGCCGGCGAAGCACGGCTCCGCGAAGTCATCCTGAAGGGTGGTTTCAAGAGCGTGCGTCGTGCCACTGAGACGCCGTTCAACATGATCCTCGAGGCAAGGCCTTAGTATCCAGCATGGCGGCTGCAAGCCTGGCAAAGTTCACCGGCTGCAAGAATCCTTGCGGCCGACATCCGGCGGGTTGACCGTCGCGCGGACCGACCATATTCTCAAAGCTGCGGTGCAAGCCGCGCCCGGGTCCGCGGGAAGGGTCGAACCCACTTGCAGCTTCCAAGCAGCACCTAGAGCCTTTGTGCAGCAGCTGGTATTGCGGACCATCGGCGATCCATGCACGGAGGTTTCCAATGGAACGATCGCCTGATCGACTAAATCTCGACCATCTCAAGAAGCAAGCCAAGGATCTGCTCCGTCTCTACCGGCAACGTGATGGCGATGCTTTTGCCCGCTTTCGCCGTGCCCTTCCGGCAGCCGCGGGGCACAGCGACGACAAGATCGCTTCCTTGAATCTCCGGCTCCATGACGCTCAATCATGTGTGGCACGCGACTACGGCTTTGCTTCCTGGCTGGACCTGAGACGTTATCTGGAAGCGCAATCGGCCATCGGCAGCGAGCGCGAGGAACGTGTCCTGCGCTGGCTCCGACTGATTTATGCCGGCGACATCAATGGCACGGCAAATCGCGCCAATCCGCGCGTTGCCATCAGGATGCTGGCCGAAAACCCCGACCTCGTCGCCGGAAACCCCTATCTGGCGTGTGCGATCGGCGCGGAAGATGCGTTGCGACAGGCCACGCAGCAAGACCCGGCTTGGGTCAACCGCCCGGGTGGACCGCTACGCTTGCCACCACTCGTCGCCGTCACGCATTCCAGCCTGTTGTCCGTTCCGGAATTCCGCGCGCGTCTGCATCGCTGTGCCCGTTTGCTGCTGGCGGCAGGCGCCGATCCCAATCAGCGCATCGGCAACCGTTGGCCGCCGGCATCGGTCAGCGAACCTGACGACAGCAATCCGCTGTCGGCACTGTACGGCGCCGCCGGAACGAACCATGACCCCGAGCTCACGAAACTGCTGCTCGACGCCGGCGCCGATCCTGACGACGGCGAGTCCCTCTATCACTCGCTGGAGACGTTTGCATGTACCCGCCTGCTGCTCGAGCGTGGCGCGCCTGTCGCAGGCAGCAACGCGATCTACCATGCGCTCGACTTCGACAATGTCGCCGCACTCGAACTGCTGCTCCTGCATGGCGGCGATCCAAATGAGCCCGCGCGCAATTCACCCTTGACCGACTGGGGTTCGCCACTGCTGTGGGCGATCCGCCGGCGGCGATCGCGCCGGTGTATCGAGACCCTGCTGGACGCAGGTGCACACCCGTTGGCAGCGACGCCTGATGGCGTCAGCGCCTACAGGCTCGCCTTGCAGTTCGGCCTTCGCGAGGTCGCCGATTTGCTGCGCGAGAGGGTCGCACATGAACCCATTCCGGATGAGGAAGCGTTCATTGCGGCCTGCGCCTGCGGCGATGAGGCCGAGGCCCGGCGCATCCGCGCCAGACGGCCCGACCTCCCCGAAACGCTTCCGGCCTCGCAGTTGCGGTTGCTGCCCGATCTCGCCGCTGAGGGCAACGATGTGGGAGTAAGGCTGATGGTCAGGCTCGGCTGGCCGATCGCGGTGCGCGGCGGCGACTGGAATGCGTCGGCGCTCAATCTGGCGGTGTTTCGCGGCGACGCCGGATTGACCAGGTTCCTGCTCGAACATGGGGCAGACTGGACCGAGCAACATGGTTATGGCGACAACGCCTGCGGTTCGCTTTCCTGGGCGTCCTGCAACGAGCCGGTCGAAGGCGGCGACTGGTCAGGCTGCGCGCGCGCCCTGCTCGACCATGGCATGCCGCGCGCGAAGCCGGATCAGAATGACCCGGAATGGATTTTGATCGACGGGCGGAGAAAACGATTCTCCGACGAGGTCACCGAGATCCTGCTGGATGCCTCGTAAGGCCCGTCCCTACTCGATCGGACGGCCGGTCATGGCGGTGAGCTCTTTCACCAGGCGGTCGGACATATGTCCGGTCACCGGCAGCTTGCGGTCGCGCTCGAATTTCGTGATCGCCGCCTGCGTGTCGGCACCGACGGCGCCGGTAGGCTTCAACTGGCCGTAGCCGTATTCGGTCAGCGCGCGCTGCACCGACGCTACGCGGCGCGCGCCCGCGGACTGCGCCGAAGCCGGAATCGGCGCCGGCGGCCTCGCGACATGGGACGTCGTGGCCGGAGCGGACCCGGCCGGCTTCGCCGCCGGAAGGGCAATGCTGGAAGCTGCAGCGGCGGGAGCCGAACCGGTCGATCTGACCACCAGATTGGTCATGGGGTCAGTGGCTTTGGGGTCAGTGGATTTGGGATCGGCGTTTCTGCTCTCGGCGGGTTTGGCCTCGACGGGTTTCGGTTCCGGAGGCTCGGCGGAACGCACCGCGAGTTCAACCGGGCGCGGACGGGGCAGCGGATTCGCAACCGCGGGCGCCGGCAATTTCACGACCGAACCGAACATCGGCGACGGATGACGACCGGCCTGCAGAAACAAAGCGTTGGTGAGGATGGCGCCGATGGCGGCAACGGCCAGCGCGCCGGCCAGCATGTCCTTCGGACTGTGCAAGAGCATGCGCATCACAAATCCACGCTCTTCTTCCGCGTCGACTGCAGCCGCTTTCGCGCCACGGCGGCGGCGCGGCATCTCGTCGTCCTCGATCGTTCGCTTAGGCACTTTTCTTCACCTGATGGGCTTGGTCTTGTAATCCTGATCGCAGCGCCGGCTTCAGCGTCGCGACATTGCTCGAAGGTACCGGGCTCGAAGGCGAATTCAATTCCACCGCCGACGGCGCGAAGGCAAGCGGCAAGACCACAGTTACCGTGGTTCCCTCATCGACCTTGCTCTGCACATTCACCTCGCCATGGTGCAATCCGACCAGGCCCTTCACGATCGACAGCCCGAGGCCGGTGCCTTCGTGCTTGCGCTGATAGGTCTTGCCGGCCTGGAAGAACGGATCGCCGATCCGCTTGAGATCATCGGGTGCGATGCCGACCCCGGTGTCGGTAACGCGAAGCATCAGGCGCGAGCCCTCGACCGCAGCCGAGACCGTGACATTGCCGCCGCGCTCGGTGAATTTGACGGCGTTGGCGACCAGATTCAGCACGATCTGTTTGAAGGCGCGTGGATCGCCCGTCATCATCGGCAGATCTTCCGGCGCACGGGCGACAAGATCGACGCCGTTTTCGCGCGCTTTCAGGGCCAGCAGGTTGCAGCAATGCAGCAATGCGGCGCGCGGCGCGAATGGCTCCGGCGAAATCTCGAAATTGCCGGACTCCATCTTCGACATGTCGAGAATGCCGTTGACGACCGATAACAGATGCTGCCCGGAATCGTTGATCAGCTGCGCATATTCCTTGCGGCGCGCCGCGTCGATCATCAGCACATCTTCCTGAACGATCATCTCGGAGAACCCGATGATGGCGTTGAGCGGCGTGCGCAGTTCATGGCTCATGGTGGCGAGGAAACGCGTCTTGGACGCATCCGCCCGTTCGGCGGCGGTACGCGCCAGCTCCAGCGCCTGCTCCTGCATCTTGCGGTCGGTGACGTCACGCATCACGGCGACGACTTCGGCCTCGGGCGAGGCATGCTCGAGCGGCCGGCAGCGCATCTCGACCCAGATGAAATCGGAGTTGCTCTGGCCGCGGACGATATCGCGTCGCAGCCGGAACTCGACGCTGCGCGCCTCGCCGCCACGCGCGGCGTCCGACAATGCGGTCAGATAGGCCGGACGATCGGCCACATGAACGCGGTCGAACAGGCCGTGACCTGCAAGCCGCGTGACTGAAGCGCCCAGCATGGTTTCCGCGGCGGGCGAAATGAACTGCACCGCGCCGTTGCGGCTGTGGCGTGAAATCACGTCGCTCATGTTAAGCGCCAGCAGGCGGTAGCGGTCTTCCTCGACGCTGAGCAGCGCGACGCTGGTACGCGCCAGCGATTCCGAGCCAAAGGCGAGACCGACGGCATAAAGCGTCGCCGCTGCTATTCCGACCGCCATCAGGACGCTACGCAACGCCGCGTTTGGCTCCACCACCGGCAACAGGTCGAAATGCCCGAGGGCAATCAATAGCGCGGCGCAAGACAACGCCAGCGCCGAGGCAAACGCGACGACGCGGCGCGAAGCCGAGAGCGCGGCCTCAAGCGGAACCACGACCAGCCCGACCGCGGCAAAGGACTCGATGCCTCCGGTCGTCGCGGCGACCATCATGACGAGACCGGCCAGCGCCAGCGACGACAGAATATGCGCGCCGTCGTAACGACCGGTGCGCGACAGGAACCATGACAGCAGGATGGGTGCGATCAGCCAGGCAAAAGCCGCCACCTCGATGGCCGTGGGCGCCCCGCGCATCGCCAGGTAGACCGGGAATGCCGCAAAGGCGGCGAGGCTGCCGAGCAGCCGCGGCGCCATAAAGGCGCGGTGCCGCGCGCGCGTCAGCGCATCATATCGTGCGGACGGATGCAGCAGCGCATCGAGACAATCGCGGATGATACTCAAAACACTCACGGCTTTTGCGCTTCGGCTTGTTCGTCTGGCAGGTTGGCTTGCAGACGCGCCGGAACGCCCCCTTTATCTTTGGCCCACCGTGTCAGAGCGAACTTAAGCGAACGCTAAGGCACGGCGGCCGGGCGGCAAACACCGTGCATTCGCGGAGCTTTAACCCGTTCCGGAACGCTCATTCGACGCGGATGGTGAACGACAGGTTTCCGGCGCGATCGAGCTATGGTTTCGAAATGGTGGACGGCCCCGGCACGCCACTTTTTTGTGTTCGCGAATATCAATCGAAAATTTACGTCGAATCAAATCATTCGAATTTTCAGCGAATTTTCGGCGAATTTACTTCAATGCAAACACTTGCGATTTATCGACGGCTGATAGTCAGGAGCAAACCTGCGGACATAACCGCAACAGGACCAAAAGAAACGACCGGGGTCGCGAGATGTTCTTTCTGCTTCGCATGGTGTTCTGGCTCGGACTGGTGCTCGTGCTGCTGCCCAGAGAAAAGACGCCTGAATCGGACAAGCTGCCGCAAATCGGCGCCTCCGAAGCCGTATCGGCTGCAACCGCGGCCGTCTCCGACATGGGGCAATTCTGCAAGCGTCAGCCGGCGGCCTGTGAAGTCGGCGGCCAGGCCGCGACCGTGATCGGCCAGCGCGCGCAGGACGGCGCGCGCAAGCTGTATCAGATCATCACCGACAAGCCCGAGAAGCCCGAGACGCCCGCCAAGAAAGCCCCCGACCACACCGGCTCGATTGCCGGCCCGGGCGGCGACGAAGCCACGCTGGCGGCCACCGCGCGGGGCGACACGCTCACGCAAGACGATCTTGCAACCGAGTGGCGCGGCACGTCTGTGCATTGACGGAATAATGGCTGGAAAATAGGCCCGGAACCGGTTCCATTTTCGTCGCTTTCGCTTCACCCGCATCCTATATAGACGGTGGAGCATGGAACACGGGCCACGATGACGATCGACGAGATCAGGGAAAATTTTGAGCTGCTGGACGAGTGGGACGACCGCTACCGGTACGTCATCGAACTCGGCCGCACGCTGGCGCCGATGCCGGAAGCCGAGCATTCGGCGGCCAACAAGGTCAACGGCTGCGCCAGCCAGGTCTGGCTCTCGAAGCAGCTCGACCGCAGCGGCAACAGCGAACCGCGCCTGAATTACCTCGGCGACAGCGACGCCCACATCGTGCGCGGCCTGATCGCGATCCTGCTGACGCTCTATTCCGGGCACACGCCGCAGCAGATCCTGTCGATGGATGCGATTGCCCTGTTCGACCAACTCGGATTTCGCGAGCATCTGACGCCGCAGCGCTCCAACGGCCTGCGCTCGATGGTCGAGCGCATCCGCTCCGATGCGCGCGAGGCGCTTGCCACCGCTTCCTGAACGGGTTCCGTCATTGCGAGAAGCGAAGCGACGAAGCAATCCATCTATCCCCAAGCGGAGAGGTGGATTGCTTCGCGGAGCCTGTCATCGGGCGCGCATTCGCGCGACCCGTTGGCTCGCAATGACGGCGGCTATTTCCGCTTCCGCGCCTGCTGGCCGAGGCCCATCTTCTTGGCGAGCTGCGAACGGGCCACCGCATAATTCGGCGCAACCATCGGATAGTCGGGCGGAAGGCCCCATTTGTCGCGATACTGCTCCGGCGTCATGTTGTATTGCGTGCGCAGATGGCGCTTCAGCGACTTGAAGCGCTTGCCGTCCTCGAGACAGATCAGATACTCCGGGGTCATCGATTTCTTGACGGACACGGCCGGCTTTGCCGGTTCGAGCGGCGTCTCGATCCGGCCGGTCGATACCCGCAGCAGCGCGGCGTGAACCTGGCTGATCAGGTTCGGGATTTCAGAGGCCTGCGTCGGATTGTTGCTGAGATAGGCCGATACGATATTGGCGGTCAGTTCGACGGGCGTCTTGCCGGCGGAATCGGTCATGGCTCAACCTTCCTGGGAATCGCAATCGCGATCCTGGGATCGCGAACGCGCGAGCGCGTAGGGTGCTGAAAGTATCCGGCCGCGCCTATACGCACAGGGAATCTATTACGACTTGGCGAATATGAACGAATTACCGGGAATCTGACAAGAACAACGGCGTTTTATTTTCACGCCGGATTGCTGGCCAAGTATTGTGCGCTTCAGGGCCGCTGATCGAGGTGCGTGCGCAGCTCGTCGATGGAAGCAAAGCGCATCATGCCCTCGGGCATCTGGGCCTCGATCGATCCGTCCGAATAGAGCGAATAGGCCATGCCGTCGACGACGCCCGATTTCAGCACCGTTACGGCCGGCTGTTGGTCGTTACGCGGCGGGGCGCCGTTTGGTTCGTTGAATGCCGGGGGTGTCCGGCCTGCACGACGCGGCAGCGGGGTCTCGCCAGGCGGCGATCGCTCTGGTTTCGGCCAGGCATCGTCGAACGATGGCGGTTGCGTTTCGGCGGGGACGGGCGGCGGCGGCGCGGCTGGCGGATTAGGGCGAAGATCCGGCGACAAAAGATCCGGCGGCAGCGGCTCGCTGGTCCTTGCCTGCGCGCGCTCGCGCTCCTTTCGCGACGTCGAGGAAAACAACAGATTGCGCTTTGGCTTGGGCGCAGCCTCGGCCGGCTCGGATCCCGTCGGCAGGTCGCCACGCGGGCGCTCGCGTGTGGCGGCCTCGCCCTGCCATGGCCGCGGAGACGGCGACGCGGCAGCAGGTGCGGCGGGCTCGCCGCCGGCTCTCTCGGCGGTCTCTAGCTTGAACGGAACACCGCCGTCGCCTGAGCCAGCCTCTGGTGACATACCCGGTGGAAGCACCGGCCGTACCATGGCCTCGCCGCGCGGCTGGGATACGCCAGCACCGAGGTGCCGCGCGATGTTCTTCAATTCCCGCACCGCCACCCAGAGCCCGAGCATGATCGCGCCCGTGCAAAACCCGGTCACGCCGGTGAGGATCAGCGTGTTGCCGGTGCTGAATTCGTTGATCGTGATTCCGTAGCCAATCGCCAGCAGGCCCGCCAAAACAAGGCCGGTACCCGCGACCAACATGCCAACCATCATCGAACTAATCCCCCGGCTGCGCCCGAAATGCTCGCAAACCGCCTATGCCACGATACCGTCATAATGTGCGCACCGCCAACCAGCAATTCTGCACAGAGTTCCTCAAAAAACGGTTCCTCAAAAATCCCTTGAAAGATCCCTTGAAAATCCCTTGGCAGCGGAAGCCTTCCCTCTGCAAAATTCAGGCGCCGATCGCGGCATTCAGCTGCCATTCAGACGCCTCCCGTATATCTACGGTCTACTAATTACCGCCGATTTGTTGCATTGCATCAGGGAATTAGACCACAATTCCCAATTACTTGAAAATGGAACTGCGCTATATGGATGCCGGGGAAAGAGGCTCAAAAGCGCAAACGCTGGGCCAAAGGGGACACCGGGTTAGCCAATAGCCATGTCAGCCATCACGACATCTGCCGTCGATACGCCCGAGCGGCGCTCGATGGAGCGGACTTGGGACGACCTAGCCATGGTCGTGCTGGCCGCTGTCACCCTGGTCGCAGGTTTGACCTTCCGTGATTACGGACTGGGCTGGGACGATTACACCCACGCCGAATATGCCGAGCTGTTGCTGCGCATGTACGGTTCCGGTTTCAAGGATATCGGCGCGCTGTCGTTCGCCAATCTCTATATGTACGGCGGCGGCTTCGACATGGCGGCGGCACTGCTGCACAAGGTCATCCCGCTCGAACTGTTCGAAACGCGCCGCCTGCTCGGCGCCGTGGTCGGTGTCATCGGACTTGCCGTGACGTGGCGGCTCGCGCGGCGCGTCGGCGGTCCGCTGGCCGGGCTCGCGACGCTGTTGCTGCTGGCGCTGTGCCCGACCTTCTACGGCCACATGTTCATGAACCCGAAGGACGCGCCATTCGCGGTCTCGATGGTGATCCTGATCCTGGGTCTGGTCCGCCTCGCCGAGGAATATCCCTCGCCCTCGCCGCGAACCATCCTGATCGTCGGATTTGGTGCCGGCCTTGCCATTGGCTGCCGGGTTCTCGGCGGGCTGGCGCTGGTCTACGCCATGGTCGGTTTCGTGCCGTTGCTGATCGAGGAATACCGCACGCAAGGGCTGCGCGAGGCCGCCCATCGCTTCGGCCATGTGGTCTACGTGCTGCTGCCGGGCCTCGTGTTCGGCTACCTTCTGATGGGCCTGGTGTGGCCGTGGTCGATCATGGAGCCGGACCATCCGTTCAAGGCACTGACCTATTTCTCGCATTTCTTCGAAAAGCCCTGGAAGGAAATGTTCGACGGCGCGCTGGTATCGGTGCCGGACATGCCGTGGTCGTATCTGCCGACGCTGTTCGCGCTGCAGCTCCCCGAAGTGCTGCTGGCACTGTTGTTCGCCGGCATCATCGGCACCTTCATGTCGCTGTCGCGCACCGACGTGCCGGCCCGCCGCAAGACCATTATGTTGATGCTCACGATGGCGGCGACGCTGCCGCTGGTGATCGCGATGGTGAAGCGGCCCGCGCTCTACAACGGCATCCGGCATTTCGTGTTCGTGATTCCGCCAATGGCGGTGCTGGCCGGCGTCGCCTTCGGCCGGGGCATGACCTGGCTGAAGGAAAACCGCCGCAGCTGGCAACCCGCAGCCCTTGCGGCGTTCGCGTTCGGGCTGTTGCTGCCGCTCAGCGAAATGATCCGCCTGCATCCTTACGAATACACCCACTTCAACCACATCGCCGGCACGGTCCGCTCCGCCGACAATTTCTTCATGCTGGACTATTGGGGCCTGGCGCTGAAGCAGGCTTCCGACGGCCTGCGCGAGGAACTGGTGGAGCGGCAGGAAGTCGCGCCGAGCGGGCGCAAGTGGAAGGTTGCGGTGTGCGGCCCGCAGCGTCCGGCGCAAGTCGCGCTTGGTCCGGATTTCACCATCGGCTGGGACAGCAACGCCGCCGACTTCGCGATGACGCTGGGCGAATTCTATTGCAAGGGCCTCACCGCGCCGGTGATGGTGGAAATCAAGCGCGACGACGTCGTGTTCGCGCGCGTCTACGATATTCGCGGCCGCGCCATTTCCTCCCTGCTGGCCATTCCGGCGCCGTAGCCCTTATCAAGAGCACAAAGGCATAACAGCCAGCTCCTGGCCGCGCCTTGCTGTGGTGCGGGCGCAGGGCTAGGCTCGCCCACGAAAACCAGCATTGCACGGGAGAAACCGGTCATGTCGCCAGCCGAAGCTCGCCTCAAGGAAGTACCGTCCGGCATGACCGATGCCGAGTGGAACCAGCGCGTCGATCTTGCCGCCGCCTATCGGCTGGTCGCGCTCTATGGCTGGGACGATCTGGTCGACACCCACATCTCGGCGCGCGTGCCCGGCCCCGAGCATCATTTCCTGATCAATCCCTACGGCCTGATGTTCGACGAGATCACCGCCTCGAGCCTGGTCAAGGTCGACCTCAACGGCAACCAGCTCACCCAGAGCGACTACAGCATCAACCCGGCGGGCTTCACCATCCATTCGGCGATCCACGAGGTCCGCGAGGACGCCGGCTGCGTGCTTCATCTGCACACGCCCGACGGCACGGCGGTAGCGAGCTGCATGGAAGGCCTGCTGCCGATGAACCAGACCGCGCAGTTGGTCACCCATGACCTCGCCTATCACGACTACGAAGGCATCGCGCTGGATCATGACGAGCGTCCGCGGCTGCAGAAGGACCTCGGCAACAAGAACCACATGCTGCTGCGCAATCACGGCACGCTCACGGTCGGCCGCTCGGTCGCCTCCGCCTTCGAACGCATGTACCATCTGGAGCGGGCCTGCACGATGCAGGTGCGAACCCGCATGCTCGGCCCAACCGCCTATCCGGTCGAACAGGCCGTGGTCTACAAGAACGCGCAATTATTCAGCAATCCTGACCGTGCCGAAATGCGCTCGACCAACCTGGTGTGGCCGCCGCTCCTGCGCAAGCTCGATCGCATCGACCCGAGCTACCGGACCTGACGCCCGCACGCGGGCGAACAGCGCGAAAGGTTCAGCGACGTGACTATTCTGGTGACCGGCAGTTCCGGCCATCTCGGCGAAGCACTGGTCCGTACCCTGCAGGCGCAGCGGCGTGAAGCCATCGGCATCGACATTCTTCCCGGCGCGTTCACGCAGCTCGTGGGCTCGATCACCGACCGCGGCTTTGTGCGACAATGCATGAGGGGCGTCACGGCCGTGCTGCACACAGCGACGCTGCACAAGCCGCATGTGGCGACCCACAGCCGTCAGGACTTTGTCGACGTCAACGTCACGGGCACGCTCAATCTGCTTGAGGAAGCCGCCGCGGCCGGCGTCACGGCGTTCGTCTATACCAGCACCACGAGCGTGTTCGGCGACGCGCTGGTGCCGCCACCGGGCGAGCCGGCCGCCTGGGTGACGGAAGACGTCATCCCGGTGCCGAAAAACATCTACGGCGTCACCAAGGCGGCCGCCGAGGACCTGTGCCAGCTGTTTGCGCGCAACCATTCGCTCGGCGCAATCGTTCTGCGCACCTCGCGTTTCTTTCCCGAGGAAGACGACAACCGCGCCGTCCGCGAGGGCTATGCCGACGCCAACGCCAAGGCCAACGAATTTCTCCATCGCCGCGTCGATCTCGAGGACGTGGTCAGCGCGCATCTCCTGGCCATCAGCCACGCACCATCAGCAGGTTTCGCGAAATACATCGTCAGCGCCACGACGCCGTTCTCGCGCGATGATGCCGCGGAATTGCGCAGCGATTTGCCGCTTGTGCTGCGCCGGTACGTGCCCGCCTTTGAGGCGGCATATGCACGGCGCGGCTGGACGATGGCTTCCGGCATCGACCGGGTTTATGTCAACGCCAGGGCGCGCGCCGAACTCGGCTGGCAACCGCGCCATGATTTCCGCACCCTGCTGGCCCGGCTGCAAACCGGTGACGACATCCGCAGCCCGCTCGCGCGTGAGGTCGGCAGCAAGGGCTATCACGACCGCGTCTTCCGCGATGGGCCCTACCCGCTGGCGTAAGGGCCCGCGCCGGTATTCGCCCGGGTTATCGGAATTGAAAATCTTGGGAATTGCGTGTAGGTTGTTTTCCAACGACCTCTGCACTACCGAATCAAAACGCCGCCCAATTCCGGGCGGCGTTTTTATTTGGACGCTGAACGTAGGGTGGGCAAAGCGACTTGTCCGCCGTAGCTCAACGAGCGAAGGCGGAAGCGTGCCCACCAAGCCAGTCGTACGGATAGATGGTGGGCACGGCGGCGATGCGCCTTTGCCCACCTTACAAGCTACGAAGCTATCCCTTCGGCGTTTCCGCGAACGCGCCCAAAATCCGGGCCCAGGAGCGGATGCCTTTGTGAAAACTCTTGAGGTCGTACTTCTCGTTTGGCGAATGGATGTTGTCGTCGTCGAGGCCGAAGCCGACCAGCACGGTATCGAGGCCGAGCGTGCGCTTGAAGTCCGCGACGATCGGGATCGACGCGCCCGAGCCGATCAGCAGCGCTTCCTTGCCCCATTCGTCGGTCAGCGCGCGCTTGGCGGCCGCCAGCGGCTTCATGTTCCAGTCGAGCGCGATCGCCGGCGCGTTGGAGTGATCGATGAATTCGGCCGTGCAATCGCCCGGCAGCCGCGCCGTCACATAATCGCGGAAGGCCTTGCGGATCTTGTCCGGGTTCTGCCCCTCCACCAGCCGGAACGAGATCTTTGCGGAGGCCTCGGCCGCGATCACCGTCTTGGAGCCCTCGCCGGTGTAGCCACCGATGATGCCGTTGATGTCGCAGGTCGGGCGCGAGGACACCTGTTCGATCAGGAGGCGGTCCTTTTCGCCGGCCGGGATCGAAAGGCCGATCGGCTTCAGGAATGATTCCGCCGTCAGGTTGAGATTTTTCCATTGCGCCAGGATATCCGGCGGCAGGTCCTTCACACCGTCGTAGAAGCCGGGAATGGTGATGCGGCCGTTGTCGTCGAAGAGGCTGCCGAGAATATTGGTCAGCACCCGGATCGGGTTCTGCGCACCGCCGCCGAAGATGCCGGAATGCAGATCGCGGTTGGCGGCCTTGATCTTGACCTCGTCATAAACGAGCCCGCGCAATGACGTCGTGATCGCGGGCGTGTTCTGGTCCCACATGCCGGTGTCGCAGACCAGCGCGAAGTCCGCTTTCAGGTCAGCCTTGTTCTGTTCGAGGAACGGCACGAAGTTTTTCGAGCCGACCTCTTCCTCACCCTCGATGACGATGGTGACGTCCACCGGCAGCGATCCGGTCACCGATTTCCAGGCGCGGCAGGCTTCGACGAAGGTCATCAGCTGTCCTTTGTCGTCCTCCGCCCCACGCGCAACGATGATCTTGCGGCCGTCGGCATGGTCGGTCACGACAGGCTCGAACGGCGGACGGTGCCACAGGTTCAAGGGGTCGACCGGCTGCACATCATAATGCCCGTAGAACAGCACGTGCGGCCGCCCGCCCTTGCTGCCATTCGCACTTCCATTCATTTTGGCGACGATCGCAGGATGCCCCGCCGTCGGCCGCACCTCCGCCGCAAAACCGAGCGTCGCGATGTCCTTGGCCAGGTGATCGGCGGCCGCCTTGCAATCGCCGGCAAAGGCGGGATCGGCCGAGATCGACTTGATCCGCAGCAGCGCAAACAGCCGTTCGAGGCTGTTGTCGAAATCGGCATCGATGCGGTCGAGGACCGGCTGAAGCTGTGCGTTGGCCATCACGGTTTTCCCTTGGCTGTGGGCATTGTTGTTGCGTCGATTTGTAGCCCGCTTGTGGACTGAGGCAAAGTGGCGGGAGCGTCCGCATTCGGCGGATGCAGCATGTGCCAGACCAGCCCCGCCACCAGCAGCGCGGTCGAGACGAGGTTATTGCCATAGGCCTGCAAATCGTTCGGAAAGATCGGCAACGACAGGCACAGGAGCAAGCCCGCAACGGCCAACAGCGCCCAAGTGGCGGCCTTGACCGCGGGCCGCGGATCAAAAGCGGCGCGATGCATCAGCACCGTCATCGGGAAGAACAGCCACAGAAAATAATACTGACGCGCCAGCGGCGAAGCGACCGTCATCAGGCAGAACAGAATGCCTATTTCCTCGGCGTCCGATTTCTCCGTCCGGCGCGAGGCCGGCGGCATCACCAGGAGATAGCCGATCCCGATCACAAGCGACACCGCCAGCACGATCAGGTTCGCCGTCCTGAAATCGAGGTTGACGACATTCATGGTGCGCACGGGCTTGGCCGGATCGTCCTGATTGTAGTTCACCGGCCGCGTCAGGCGGTGCGTCACCGCGATGATGGACTGGTTGACCCACGACCAGTTCTGCTCGTCACGCTGACCGAACCCTTTTTCCGAGCTCGCCCCCACCATGCCCTGGTACCAGTTCTTCAATTCGGCGGCGTTGTGCTGGAAACCGCGGAACGGCGCCGGCAGCACGAACAGAAACACAAACAGGAAGACCAGCATGCTGGCGGCCGCCGCCCACTGCCGGCGCCAGACCAGATAGGGAAACACCGCGACCGGGAACACCTTGATCGCGGTCGCGAGCGCGAACATGCTGCCCGCCATCCAGCCGCGCTGATCGCGCAGCAGCCAGAAGCCGTACAGCATCAACGCCAGCAGCACGAGGTTCGGCTGCCCGAGATCGAACATATCGAACACGAAGGTGACGGTAACGAGACCCGGCAGCGCTTCGAGCCAAGGATTGAGTTTCTCCCCAGGCTTCTGCCCCGACCCCGCCATTGCGTGGGAATATTGCGCCGTCATCCACCAGGCGACGATGTTGAGCAATGACAGGCAGAGATAAAGCGGGATCTTGCCGAAATAGCTCGGGATCGCCAGCAGCAGCGCCGACAGCGGCGGGTAGATGAATTCGAAATAGGTGGCGGGATTGTCAGGATAGAGGTTCTGGCCTTGCAGCACCTGCTGCCCGGCCCAGAACCACAGCGGATAATCCTTGGTCTTGCCGTTGCCCCAGATTTCCGGAACCAGCACGTCGGCCGTCAGACCAATACAGCAGATCAGAAACAGAATATCGAGCGGCGCTCGCAACGAGGGATATCTCAGCACAAGCTCGATCCGAACATCAGAAAATCATCCATTCTTTCGTTCCGCGGTGAGATGGATTGCTTCGCTTCGCTCGCAATGACGGTTGTTGGAACTGGGAACGCTCCTCACGCGTCATTGCGAGCGAAGCGAAGCAATCCATACTTTCTTTCCGCGGAAGTGCCTTCGCCGCAAGAAATCAGCGCCGCAGCAATCCGCCAAGCGCGCCGCGCACCAGCGCCCGCCCCACCGAACTGCCGAGTGAGCCGCCGACCGATTTGCCGAGATCGGCTACAACACCGCCAATCACCTTGTTGGTGACGGAACGCGTAACGTCGCGCGCGATGACCTGGCCGGTCGACAGCCGGCCGCGCTTGTTGTTGGTGCCGAAGATGGTGCCGACGATCGCGCCGACCTGTCCGAGGATTCCGCCGCCGCCACCGCCGCCATCCGATCCATCAGCCGGCGCGGCCGTTCCTGCCACGCGCTTCAGCAGCATCTCATAGGCGGACTCAGCGTCGACCGCGGTGTCGTATTTGCCCTTCACCGGGCTCTTGTTCATGAGCGCCTTGCGTTCCTCCGGCGTGATCGGCCCGATCCGTCCCGTCGGCGGCCGGATCATCACCCGCTCGACCATCGTCGGCGTGCCGCCGCCTTCGAGGAACGACACCAGCGCCTCGCCCTTGCCGAGCTCCATGATGACCCGGGCGGTGTCGAGCTTCGGATTGGGCCTGAACGTCTGCGCCGCCGCCGCCACCGCCTTCTGGTCGCGCGGCGTGAACGCGCGCAACGCGTGCTGCACGCGGTTGCCCAACTGGGCGAGCACCTTGTCCGGCACGTCGATCGGGTTTTGCGTGACGAAATAAACACCGACGCCCTTGGAACGGATCAGCCGCACCACCTGTTCGATCTTGTCCATCAGCGCCTTCGGCGCATCGGTGAACAACAGATGCGCCTCGTCGAAGAAAAACACCAGTTTCGGCTTCGGCAGGTCGCCGGCTTCCGGCAATTCTTCAAACAGCTCCGACAGCATCCACAACAGGAAGGTCGCGTAGAGGCGCGGGCTCTGCATCAGCTTGTCCGCGACCAGAATGTTGACCATGCCGCGGCCGTCGCTGTCGGTTTTCATAAAATCCTTCAACGACAACGCCGGCTCGCCGAAGAATTTGGCGCCGCCCTGGTTCTCCAGCACCAGAAGCTGGCGCTGAATCGTTCCAACCGTCGCCTTGGAGACGTTTCCGAAGCCCTGCGCGGCCTTGCGGATCGGCGCCAGCAGATCTTCCTCGGCATCCGGGCCCTTCTTGCTGGTGTTAGGCACGATCGCGTCAAGCAGCGCGCGGAGATCCTTCATATCGATCAGCGTCAGTCCGTTCTCATCCGCGACACGGAACGCAACATTGAGGACGCCCTCCTGGACGTCGTTCAAATCGAGCATCCGGGACAGCAGCAACGGTCCCATTTCCGTGACGGTGGCCCGGACCGGATGACCCTGCTCGCCAAACACGTCCCAGAATACGGTCGAGAACTGATCGGGCTGGAAGTTGAGCCCCATCTCGCCCGCGCGCTTGAGGATAAAGTCTTTGGCTTCGCCGACTTCGGAGATCCCGGACAGGTCGCCCTTAATATCGGCTGCGAAAACCGGAACACCGGCCCGAGCAAACCCTTCCGCCATCACCTGCAGCGACACGGTCTTGCCGGTTCCGGTCGCGCCGGTGACGAGGCCGTGCCGATTGGCCAGCGCGAGCGTCAGCCACGCCGTCTGCTCGCCCTTGCCGATGAAAATCTTCTCATTGGTATCGGCTGTCTTGTTGTCGGGGGTCGCCATCACATCGCCTCTTCGCGCGCATCGGGAAAGTTTGGTCGCCAAGCAACGCCATCATATCGCATCCTGCCGGTCGATTGAAACCGTCCATGGACAAGGACATAGCCCGAGCCTTGCACACCCTGTCTCATACTTTTCTCTAACTCCGGTAGAAATACGAGGGCCGCAGTGCGGCAACATGGCGTGAATCCCGCATTCACTCTTGCATTGCTGCAACACTCGACGAGCGATCTAGGACGAAATCGCCTTCGCGCGCGCGGATCGCTTGTATTTCAGGTCGCAGACGCTCAAGATAAATTCACAAGGTACGACCCGGTAACAAACCGGCTGAGGGCGGGGCCAATATGGACGAATTGATTGGACGGCTGGCCACCAAGGCCGGCATCGATAGCGTTGTCGCTGAAAAAACCATCGGCATCGTTCTGGGTTTCCTCCGTAACGAGGGGCCTTCCGACAAGGTTCAGGCTCTGATCGACCAAATTCCAGGCGCCGAGGCTGCGATCGCGGCCTCGAACAGCAACAGCGGCCTCTCCAGGTTGATGGGCGGCGGGCTGATGGCGCTCGGCACCAAGCTGATGGCGCTTGGTCTGGGCATGAACGAGATTCAGAACGTGGCGCGTGAACTTTTCAGGTTCGGCCGCGACAAAATCGGAGCGGACAAGATGGGCGAGATCATTTCGGGGACACCGGGGCTAAGCCAGTTCGCTTGAGACACCCCCTTCGGCCGCGCACATTCTCTTGCATCGAGTATCATGACATATCCCCTATCCGAGATCGAAGGCTTGACCGCCTACTCTGCCTCGAAACTCAAATCGCTTGGCATTCGCACGACCGAAGCGCTGCTTGAAGCCGCCCGCACCGTCAAAGGACGCAAGGCGCTCGCCGCGAAGACCGGGATCAGTGAACAGCAATTGCTCGAATGGGCCAATTTCTCCGACTACATGCGGATTCCCGGGATGGGCAAGGCGAAGGTCGGGCTGGTGCGCGCTGCCGGCGTGCCGACGGTTCGCGAACTCGCGCTGCGTAACCCGGCACGGCTCGCCCAGAACATGAAAGACGTGAATACCAAGCGTAAGCTGGTCCGCGTCATGCCCTCGGAGAAGTCGGTCGAGCAACTGATCGCCCAGGCGCGCAAGCTCCAGCCCAAAATCAGCTACTAAAAGTCGACCAGCCGACATACGCTGGCGGGGTCTCGCGTCTTGACTCACTGGCGCGGACCGCGCAAAGCGACCGCATGATCGTAAGCATGTCCAGACCCGCCACCGCGGCCGGCCCGGCCGGTCATTTTGACCTGCCGGCGCTGTTGTCACGGCCCTGCCCGGCCGTGATGGGCGTGCTGAACGTAACCCCCGACTCATTTTCCGATGGCGGACAGTTCGCTGCCCCCGAAAGCGCGCATGCGCAGGCCCGCCGGATGGTCGCCGAAGGTGCTGACATCATCGACATCGGTGCGGAATCGACCCGACCCTACGGATCAGAACCGATCTCGGTAGAAGAAGAGTTGAAGCGGTTGCAACCGGTGCTACCGGAGGTTGTTTCGCTTGGGGTTCCCGTCTCGATCGACAGCATGAAGTCGGCCGTCGTCGCCTGGGCGCTCGACCATGGCGCCGTCATCGCCAACGATGTCTGGGGGCTGCAGTGCGATCCCGGCATGGCCGGCCTGATCGCGGCACGCCAGGTGCCCGTGATCGTCATGCACAACCGCGACAGCGCCGATCCCGCCATCGACATCATGAAGGATATCGCCTCCTTCTTCGCGCGGTCGCTCGACATCGCCGCGAAGGCCGGTATTTCGCCCGGCAAGATCGTACTCGACCCCGGCATCGGCTTTGGCAAGACACCGGAACAGAGCATGACGGCCCTGGCGCGGCTGCATGAGCTGCAATCCTTCGGCCTGCCGCTGCTGGTCGGGGCCTCGCGCAAGCGCTTCATCAGTGTGGTGACGCCGTCGGAACCGCATCAGCGCCTTGGCGGCTCGATCGCCGCCCATCTGATTGCGGCGAGGGGCGGCGCGCGCATCATCCGCGCCCATGACGTTGCGGAAACCGTTCAAGCGCTGCGCGTCGCAACCGCAATTGGGGAACTGCAGAGATGACCGATACGATCTTCATCACCGGCGTCGTCATCCATGCCCGCCATGGCGTGATGGAACACGAAACCGAAGTCGGCCAGCGCTTCGTGATCGATCTCGAGCTCTCCGTCGACCTGTCGGAATCCTCGCGCACCGACCGCCTGTCCGACACCGTGTCTTATTCCAACGTGGTCGCGACCGCGACGGCGGCGTTCAAGAACACCAATTACAAACTGCTGGAACGCGCGGCCGGCGCCGTGGCCGATGCCATCCTGGTCGCGTTTCCGCGCATCAACGCGGTCGAGGTCACCGTCCACAAGCCGCACGCGCCGATCGCCGCGATCTTCGACGATGTCGGCGTGGTCTTGATGCGCACACGGCAGTCGCCCTGACATGGCGGACGTGCTGATCGCGCTCGGCGGCAATGTCGGCGACGTGCGCGCGACGTTCCGCAAAGCCATTTCCAACATCTGCGGCATGACGCAGGCGGCATTGCTGGCGCGGTCGTCGGATTACACCACGCCGCCCTGGGGCAATGAAGCGCAGGCGCCCTTCATCAACGCCTGCATCGAAATCGACACCAGCCTCGATCCGCATGCGCTGCTGTTCACGCTGCACAAGATCGAGAAGAAATTCGGCCGCGACCGCGCCGCCGAGCAGCATTGGGGCCCGCGCACCCTCGACCTCGACCTGATCGCCTATGACGACGTCAGGATCGACAAGCCGGAGTTGACGCTGCCGCATCCCAGGCTGTTCGAACGCGCCTTCGTGCTGGTGCCGCTCGCCGAGATCGTGCCCGAGCGTATCATTGCGGGACGCAGCGTCAGGGAAGCGCTGGCGGCGGTTTCGACCGCCGGTATCCAGCGGTTGCCCGACCTGGACTAGCCCCCGGGAGGCCAAAACAACCGTTTGGCTTGGCGGCCGCCCCGTGGCAATTTCCGGCCAAATCAAGAGGCGCCCCAAGGAAACTATCAAGGAAACGACTTTCTCGATGACCACGACCACTGACGAGCTGCGATTGGCTGCGGATTTTGCCCCCGCGAATTACGAAGACTGGCGCAAGCTGGTCGACGGGGTGCTGAAGGGCGCGCCGTTCGAGAAACTGGTCGGCAAGACATCCGATGGATTGAAGATCGATCCGATCTACCCGCGCGCGCAAGGCGCCGCCCCGGTCGCAGGCCGCCCTGCGGCCGCGCCCTGGCAGATCATGCAGCGCGCCGATCATCCCGATGCCAAAGCGGCCAACGCGCAGGCGCTGCACGACCTCGAAAATGGCGCGACCGGCCTCACCCTCGTGTTCGCCGGCGCCAATGGCGCTTACGGCTTCGGGCTGGATCCCTCGCCGGAGGCCGTCGCGCAAATCCTTGATGGCATCTATCTCGATGCCGGCATCGGCATCGAACTTCAGATCGGCCCGCAATCGCGGATGGCGGCAATCCATGTCGCGGAATATATCCAGCGCAAGGGACTAGACCCCGCGGCCTGCGATATCCGCTTCGGGCTCGATCCGCTCGGGGCCGGCGCGGTGTGGGGATCCAGCCCGTATAGCTGGTCCGAGATCGTGCCCGCGGTCACCAGCGCCATCAAAGGCCTTGCCGCGCTCGGCTTCAAAGGTCCGCTCGCGGCCGCCGACGGGCGCGTGATCCACGATGCCGGCGGATCGGAAGTCCAGGAGCTGGCGTTTGTGCTCGCCGCAGGCGTCGCCTATCTGCGCGCGATCGAAACGGCCGGCGTGTCGCTGGAGGATGCGCAGGGCATGGTCTATGCACGACTTTCCGCCGACGCCGACCAGTTCCTGACGCTGGCGAAATTCCGCGCGGCTCGGCTGTTGTGGGCGCGGGTCGAACAGGCCTGCGGCCTCGTGCCCAAACCGCTGTTCGTCGCCGCCGATACCGCTTGGCGCATGCTGACGCAGCGCGATCCTTACGTGAACATGCTGCGGGCGACGATAGCGACCTTCTCCGCCGGCCTCGGCGGCGCCAACGCCATCACCGTGCTGCCGCATACGCTGGCGCTGGGCTTGCCCGATCCGTTCGCGCGTCGCGCCGCGCGCAACACGCAGCTGGTGTTGCTGGAAGAATCCAACCTCGCCAAAGTGTCCGATCCCGCCGCCGGCTCCGGCGGCATCGAAACGCTCACAGGGCAGCTTTGCGAAGCCGCGTGGTCGCTGTTCCAGGAGATCGAAAAGGCCGGCGGCCTGTTCGCCGCGCTCGAACAGAACCTGATCCAGCGCAAGGTCGCTGCAACGCGAGCCGTGCGCGAGACCAACATCGCCAAGCGCCGCGACGTACTGACCGGCGCCAGCGAATTTCCAAACCTGCACGAGGCCGAGATCGCGGTGCTGGACGCAAAACCGATTGCGCTCGCGCCCTATGGCGAAGCCAAGTTCAAGTTCGACGCGCTGCCGCCGATGCGGCTGGCCGCGCCGTTCGAAGCGTTGCGCGACAAATCGGACGATAAGCTCAAGAACGGCGGCGCACGGCCAAAAATATTCCTCGCCAATCTCGGCACCCCGGCCGATTTCACCGCGCGGGCGACATTTGCAAAAAGCTTCTTCGAGACCGGCGGCATCGAGGCCATCGATACCCAGGGCTTTGCCGATCCCGCGGCGCTTGCCGCCGCATTCAAGGCCTCCGGCGCCGACGTGGCGTGCCTTTGTTCCTCCGACAAGGCCTATGCCGCCCACGCGACGGCGGCCGCCCAGGCCCTTCAAGCGGCTGATGCAAAGCATATCTATCTGGCAGGCCGGCCCGGCGAGCAGGAAACAGCACTACGGGCCGCCGGCGTCGGTGACTTCATTTTTGCCGGCGGCGATGCGCTCGCAATGTTGCAGGGCGCCTGGAAGCGTATGGAGTGAGCATGGCATCGGAGAGAAAAGCTGTTCTGACCGGCGGCTGCCAGTGCGGCGCCGTGCGTTTTTCGGTTTTTGCAAGCCCAGTGAAAATAGGCTTGTGCCACTGCCGCATGTGCCAGAAGGCCGTCGGCGGCCCTTTCATTTCGCTCGCCGAAGTAAAGCACGAGGATTTTGCCTGGACGCGCGGCAAACCGGCGACCTTTCGTTCGTCGTCGATCGCCGAGCGCGACTTCTGCGCGGCCTGCGGGACGCCGCTCAGCTACCGCGTGATCGATGGCAACATCATCGAGCTCACCACCGGCAGTTTCGACCGGCCGGACCTCGTGGTTCCGACCTACGCCTCGGGAACTGAGTCCCATTTGGCCTGGGTCGGCCGGATCGGCGATCTGCCCGGCAGAAGCACGCTTGAAGGTGTTGGCAGCGAGAAGCTCAGCCGTATCGTCAGCCACCAGCATCCGGACCGGGATTGAAAGGGTGCGCGCGCCCAACCGTCACATGTGCTATATTGGTAACTCATGACCCGCATACCGAACTTCGCGAATATCGCCTTTGAATCCACCGCGCCCGCCCAGCCCACCGGCGGTGCCGAACCGTGGCTGACGCCTGAGGGCATCCTCGTAAAACCCGCCTACAGCGAGGCTGATCTCGAAGGCATCGACTTCCTCGAGACCTGGCCCGGCATCGCGCCCTATCTGCGTGGCCCCTACCCGACCATGTATGTCAACCAGCCCTGGACGATCAGGCAATATGCCGGGTTCTCAACGGCGGAAGATTCCAACGCGTTCTACCGCCGCAATCTCGCGGCCGGCCAAAAGGGCCTTTCGGTCGCGTTCGATCTGGCGACGCACCGCGGTTATGACTCCGATCATCCGCGTGTCTCCGGTGACGTCGGCATGGCCGGCGTGGCGATCGATTCCATCTATGACATGCGCACGCTGTTTGCCGGCATCCCGCTCGACCGGATGAGCGTGTCGATGACGATGAACGGCGCGGTGTTGCCGATCCTGGCGCTGTTCGTTGCCGCCGCCGAGGAACAGGGCGTACCGCCGGAGAAACTGTCGGGCACCATTCAGAATGACATTCTGAAAGAGTTCATGGTGCGCAACACCTACATCTATCCGCCTACCCCCTCGATGCGGATCATCTCCGACATCTTTGCCTACACCTCGCAGAAGATGCCGAAGTACAACTCCATCTCCATTTCCGGCTATCACATGCAGGAAGCCGGCGCGACGCAGGACCTCGAGCTCGCCTATACGCTGGCCGACGGCGTCGAATATCTTCGCGCCGGATTGGCCGCGGGCCTCGACGTCGACCGTTTTGCGCCAAGGCTGTCGTTCTTCTGGGCCATCGGCATGAATTTTTTCATGGAGGTGGCAAAAATGCGCGCGGCGCGGCTGCTGTGGGCCAAGCTGCTGACGCAGTTCAATCCGAAGGACCCGCGTTCGCTGTCGCTGCGCACCCACTGCCAGACCTCGGGCTGGTCGCTAACCGCGCAGGACGTCTTCAACAATGTGATGCGCACCACCATCGAGGCGATGGCGGCGACGCAAGGCCACACGCAATCGCTTCACACCAACGCGCTTGACGAGGCGCTCGCGCTGCCGACCGATTTCTCGGCGCGCATTGCCCGCAACACGCAATTGTTCCTGCAGCAGGAAAGCGGCACCAACCGCATCATCGATCCCTGGGGCGGCTCCTACTATGTCGAACGGCTGACCCGCGACCTCGCGGCCAAGGCCTGGGGCCATATCCAGGAAGTCGAGGCGCTCGGCGGCATGGCGAAGGCGATCGAGGCCGGCGTGCCGAAGCTAAGAATCGAGGAAGCCTCCGCCAAGACGCAGGCGCGGATCGATGCCGGACGGCAGGCCGTGATCGGTGTCAACAAGTTCAAGCCGGTCAACGAGGCCGCTATCGACGTGCTGAAGGTGGAAAATTCCACCGTGCGGCGGCTGCAGATCGACAAGCTGTCGCGGTTGCGCTCCGAGCGTAATCAGAAGGACGTCGACCAGGCGCTGGCGGCGCTGACGCGCAGCGCCGGCGAAGGCAACGGCAACCTTTTGGCGCTCGCGATCGATGCGGCGCGCGCCAAGGCCACGGTCGGCGAAATCTCGGACGCGATGGAGAAGGTGTTCGGACGGCATCGCGCGGAAATCAAATCCATCACCGGCGTCTACAAGCGGGAGGCGTCCACCATGTCCAACCGGGTCGAAAAAGTGCAGGCGCTGATCGATGCGTTCGAGGATGCCGAGGGCCGCCGCCCCCGTATCCTCGTCGCCAAGATCGGCCAGGACGGCCACGACCGCGGCCAGAAGGTGATCGCGTCAGCCTTTGCCGATGTCGGCTTCGACGTCGATATCGGACCGCTGTTCGCCACCGCCGACGAGGCCGCGCGGCAGGCGGTCGAGAACGACGTGCATATCCTCGGCGTCTCGTCGCTGGCGGCCGCCCACCTCACCGCGGTGCCGGAACTGAAGGCCGCGCTGAAGAAGCAGGGCCGCGAGGATATCATGATCATCATCGGCGGGGTGGTGCCGCCGCAGGACTACGAGGCGCTGTACAAGGCCGGCGCGGAAGCAATCTTCCCGCCGGGCACCGTGATTGCCGACGCCGCCGAAGAGTTGATCCACAAGCTCAATGCAAGGCTGGGGCATAGCGAGGCGGCGGAGTAGCCTTACCCAGCGCGGCGCTCCAACGCCCGCTGCAGCGAATGCGTCCAGTCCGGTATCCAGGACTGGAACAGCGTCCGCCAGCGATCGGCATCGTCAGGCGCGGTGTCGAGCGCGACATCCCATTCAATGAAGGTCCGGTCGCCCTCGACGATTCGCATCAGGTGCATGGTGCCCTCGTAGCGCGTCGGGCCTGGTGCTTCCGGCAGAAGATCTGGTGGAAACGGAAATGGTTCGATGCCGGCATAGGTCAGCGTGTGCTGCGCGTCGGAATGACGAGCCAGGCGCTGCCGGATCCAGGTGCCGAGATAACAGAAGCGCCTGATGGCACCGACCTCGTCGCCGCCCTTGTCGTCCTCGATGACGCTTTCGCTCACGCCATCGATATAGGCCGGATAATTGTTGAAATCGCGGATCAGCGACCACACGGTAGCCAGCGGATAATCCAGCACGGTGCTGTAATAGGCTGTCGTCATGTTACCTCCGCAGTCGATCGTGGCTCTTGAGTGACGCCGCGCATGGATACCTATCCGTGCTCCCCTGATCGCCGCCACCCGATTTCCGGATGTGTCGTGATGTCCCACCGGCGATCATCCCGCATCATCGCGTAACGCCTTGCGAGCGCAGCGCAAAGCCGCCTAGAATGTCGCATCACAAGAGCGCCCGCTGTCAGGGACGCCGCAGGGAGGATTACCATGACCAAAATTACGCGCCGCGCATTTGCGGCTTCAACCGCCGCAGCAGCGGCCGTCGCGGGTTTTGGATTCAAGCCGGCGTTGGCGCAGGCTTATCCGGCACGGCCGGTGACCGTGATTGTGCCATGGGGCGCCGGCGGCGGCACCGATGCGACCGCGCGCATCGTGGCGGCGCTTTTGGAGAAGGACCTCGGCCAGCCGTTCAACGTGGTCAATCGCACCGGCGGCTCCGGCGTGGTCGGCCATTCCGCAATCGCAACCGCGCCGCCCGACGGCTACACCATCGGCATGCTGACGGTGGAAATCTCGATGATGCACTGGCAGGGACTCACCGAACTGGCGCCAAAGAGCTACACGCCGCTGGCCCTGATGAACGAGGACCCGCCCGGCATCCAGGTCCCTTCAGCGTCGCCTTACAAGACCGTGAAGGAGCTCGCCGACGCCATCAAGGCAGCGCCTGTCGGCAAGTTCAAAGCCTCTGGCACCGGCCAGGGCGGCATTTGGCATCTGGCGCTGGTCGGCTGGATGCAGGCGCTCGGACTTCCTGCAAATCAGGTGGCCTGGGTACCGTCGAACGGTGCCGCGCCCGCGATGCAGGATCTCGCGGCGGGCGGTCTCGACCTCACCACCTGCTCGGTACCGGAAGCGCGCGCGATCATCGAAGCCGGCAAGGCGCGCAGCCTCGCCATCATGGCGCCCAAGCGCAACCCGTCTTTCCCTGACGTGCCGACGCTGAAGGAGTCGATGGGGATCGACTATGCGACGGGGGCGTGGCGCGGCATTGCGGGTCCGAAGGGCCTGCCCGCGGACGTCGCGACCAAGCTCACGGCTTCGCTGAAGAAGGTCTACGACTCCAAGGACTTCAAGGACTTCATGAGCAATCGCGGTTTCGGAACGGTGTGGGGCGACGCGACGGAATTCGCGGCATTCATGGACAAGGGCGACGCCCAAATGGGCGAGGCGATGAAGGCTGCCGGCCTCTCCAAGGCCTGATCGGTCCCACCGGTTCACTTGCTCGGAAATACGTGGGGCTCGTTTATGCGTCTTCCCGATCAAGTCACGGGATTGTTTCTCGTTGGCCTCGGAGCGGCGGCTGCCTATGGCGGCTGGCTGCTGCCGCCCGTACCCGGTCAGCCGGTGGGCCCCAATATCTTTCCGCTGGTGATCGGTTCGGGTCTCGCGCTTTGCGGGCTCGCGATCGCTCTCGGCATCGGCCGCACCTTCGAAGAGAAAGAAGAGATTGTTCCGATCGAGGCTGGTCAAGCGCGGCCGCCCACGGGCAAGCTTTACGGCCTGCGCGCACTGTTACCGCCGGCACTGCTGTTGTTCTACGTGGCGGCTGCAGACCGATTGGGTTTCATCATCACGGCCGCGCTGATCGTGTACGTGACGTCGAGCGCGCTCGGCGCGCGCTGGAAGCTTTCGCTGTCGCTCGCGGTGATGGCGCCGATCGTCATCCATCTGATTTTCAGCAAGCTACTGCGCGTGCCGCTCCCGGCCGGGCTGTTGCCGATGCCGTGGTGACCCATGCTTAACACCCTGATCGAAGCGTTCGCGCTCATTTCCACCTGGGAAGTCATCATCGCGATGCTGGCGGCATCGGTCTATGGCCTCGTCATCGGGTCGCTACCCGGCCTGTCCGCGACGATGGCGACCGCCCTGCTGGTCCCGGTTACGTTCTACTTATCACCGATCGCCGCGATTGCGACCATCGTGGCGGCGTCCACGATGGCGATCTTCTCCGGCGACATCCCTGGCGCGTTGCTTCGCATTCCGGGTACCCCCGCCTCGGCAGCTTACGCGGACGAAGCCTATGCCATGACCCGCAAGGGAGAAGCCGAACTGGCGCTTGGCGCCGGCGTATGGTTCTCTGCCGTTGGCGGTATCGCGGGCACGCTCTCGCTGATGATTCTCGCGCCGCCGCTTGCCGAGATCGCGCTGTCGTTCTCGACCTTCGAATACTTCTGGCTCGCGTTCCTGGGCCTGATGTGCGCGACGCTGGTCGCGCGCTCTTCGCCCGTGAAGGCCATCGCGGGCATGTTCATCGGTCTGCTTGTCGCCTGCGTCGGGATCGAAAATCCCGGCGGCGTGCCTCGCTTCACGTTTGGAATGACCGATCTGTTCGGCGGCATCGAGCCGATCCCGGCACTGGTTGGGGTATTCGCCGTGGCGCAAGTCATGCGTGCAATGCTTACGCCGGAACCGCCACCAATCCCAAAGCGCAAGTTCGGAAGCATCATGGCGGGCCAGTGGAGGCTCACCAAGAAGTATCGCTGGCAGATGACACGCGGGAACATCATCGGCATCATCATCGGGGTGCTGCCGGGCGCCGGTGCCGACATGGCCGCGTGGGTCAGCTACGCGATGTCCAAGCGCTTCTCGAAGGAACCCGAGAAGTTCGGAACCGGCCACGTTGAGGGCCTGGTCGAAGCCGGCGCCAGCAACAACGCCAGCATCGCGTCGGGTTGGGTGCCGTCGCTGCTGTTCGGCATTCCCGGCGACACCATCGCGGCTATCGCTATCGGCGTGCTCTACATGAAGGGATTGAACCCCGGCCCGACGCTGTTCACCGAGAAGGCGTCGAGCATGTATGCGATTTATCTCATGTTCATCATCGCCAACATCATCATGATTCCGCTGGGCATCGTCATGATCCGCCTGGCGAGTTATGTGTTGCGCGCGCCCCGTTCCTCGGTCATGCCCTTCATCATGCTGTGCTGCGCGGTCGGTTCGTTCGCCATCGGCAACAACATGTTCGGCGTCGTGACCGTCGCGGCTTTCGGAATCATTGGTTACGTCATGGAAGCCAACGGTTACCCGGTCGCCGCCATGGTGCTCGGTATCGTGATGGGCACCATGATCGAGCAGAGTTTCGTGACTTCGCTGATCAAGTCCGACGGCAGCGTGTTGCCGTTCTTCGAGCGACCGATTTCCGCGATCCTCGCCGCCCTGGCGATCGGCGCGTTGATTTGGCCGGTGCTGGTCTGGGGGTGGCGACGGCTCAAGGCGGCTTCGCCCGCCGCCGCGCCCCGCTAACACTCCACACGATCCCCTCGCCTGCACCGCGCAGCCGTTGTAAACCAAGGCATGAACCGGCCGATTGCTCCCCCCGATATCGACAAGCTCGCCAAGGATCTGCGTTTGGGTCACCGCGCCGCATTGGCGCGCGCGATCACCCTGATCGAGAGCCGCCGCGGCGACCATCAGGCCGCGGCGCGCGACCTGGTGCAGGCGCTGCTGCCCGACACCGGCAAGGCCGTGCGTGTCGGCATCACCGGCTCGCCCGGGGTCGGCAAGTCAACCACCATCGATGCGCTCGGCATGTTCCTGATCGAGGGCGGCCACAAGGTCGCGGTGCTGGCGGTGGACCCGTCCTCGGCGCGGACCGGCGGCTCCATCCTCGGCGACAAGACGCGGATGGCGCGATTGTCAGCCTCCGACAACGCCTTTATCCGGCCCTCGCCTGCATCAGGCACGCTCGGCGGGGTCGCCGCGAAAACCCGCGAGGCGATGTTGTTGTGCGAGGCGGCCGGCTTCGACGTAGTGCTGGTGGAGACGGTCGGCATCGGCCAGTCCGAGACCGCGGTCTGCGACATGACCGATTTCTTCCTGGCCCTGATGCTGCCCGGCGCCGGCGACGAATTGCAGGGCATCAAGAAGGGCCTGGTCGAACTCGCCGACATGATCGCGGTCAACAAGGCCGATGGCGACAATATCAAGCGCGCCAATCTCGCGGCGGCCGAATATCGCGGCGCGCTGCATATTCTAACGCCCCGTTCGGAGCACTGGCATCCGCCGGTACTGACCTATTCGGCGCTGACCGGCACCGGCATGGACACGCTGTGGCAGAAGATCCTCGATCACCGCACCGCCATGAATGCCTCGGGCGAATTCGCAGGCCGGCGGCGCGAGCAGCAGGTGAAATGGATGTGGTCGATGCTGGAGCAGCGGATGATGGCGCGGCTGCGCGCCGACCCCGCGATTCGCGCCCGGGTCAAGAAGACCGAGGCTGAGGTCGCCGACGGGCGCATCACGCCGGCGGTTGCGGCCGAACAGATCGCGGAGATGCTGCGGTGAACGACAGGGTTCGCATTCTCGTCACCGGTTTCGGGCCGTTTCCGGGCGCGCCGTATAATCCGACGCAGGCGCTGGTCGAGCGGCTGTTGCGGCTGCGCCGTCCGGCCTTTGCCGACGTGGATATCTCGAGCCACATCTTTCCCGTGACCTACAAGGCCGTCGATCTCGAATTGCCGCAGGCGCTGGCAAAACACCGGCCGCAGGCAATACTGATGTTCGGGCTGGCGGGCCGCACCGCGCATGTCAGGATCGAGACCCGTGCGCGCAACGCCGTGACCTTGCTGTGGCCCGATGCGGCGCAGACCCGCGTTCGCAAGGGATCGATCGGGCTCGGCCCGGACGCGCTGCGGTTCGGCCCGCATACGCTGCGGCTGCTGCACGCCGCGCGGGCGACAGGCATCGACGCGCGGCCATCGCGCGATGCGGGAAGCTATCTCTGCAATTATCTGAGCTGGCGCGCGATCGAAGCGGCTAGCACCAACGATCATCTCCGTCTGGCGTCGTTCGTGCACATCCCGCCGCTCGCTCGCGGCGGCGCGGTGCGGCGCAAGGGCAACGCACGCATCACGCTCGATGAACTGGTCGATGCCGGCGAGGCGATGCTGCTCGAGATGGTGAAACTGGCGAGGCAGCCGGCACTGACTTCGTAGGGTGGGCAAAGGCGCCCTTGCGCCGTGCCCACCAATCTTGTTCGTTGAGCGATGTGGTGGGCACACTGGCGCTTTGCCCACCTACGACTGATCTACCCAGGATTAACCCTACCCTCAACAATCGCCCTGTTCCGCCCTCGCGTTCACCATGCGCCGGTCCGTTTTCGCGCTAGCTTTGGCCCTGCGAATGCCATGGCCTGCATTGCGCGAGGATCAATCATGGACGCAAAACGCCGCCAGTTCATGGGCGTTTCCGCCGCCGGCATTGCCGGCGCGCTGGCGATGTCGCCGGACGCTGCGCGCGCGGCGCCGCCGGCCTCGACGTTCGGGCGCGACGCCACGCAATATGGCGTGCGTCCCGGCAGTCCCGACGATCAAACCAAGGCGCTGCAGCGCGCGATCGATGAAGCCGCGCGGGCGCAGGTGCCGCTATCGCTGCCGCCGGGCGTCTACCGCACCGGCCTGCTCCGCCTGCAAAACGGCTCGCAACTGGTCGGCGTGCGCGGCGCGACCAAATTCGTCTTCAGTGGCGGCGCATCGATGCTGCAGAGCGAGGGGGCCGGCGGCGTCGGGCTATCAGGCATCACGTTCGACGGCGGCGCCATTCCGCTGCCGACGCGGCGCGGCCTTATCCATTGCAGCGGTGGGCGCGACGTCCGCATCACCGACTGCGAAATCACCGCCAGCGGGGGCAACGGCATTTGGCTCGAACAGGTCTCCGGCGACATCAGCGGCAACATCTTCACCAAGATCGCGACCACGGCGGTGGTGTCGTTCGATGCAAAGGGCCTGATCGTCTCGCGCAACACCATCATCGACACCAACGACAACGGCATCGAGATCCTGCGCACCGCGATCGGAGATGACGGCACGCTGGTCGCGGACAACCGTATCGAGGACATCAAGGCCGGCCCGGGCGGCTCCGGCCAGTACGGCAACGCCATCAACGCCTTCCGCGCCGGCAACGTGATCGTGCGCGGCAACCGCATCCGCAATTGCGATTATTCGGCGGTGCGCGGCAATTCGGCGTCCAACATCCAGATTTCAGGCAACAGCGTCAGCGACGTCCGCGAAGTCGCGCTGTATTCGGAATTCTCGTTCGAAGGTGCCGTGATCGCCAACAACACCGTCGACGGCGCCGCCGTCGGCGTCTCCGTCTGCAATTTCAACGAGGGCGGCCGCATCGCGGTCGTGCAGGGCAACATCATCCGCAATCTGCTGCCCAAGCGGCCGGTCGGCACCATTCCGGACGATGACGCGGGCGTCGGCATTTATGTCGAGGCGGACAGTTCCGTGACCGGCAATGTGATCGAGAACGCGCCCTCCTTCGGGATCGTGGCCGGCTGGGGCAAATATCTCCGCGACATCGCCATCACAGGCAACGTGATCCGCAAGGCCTTTGTCGGGGTCGGCGTCTCGGTGGTGCCGGGCGCCGGCACGGCGCTGGTCAACAACAACATGATTTCGGAAACCCCGCGCGGCGCCGTGGTCGGCCTCGACCACGCCCGCGCCATCACGACCGACCTGTCCGCCGAAGGCGCACAGCGTTACGCCCAGGTGGTGATCGGGACCAATGCGGTGCGGCGATAGCGCATGATTCGGAAAAGTGGCGTCCGGTTTTCCCTCGCGACAAACGCGGAACGCGTTTGCGCGGAGATCACGCCAGGATAGGCTGCCCTACAACGCGTTGCGCAGCAGCGGATAACGTTCCTGCATCACGTTGAGATCGGGCGACGGCAAGGTGGCATCGTCCAGCGCCGGCGCGTCGGGCACCGAGGGCGCTTCGGCGGAATCGGCAAGTACGCTTTCCAGCGCGATCAGGACGTCGCCCGGGACATCGCGGGGTGGCAATTCGGCTGCGTCTCGCAGCGGCCGCGGCGCTGGCGGGAGCCGATCGCGCAGCAACCCGTGTTCGGTCGATTGACGACGTCCGAGCCAGGACAGATCGACAGCGGTGTTATCGAGCGAGGCCTCGCGCGTTTCCAGCTTGCGCCAGAGTTCGACCGCTTCCTTGGCTTCCCGGATATTTTCGAGAAATGCGTCTTCGGTATGAAAGCGCCGCCAGCGCCCGGTCTCGAACAGTTCGGTGAGGTAATCCAGCCGCTGCTCCGCAAGATTGCACCAGCGCGCAACGATATCGCGGCCACGTGCCACGTCTGCATGATGTGTCATAAAACTGCCCGTAAGGAGAAGAACGGACGCAGACGCAACAGAGGCGAATCAACTGGACGTGGTGGGGATATTCTGTGGAAAACTTCCTGCTTGTCCAGTACGTGACATTACGGGACGCCTCCCAGTGCAAGAAACCCGCATGAATGCAGCGTTACTCGCGCTATCGACCGTCAAGCCGCTCAACGGCATGGCCGCGTTGCGTGGACCTCGCGGTGATTTCACGGACGGCAACGCGGTTCGATCAGCCCACGCACGCCCGGTTGTGATCCAATCCCAGGCCAAGCCCAATCCAAGCCTAAGCCTGCTTGATCCGGCTTGTTGGCAGAACGGCACTCACCCTGCATCCGTGGGGGCGAGGCCCTCGCTCAGAAACGGGGTGCTGAAAAGAAAAGACCCGTCCGGGGGGACAACCGGACGGGTCAAGCCATATGGGCGCTTGGGGTGGATGGGCGCTCGCGCCGAATACAGCCGATGGGGAGGGATAACCGCTCCCACATTCATTAGTCGCAGCAGGTTCGCGGGACGTTCAAAACGCCGATCGATTTTTTTGACTTTTATTCGGGGCGAGCCGGCCGGAAATCACCGCGTAGCGGGGCGATTGACGGTGTTTGCGGCCGATTTCTCGGACGCCATCGACGGCGCCGAGTCGTTCATCGCTCTGCTCACGGAAGCGTTATCGGCGGGAGCCGGCGTCTTTTGAGATCCCGGAGCTCCCGAAACCGCAGCGAGCGGTACCGCGGGCGCGGCCGTCGAGGCGGTGACGGCTGCGAAAGCATCGACCTCGCCGGCCCCGAACATATCGTCACGGCCGGGCGCGCCAAGGTCGCGGGCGGTCTTCGTCAGGATCGCGCGTAAATCGTTCGGCTTCAATGCAGGATTGCGCTCCAGCATCAAGGCGGCAATGCCGCTGACAAAGGCGGCGGAAAACGAGGTACCCGACGTGATCTGGTATTTATCGTCCGGCGCCGGCAGGAAGATATCCGCGCCGGGCGCTGCGATGGCGATAT
Source organism: Bradyrhizobium sp. AUGA SZCCT0431 (assembly GCF_018131065.1). Classification (NCBI taxonomy): domain Bacteria; kingdom Pseudomonadati; phylum Pseudomonadota; class Alphaproteobacteria; order Hyphomicrobiales; family Nitrobacteraceae; genus Bradyrhizobium; species Bradyrhizobium sp. AUGA SZCCT0431. The sequence goes on along the minus strand of NZ_JAFCLR010000027.1, from coordinate 8,824 downwards.
GGACACCGCGGTTCGATGCCGCAAACAGCTTTGCCTGCGAGTCGGTTCCGCTCACCGCAATGACGTTCGGATTGGCGGCAGGATAGAGCGCCGGCGATTTGGCGCCGGCATTGCCGGCGGCGGCCACCATCAGGATCCCCCTGGAAGCGGTCGCGGCAACGCCACGCTCGATCAAGGGATCCTTCGGTCCTGCGAAACTCATGTTGATGATCTGCGCGCCGTGCTCGGCCGCATAGTCCAGCCCCTTGAGGATCACATAGGAGGTGCTTTCCGCGCCATTTGCGCCGCTGCCGAAGGCACGGATCGCCAATAGCCGCGCCTCCGGTGCGCTTCCCATCAGCTTGCCATGCGCCACGATCGCGCCGGCAATGCCGGTGCCGTGGACATGCGGGCCTTCCTTGCTGCCGAGCGCATCGAAGCTATCGGCAACAGAATTGACGAGTTCGGGATGTTTGACGTCAACGCCTGAATCGATCACCGCAATGGTGACGTTCATGCCGCGGACCAACTTGTGCGCCTGAGGCAACCGAAGCTGGCCGACCGCGTATTGCGCGGCGTCGCCCTCGCTCATCGAGCGCTTCTGATCCTGCAACATATAGCGGAAATTGAGCTGTACCGACTTCACGCCGCCGGCGCTGTCAGCGGCGAACTCACGGCGGACGACGTCCACCGGGCGCTGATCGATGATCCGGAACAGGCCGATGGTGCCGCCGATCAGCGGGAATTCCTGCGAGGAGAGCCGCTCGAGGCCGTGACGCCGGGCCAGTTCATCGGCCTGCGCGGGTGATAACGCGCTGTCGATCTCCGCCACCAGTTCGTTCGGGATCGCGCGCGTGTCGATCGCGGCCGCCTGCGGCGGCGCGTTGTTGCGCGGAGCGTTATTGCCCTTCTTGGCCGAACCGCCGTTGCCGCCGCCATCGACCGCGAGGATCGGGCGGTCGAAGCATTCGCCGTCAGGACCACGATTGGCGTATTGGCAGACCGGATAGAGGTTGGGCGAGAAACGCAGAGGAAGCGTCGGATCCACACCGACACGGGAGATCTCGGGACGCCCGTTCGGTATCCGCCCGACCAACGTCGTGTCTCCACCTCCGCCTCCGCCGTGCGTGGTCGGCGGAACGCGCGCGATGACCCCGGGACCGGGCCGGGTCGTGACGACCGGCCGGTTCGCAATGACAGGGCGGTTCGTGATGACCGGCCGGTTCGTGATGACGGGGCGGTTCGTGATGGCCGGATTGACCCGCGCCCCGACGGTGGGATTGACCCGCGACGTCACGGTCGGATTGATCGTCGGCACCCGGGAATTGAGATTCAGGCTCGGGGTGCGCATGATGGCTTGCGCGTCGGCCACCGAACCGCCGAACAGCACAAGCGGCAGCGCCAACGCCGACAATGCCCATGCCGCGCGCTGCGCCCTTATCCGCCAATTCACGCCAACATCGACCATGGAACCTCGGCTTGGTCAGGCGACCGGCGCCTTACGGCGTCGGCACCGCAAGATTGACGATCTTCTCACCTTGCAACTTGCTCATCAGGTTCGTGACTTCGTCCTTGCCCAGCGCGCGGCTGCCAAACTGCAGCCGGAACATGCCGCCCTTGGCGCCATCGACGATCGAGGCCTGATAATTTTCCAGCAGCGTATTGATGTCGGACATGCGCGCGTCAGGGTTAAACCGCACCAGCGCGCGCGGCGGCACCGCAGCACCGAGTTCGCGGGTAAGGGGCGCCGCCGTCTGATTCAGGCTCAACGAAGCGGTCTGGAACGAGGCGGTCTGATTCTTCACCAGCACCGCGCCAATCACCCCGGCCTGCAGCAGCAGCGCAACAGCGCCGAGGCTCGCCGACCAGGCCAGCGTCCGCGGCGAAAGTTTTGTGAAGAATTCCGCGATCCGCGCCGAGAGATTGATCGACACCGACGGCTTGCGCTCGGGCTCGCCGTCGATCGCCGCGAACAGCTTCTGCATGGCGCGCGCCGACGGCGCACCCAGGCTCTCGTTGAGATGAATGGTTTCGGCGTATTCTTCCTGGATGACGGCATATTGCTTGGCCAACGCGGGATCGCTGGCGAGCGCCTCATCGACGCGACGCGCGTCGCGCGCGTTCAGCGTGCCGGCCGCATGGAATGGCAGCAGCATCTCGATTTCGCCGGGTTCTTGATCCAGCATTTTCTTGCTCATCGCCATCATGGCCAACCTCGCTCAATGCCGGCTGCCTTCAGCAGTTCGGCCAATTTCTTGCGCGCATAAAACAGACGCGTCTTGACGGTGTTTTCGGGAATTCCGACGATTTCGGCCACCTCTTCCACGGACTTCTCGTGGTAGTAGACGAGATCGACGATCTCCCGGTGCTCAGGCGAAAGTGATGTCAGGCACTTGCGCAACGCATCACTGGTATCTTTCTTCTGCACCACCACTTCCGGATCATCGGACGTATCCTCGATCGCGTTCGCGGTCTCATCGTCCAGTCCAACATCCTTCCGGCGCCTAAGTGCCGACAGGGCCTTGAACCGCGTAATCGCCAGCAGCCAGGTGGTAACAGCGGATCGACCTTCGAACTTGCCAGCCTGGCGCCACACATCGAGAAACACCTCACTGATGAGGTCTTCCGCAACCTGTTCGTCCCTTACGAGCCGAAGCCCGAAACGGAACACCCTGACATGGTGCCTTCCGTAAAGCACCTGCATGGCGAGCCGGTCGCCTTGAGCGATCCGAGCGATCAGAATTTCGTCTGAGGCCGCCTGTGTCGCACTCAATTGCCGTCTCGCAAGGTTGGTCGGGGGGAGATGGCCGAGGGTTCGATTGCCGAGGCAAGATTCTTCACATTACGGCAATGACCGGACTGCATGTGTGATCTACCCCACAGAGGATCGCCGGACGGCCGAGATGCCGGCGAGAACGAACGAAGGCCCGGAATTGGTACCATAATACGGAATTGCTTTCCTAGAGGTTGCGCCACCCGTTGCGACCTTACCAAGGCTTGGTCCGCAAGGCAGCATCTGCGTACAAGTTGAGCTGCCACGCAACGGGTCGCAGCCGTCCGAATCCGCCAAATTTCCGTTGCGAAACAGGATAATGGAGGTGTTTTAACGGACCAGATTCGGTTCCAAAAGATACCAAACCTAAAGGCTTTCCCACTTAGATTTTTGCCGAGTTCCACCAACGGCGAGTCCATGGGCACCGCGGCCTCCTCATTCGTGAATCCGGCCGATCTGGATGGCGTCGGTCCCCAGCCGGCGGCGAAGGCGCTTGCCCGGCGCGCGAAGCAGCGCCGCCAGATCCTGATCATGATCGGGGCCAGCTACATCATCGACGCCGGGGTCCTGCTGCTTTATGCGCAGGCCGGCTCGATACCGCCCATGATCGCCCCGGCCTATGCGGCTTCCGGCCTGACTCTGGCGATTTTCAGCATCATCCTTTCGGAATTCGGGTTCAACGAGCGCTTCAAGGATCATTATCTGGTCGCCCCGCAGGCGACCATCTGCATGCTGATTGCGCTGGCGTTCACCTATATCGCGCCGGAAGTCGGCGGGATGTTCCTCTGCACCCTGTTCATCGTGTTCAGCTTCAGTTCGCTCCGCTCGATCCCTGCGCAGACCATGATGATCTGGACGGCGATGACGATCGGCCTGGCCGGGCTGTTCCTCTTGACCGACAAACCGATCTCGCTGCCGCATGGCAGCCACCTCGAGCGCTTTGCCACCCTTTTGGTGTTCGTCCTGACCATCGGACGCTGCATGTTCTTAGGCATCTTCTCCAGCTCGCTGAAGCAATCGCTCTATCAGAGCGGGCTGAAACTCAAGGAAGCCTACAAGCGGATCGAGGAGCTTGCCGAACTCGACGAGTTGACGGGATCGTATAACCGCCGCTGCATCATGCGGATGCTGGATGAAGAGATCGCCCGCGCTGGCCGCAATGACGCGCCCTGCTCGATTGCATTGATCGATCTCGACTGGTTCAAGCGCATCAACGACGCCTTTGGTCATCCGACCGGCGACGAGGTGCTGCGGACTTTCGCCATCACCATGTTCGCCAACATCCGCGGCATCGACCGCTTCGGCCGCTACGGCGGCGAGGAATTCCTGCTGGTGCTGCCCGGCATGAGCACCGACCACGCCGTGCGTGCGCTCGACCGGCTGCGCGGGATCATTGCAGAGCTCGACTGGAGCGCATTCTCGCCCGACATGAGCGTGACCATTTCCGGGGGCGTCGCGACGCTGAAGCCCGAGGAAACCCCGGACATATTCCTCGCCCGCGCCGACAGCGCGCTTTACGCAGCCAAGGCACAGGGACGCAACCGCATCGCCAGCGCCTGAACCGACCATTTCAGTTGTTCCGGCGACGGAGAATCCGTCGCCGGCTTTTGCTCCAGGATAGAGTCATATGAGTTCTAAGTCCGCTATCGCCCCCATGAGCCTGCTCGACGAACTGCAGACCACGCTGGCGCACGGGACGGTCGCCCGCCGGGTCGAGACCTTGCGCCGGGTGACCGACCTCTTCATCAACGGCGCGGTGGATTATTCGGATGAACAGGTCGGCCTGTTCGATGATGTCTTCCAATGCCTGATCGTCCACATCGAAACGTCAGCCAAGACATTGCTGGCCAACCGGCTCGCGCCGATCGACACCGCACCGCCGCTGACGATCCGGGCACTGGCATTCGACGACGTGATCGAGGTCGCCGGGCCCGTGCTGTCGCAATCGGCGCGGCTCGACGACACGACCCTGATCGAGAATGCGCGCAGCAAGAGCCAGGCCCATTTGATGGCGATCTCGACGCGAAAAGTGTTGAGCGGCGCGGTCACCGACGTGCTGGTCCAGCGCGGCAACGATGAGGTGATCCAGAGCACCGTCAACAATCCGGGCGCCGAATTCACCGAGCGCGGCTTCACGCGGCTGGTCAATCGCGCCGAGGGAGACGACGACCTCGCGACCTGCACCGGCCTGCGTCCGACGATTCCACGGCATCTGTATTTGAAGCTGCTGGCCAAGGCGTCCGACGCGGTCCGGCAGCGGCTGGAGGCGGCCAACCCGCAGATGGCGGCGCAGGTGCCGAACGCAGTCAAGGAGGCGACGCGGCGCGCGCGCTCCGCACCGTCGGCGATCACCAGGAACACCGCGATTGCCCACGCGCTGGTCAAGTCGCTGTACGAGGACGGCCGGCTCGACGAATTCCAGGTGGCGTCATTTGCCGAGGCCGGCAAATTCGACGAAGCCAACGCCTCCATCGCAGCGCTGGCCAATGTGCCGGTGGCAATCGCCGAGAACATGATGATCGAAAGCCGCGCCGAAGGCGTGATGATCCTGGCGAAAGTGGCGGGCCTGTCATGGTCTACCGTCCGGGCGATCATCAACATGCGCGACGAGTTGACGGGCGGGGAGCCGACCGACATATCGGCGTGCAAGGATACCTATGAACGGCTGCGGCCATCGACCGCCCAGCAGGTGCTGCGCTTCCACCGCATGCAGCAAAACGCGCCCGCGAAGTGAGCCACAAAGTTCGCGTCGTCCCGGCCTAGTGCGCAATTGCGCATCAGGCGCCGGGACGACAAAACAATCAGAACCTGAGCAGTTTCGATCCGGCGAGCGCGCCGATCGCCGTGACCAACGCGGTCGAGAGCGTGTACCAGGTCGCCACGAACAGCGGTGAATCATCGGTGCAATGCGACGCGTAGAGCGTCGCCGCCAATCCCGCCGACAGCAATCCGGCGATGGCTCCGGCCACAGCAGGCCGCGCCGGCGCGCCGTGCCGCAAGCCAATCAGCGCGCCTGCCAGGATCGGCAATGACAGCAGCGGTATCGCCGTCATGCACATCCGCGAATTGTTGCCCATCAGCCGCGTCATCATTGGCAGCCGCTGCGGCATCATCATCTCGCCGCCGATGCCTGCGGTCAAAAGCCCGGCCGGGATCAACAGCAGCCAGCCGAAGCCGCGCAGTGACGCTTCCGGCCGCGACAGATGCAGGCTGACGGCAATGGCCGCGATCGCCAGTGCCAGCGTCACGGCGAATTTCAGATCGAAGAACGGATTGCGCATCGCGGTCATTACGTCGGGCCGGATGCCAAGCTCGGTGAAGAACATCAAGAGCGAGACGGGAGCCGCCGCCATCAGCGCCAGCATCAGCGCAAAGCCGACCGGCCGCGCGCGGTGCGCGTTGTCGGCAGCCAGGGTTTTGATGAGCTGATCGGTATCCATTCTCATTGTTCCCGTAACTTCGCCGTCAGGCTGGTCAAGCCCCGATGCAGCGCGACCCGCACCGCGCCCTCGCTCATCGCCAGTTTGGCCGCGGTATCCTTGATCGAAGCACTCTCGACGGCGATCGACTGCAGGACGTCGCGCTGGCGCGCCGGCAGCGACTGCAACTGGGCGGCGACCTCGCCCGCCGACGCCGTCTCAACCGGGGCCTCGCCCGGGAGCACCTCGGCGAAATCGTCGATGTTGACGAAAACCCGCCGGCCCCGGCGCCGCAGCGCGTCGATCAGCTTGTTGCGGGCGATCGCAAACAGCCATGGGGCAAACGGGGCGCTGACGTCCCAGGTGTGCCGCTTCAAATGCACCGCCAGCAAAATGTCCTGCACGATGTCCTCGGACTGATCGACCGGTTGCCCTGCACGCGTGAGCCCGCGGCGCGCCGCGGCCCGGAGCACCGGCGTGACGGCCTTGAGCAGGCGATGATACGCCGTACTGTCGCCTGAAATGGCCGACCGCATCAGGCCGGTCCATTCGTCCTCACGTTCGCGCACGCGCGCTCCCACCTTGCAATTCGGTCGCTTTTTCAATTTGTTACGTCAGGGAGCCTCGATCACGAAGTCGTGATCGTCACCCTGATGTTTCGCTTCGCGCGGCCTCGTCCGGGAATCGGGGCCGCAGGTTCCTTGCCGGCTGGCTCATACCATCGATCGCTCCGGCTCGCACCCGCACGCCGCCGGCCTGATCAACTGCGTACCGAAGAAAACGACGAGCCTATTCGGCTGCTGCAACGCAGCTGCCCTGTTTTTGCCCGGTCTTGCCCGAAGATTCCCTTTTTTTGCCCCGCTGTGGACACGGGGCGGGGTCTCATTTCGGTTCGGGGGCGGGCAAATGGGGAGATTGCCACATGATTGTCAAAGCCAGCGGGCGCTCGGCATTGATATTAGCAACAGGGCTCTTCGTATGTTTCGCGGGGCCGGCGACGGCAGCCAGCACGGACCGCGCGGCCGCCACGTCGAAATCGGAAAGCGCGACGCCGGGAAAGTCCGTCGGCCAGAGCACCCGCCACTGGAAGCGCTACACGCGTCGATCGGGCAAAGTCGCGTCGAAACCTGCCGAGACCAGGAAAGCTGTTGAGAAGGAGGTCGCCGACGCCTCGACCGGCGGCGCGCTCACGATCCCGGCGTCAGTCGCCAACGCCAATGCGCAACTGGCATCCACCGATGCCGCCGCTGGCAGCGCCCAGGCGATGACGGCAAAGGCCAATATCCTGCTGGCGTCAGCCGACAAGCCGGGGGAAGCGCGGTCCACCACCGATGCCGTGGTCTCATCTGATCAGCTCAACGATGTCGATCGGGCCCTGCAGCAGAACCCGGCCACGCAGACCGTCGCGATGGCCGCGGCCAAGCCCGCCCCCGCGGCGCCGGTTCTGGCTTCCAGCCATGACAGTTCGACCTGGGATCAGACCTCGCTGATCGGAAAAATCTTCATCGCCTTTGGCGCGTTGCTGACCATGGCCTCGGCGGCGCGCATGTTCATGGCGTGAGGTATCGGGCACCGGACGCGACGAAATGCGTCCGGGCCGCCTCTTCAGGCCACTTGAAGCCCCTCCCGCCAGCGGGCACATTGCCCGCCAAATCAGGCACCGGGGTGAACCATGGCTACGTTCGAACACATCATTGTCGAAAGCAAAGGCGCGGTTGGCATCATCACGCTGAACCGCCCGAAAATGCTCAACGCGCTGTCGTTCGGCGTGTTTCGCGAGATCGCCGCCGCCGTCGATGACCTCGAAGCCGACGACGCGATCGGATGCATCCTGGTCACCGGCAGCGAAAAGGCCTTTGCGGCCGGCGCCGACATCAAGGAAATGCAGCCGAAGACCTTCATCGACATGTTCTCCAGCGATTTCGCCGCCATCGGCGGCGATCGCATCGCCACCTGCCGGAAACCGACGATCGCGGCCGTCAGCGGCTATGCGCTCGGCGGCGGCTGCGAACTTGCGATGATGTGCGACATCATCATTGCCTCCGACACCGCCAAATTCGGCCAGCCGGAAATCACGCTCGGCACCATCCCTGGCATCGGCGGGACCCAGCGGCTGACGCGCGCGATCGGCAAATCCAAGGCGATGGATCTCTGTCTCACGGGACGGATGATGGACGCCGCGGAAGCTGAGCGTTCGGGCCTGGTCAGCCGCGTCGTGCCGGCGGACAAATTGATGGACGAAGCGCTGGCGGCGGCGGAAAAGATCGCCTCGATGTCGCGCCCGGCCGCCGCGATGGCCAAGGAAGCCATCAACCGGGCGTTCGAGACGCCGCTGTCGGAAGGCATGAATGTCGAGCGCAATCTGTTCCACTCGACGTTTGCGCTGGAAGACCGCTCCGAGGGCATGGCGGCATTCATCGAGAAGCGCAAGCCGGTGAACAAGAACCGGTAAGGCACGCTCTCACGTCGTCCCGGCGAACGCCGGGACCCATAGCCACCGGCGGCAGTTGTTTTGCACGCTGGTCGTTATCTTCCCTTTCCAGCAAAGCTGGCCGCGGCCTATGGGTCCCGGCGTTCGCCCTAGTGCATGCACACATCTCTGAGGCTCCATCCTGCGGCGGCGGCGTGGAAGTATTCGAGGCCGTGCTTCATG
>NZ_JAFCLR010000026.1:0-107931 GCF_018131065.1 Bradyrhizobium sp. AUGA SZCCT0431 | reverse complement strand
AAGTGTCACAATATGAATCACACAAAATGCCGATTCGGGAATCCCCAATAAACTAGATGTGTGCATGCCCTAGGGCGAAGGCCGGGACCCATACGCCGCGGCCAAAATTTGCCGAAAAAGGAAGACAACGACCAGCGTGTACAACCAATGCCCGCTGGTGGTTATGGGTCCCGGCCTTCGCCGGGACGACATAAATAGCGCGCGCGAATTACCGTCCCAGCGCCAGCGCGATCAGGCCGATCGTGCCGGCGATCACGCGCCACCACGCGAAAAACGTAAAACCGTGGCGCGTGACATAGGTCAGGAAGGTCTTCACCACGATCATCGCGGTGATGAAGGAGACCACGAAGCCGATTGCGACGACGCCGAGGTGGTCAGTCGTCATCTCGCCGCGGTTCTTGTAGAAATCATAGGCGAACGCGCCGATCATGGTCGGGATCGCCAGGAAGAACGAAAATTCCGCTGCCGAGCGCTTGTCCGAGCCGAGCAGCATCGAAGCCACAATGCTGGCGCCGGAGCGCGACACGCCGGGAATCATCGCCACGCACTGCGCGATGCCGATCCACAGATACATCATCAGCGGGAACCGCGTGGCGTCGAACTCGCGCGGTTTGAGCTCGAGCTGATCGACCCAGATCAGGATTGCGCCACCGACGATCAGCGAGAAACACACCACCCACGGATTGAACAAAAGTTCCTTGATGTATTTGCCGGCAACCAGGCCGACGATCACCGCCGGCAGGAACGCCACCAGCACGCCGATGACGAAGCGCCGGTCGTCGGGATTGGAGAACATTCCGAGTGCGACCCGCCACAATTTGGCGAAATAGAGGACGACGATTGCGAGGATCGCGCCGAGCTGGATCAGCACGATGAAACTCTCCCAAAACGGCCCCTCACCGAGGTCGAAAAATTTCTGCGCCAGCAACAGATGGCCGGTCGAGGAAACCGGCAGGAATTCCGTGACACCCTCGATGATGCCGAGAATCACCGCCTTAACTGCATTTGACATCATGATTGGGTCCGTTCCGATCGAAATCAGCCGAAAAAGCCGCGCCCTTCTCGCCTATTCGAACCCGTCTCGCAATCGCAAAAAACCAGCAAACACCGGTTGCCTCGTATGCAGGCTCGGCTATAGCGTTTCGAGCGAACCGACACCGGATCGCATAGCAATCTGCCTTACGCAGATTGCGGAAAACGCGTCGAAACCAGTGATTGCGGCCTCCCTTCCGATTTCAATCGGGACCCGAATAGGGTCTAGTGGCTCCGTTCGATCGACGCGGCCTTGAACAGATTGAGGGTTTTTTAAGCGCCGCGAACTAACCCCAAGGATCTAATTCAAGGATTCCTGATCCAAGGACTTCCAATTCCAAGGACTTCCGATTCAAGGACTTCATGTACACGCTGCACCATCATCCGTTCTGCCCGCATTCGCGTTTCATTCGCCTGATCCTCGGCGAACACGGCCTCGATTTGCGCCTGGTGGAAGAGCGGGTCTGGGAACGTCGCGAGGCGTTTCTCGCGCTCAACCCCGCGGGCACCACGCCGGTCCTGATCGCCGAGGGTTATCCCGCGATACCCGGCGTCGGCATCATCGCCGAATATCTCGATGAGGTGCATGGCCCTGGTGCCGACGAGCGGCGGATGCTGCCGGTCTCGATGGGCGAGCGCATCGAGGTGCGCCGGCTGATGGCATGGTTCAACGAGAAATTCTTCGAGGAGGCCTCCAATCCGCTGGTGACCGAGCGCATCTACAAGCGCTTCATGAGCGAGGAGAATGGCGGCGGCGCCCCGGCGGCCGACGTGATCCGCGCGGCCAAGGTCAATGTGCGCTATCATCTGGCCTATATCGGCTGGCTGGCGCAGACGCGGAACTTCCTTGCCGGCGACCGGCTGACCTACGCGGACCTCGCCGCCGCGGCGCATCTTTCGGCGATCGATTATCTGGGCGACGTGCCATGGAGCGAGGACGACGCGGCAAAGGCGTGGTACGCGCGGGTGAAATCCCGCCCGTCGTTCCGCCCGTTGCTGAGCGAATGGCTGGCCGGCGTGCCGGCGTCGCAGAGCTACGTGGACCTCGACTTCTGAACAAGGCCAAACTCTCCGGCGAAGACCTCAAGGCCGCGCTGGCGCATGAAGCGCGCGCGCTCGGCTTCGATGGCATCGGCGTCACCGGTCCCGAAGCGATCGCGCAGGCCGGCATGCATTTTCGCGAATTCCTTCAGACCGGCGCCCATGGCGACATGGACTGGCTCGCCGCCAGCCCCGAGCGCCGCACCGATCCGCGCGTGCTGTGGCCCGGCGTGCGCTCGGTGATCATGCTCGGCGTCAACTACGGGCCGGATGAAAATCCGCTGCACATTCTCGAAAAGCGCACGCGCGGTGCGATCTCGGTCTATGCCCAAGGTGACGACTATCACGATCTGATCAAGAAGCGCCTCAAGGCGCTCGCGCGATGGCTGGTCGCGATGTCGGGCGACGAAGTCAAAGTGTTCGTCGATACCGCGGCCGTGATGGAAAAGCCGCTGGCGCAGGCGGCTGGATTGGGCTGGCAGGGCAAGCACACCAATCTGGTGTCGCGCGAGTTTGGATCATGGCTGTTTCTCGGCGCGATCTACACCGCCTCCGACCTGCCGCGCGACGAGGCGGACGCCGATCGTTGCGGCTCCTGCCGCGCGTGCCAGGACATCTGCCCGACCGCGGCATTCCCGGCGCCCTACAAGCTCGACGCGCGCCGCTGCATTTCCTATCTCACGATCGAAAACAAGGGCCCGATCCCGCGCGAATTCCGCAAGGCGATCGGCAACCGCATCTATGGCTGCGACGATTGCCTCGCCATATGCCCGTGGAACAAGTTCGCGCAGCAAGGGCGCGAAACAAAACTCGCCGCCCGCGCGGAATTGCGTGCGCCAGCACTTTCGGAATTGGCCCGGCTCGACGATGGCGCGTTTCGCGCGCTGTTTGCAAAATCGCCGGTCAAGCGTATCGGCCGCGACCGCTTCATTCGCAATGTGCTGATTGCGGTCGGCAACTCCGGCGATGCATCACTGGCGCATGAGGCCGAGCGCTTGCTTGACGACGAAAGCGCGCTGGTGCGGGGCGCAGCAGTCTGGGCGCTGTCGCAGCTGATGCCACCGGAGGCCTTTGCTGAACTGGCGAGCCGCGCCGCGGCCGGCGAGACCGACGCGACTGTTCGCGCGGAATGGATGGATTGCGCCCTGCCCGCTTGATTTTGTCGCGCGGTTTCCGTCATGTTCGCCGGCCATGACAAACCAGCCCTTCTTCGCCAAAAACGGCGACGCCTTCATCCCCAATCCGGTTTCGAACGGTCCGTGGGACCCGAGTTCGATGCATGGTCGCGTCGTGGTCGGCCTTCTGGCCCACGTGATCGAGGAGCGTCACGGCTCCGACGAATTCGTGCCGGCACGGCTGACGGTCGACATGTTCCGGCTGCCGGACATCCACACACCGGTGGAAGTCACCACGCGGCTGATCCGCGAGGGCCTGCGGATCAAGGTGGTGGAAGCCGAGTTTTTCTCCGGCACCACCCGCATGGCGCGCGCCTCCTGCCAGTTGTTGCGCCGGACGGAAAATGCGCCGGGCAATGTCTGGTCGCCGTCGAACTGGGACGCGCCGCTGCCCGAAACGATCCCGGCGCCGACCGACCCCAAGCTCGGCATGAACGGCAAATGGACGACCAGGCCGATCACAGGCCACATGGGCTCGCTCGGCCCCCGGCGTTTATGGATGAGCGAGGTCCGTGAGCTGGTCGAGGGCGTGCCGATGTCGCCCTTCGTCCATGTCGCAACCGGTGCGGATTTTGCGAGCCCGTTTGCCAACGCGGGCGATAAGGGCCTCGGCTACATCAACAGCGACGTCACGCTCTATCTGCACCGCCTGCCGGTGACGCGCTGGATCGGCTTCGATGTCGTCAACCATCACGCCAGCGACGGCGTCGCGATCGGCGAGTGCTGGCTCTATGACGAGAAGGGCCCGATCGGCACGTCGACGGTCGCCGCACTGGCGCAGAAGAAGCCGATGACGAACGTGCCGCCGCCGTAGCATCCTTCCGTCATTGCGAGCGAAGCGAAGCAATCCATATCTCCACTCGGGGACAGATGGATTGCTTCGTCGCTATCGCTCCTCGCAATGACGGCTGCGCCGTCACTCCGCCAAATGCCGCGCCATCTCGGGCCGCGCCTTCAGCGCGGCGCCCTGCTTGGCGACGATCTTGGCGATCCGCTCGGGCGCAAAATTCAGTTGGACAAAAGCCGGCGCGGTGTTGGCGACCTCGTGATATTCGAGAATCTTGCCGTCGCGCAGCCGCATGATGGAAACGCCCTCGAACATCGCCCGCGCGCCCTTGGCTTCCGGCAGCGTCGAGCGGTAGCTGAACGTATAGCGCGCATAGAGCGTCTGGCCGTCGCTGACGGGGCTGTGCATGTCCCAGCGAAAATCGGTGGCCGTGCGATAGAACCAGTCGTCGATCAACTCGGCGATTTTGGCGCGGCCGGCGAACGCGCCATAGAACACGTCGTGATAGACGCCGTCTTCGGTGAACAATTCGGCGAACGCCTTGCCGTTGTGCTGTTCGACGCCGTCGCAGAACGCGCGCAGCAGCTCCGATGTGTTCATGGGGTTTCCTTTCCCTTGCGTTTTTCTTCCCCTCTCCCCTTGTGGGAGAGGGTGGATCGAATGAGCGTTAGCTCATTCGAGACGGGTGAGGGGTTGTCTCCGCAAATGCAGTGCCCGCGGAGAGAACCCCTCATCCGGCGCTTCGCGCCACCTTCTCCCACAAGGGGAGAAGGGAAGAAGAACCTACCCGATCTCCGCCACAGCGGCGATGATCCGGGCGATGTCCTGCGGCCGCGACAGGCGGTGATCGCCGTCCTGGATCATGGTCAACACCACGTCCTCGCTCGGCAGCCGGTGCGCCAGCGCGAACGCGTGCTGCCACGGCACATCAGGGTCCTGCGCGCCCTGCAGGATGCGGACGGGGCAACCGACCTCGATGGCGCTGCCGAGCAGAAGGTGATTGCGGCCGTCCTCGATCAGCGCGCGCGTGATCGGATAGGGGTCGCCATCGCCATATTGCGACGGCCGCATCCAGACACCCTTGGCTTGAATCTCCTGCTGGATTTCAGGCGTGAATTGGTTCCACATCAACTGTTCGGTAAAGTCAGGCGCCGGCGCGATCAACACCAGCCCCGCCAAGCTCGCTTGCGCGCTCGCTTCCCGCTTTGCAATCTCGCGCGCCAGCAGCAGCGCCATCCAGCCCCCCATCGACGAGCCGATCACGACCTGGGGGCCGCGACAAAACCGCGCGAACACGGCAACGCTCTCCTCCAGCCAGCGCCCGATGGTGCCGTCGATGAAGGCGCCGCCGGATTCGCCATGGCCGGAATAGTCGAACCGGACGCAGGCGCGGCCCTGTTCGGCGGCCCACGCATCCAGCGCCAGCGCCTTGGTGCCCTTCATGTCGGAGTTGAAACCACCCAGCCAGATCAGGCCGGGAGTACCTCCGGCCCGGGCTCGCACCGCGATTTTGCGCTTGTCCTCGCCGCTACCCACCTCGATGAAGGCCGGTTCCTGATCGTTTACCGCTGAATTGGTCATGGATTCGCTACTCTTGCCCGCTGCTTTGTCGGCGAGCCCACCTCTTGGGTCAACCACCGGTCAACGCCGGCAAACGCACAGGCAATAGCGGGGCTGTCCTTGCGGAACGTGCCGTTGCGCTATATTTGCCGGGCGTGACCAAAATGCCTCGCATTTGACGGTTTTCGAGCGCAGATGGCGAGTTCGCTTGCTCAGCGCCGCGTATTGCTTCAAAATATAGCCTTCCTTCACAGCATTGGAGAATTACCCATTCGCCGTCCCAACAGAGCCCCGCCCGCTGCAGCCAAAGACGGGCCGCGCACCAATGATGAAATCCGCAACGCGCAGATCCAGCTGATCGATCAGAACGGCACCAACCACGGAACAGTCGAGACCGTGGTAGCCGTCAAGATGGCCCTTGAAGCGGGCATGGATCTTGTCGAGATTTCGCCGAACAATAATCCTCCCGTTTGCAAAATCATGGACTACGGGAAGTTCAAATATTCCGCGCAGAAAAAAGCCGCTGAAGCCCGCAAGAAGCAGAAGGTCGTCGAGATCAAGGAGATCAAGCTGCGGCCTATGATCGACGATCACGATTACGACGTGAAGATGCGCGCGATGCAGCGGTTCTTCGAGGAAGGCGACAAGGTCAAGATCACCCTGCGCTATCGCGGCCGCGAAATGGCCCACCAGGAGATCGGCACCAAGCTGCTGGACAAGGTCAAGGCCGACGTCGCCGAAATCGCCAAGGTCGAGCAGGACGCGCGATTCGAAGGCCGCCAGGTCGTGATGGTACTGGCGCCGCGCTAACCAGCGATCCGCGCCGTTCGTGTTTGTAGATCAATAGTGGAACACGCCCTCGGAGTTGCTCCGGGGGCGTTTTCAATTGCGAGAGGCCACGTTGGAGATGCCTCCCTGGCGTCACGCCGACACCTCGACGTCCCGGCGTTCGCGGCTCGAAATCATGGCGGCATCGATGCACGCAATGATGTGCCGGCCGTAGTCGCCGGTAACCGGCACATCCATGTCATGAACGATCGCCGCCGCCATTGCCTGCCATTCTCTGACGACGGCGTTCTGCATCCACGCTGGATCATGGGAGCTCGGAACGTCGGTCCACTTTCCATTCTGTCCGATGGCAACCCCGCGATCGAAGTCGATCCGGAGCGTGCCGCGCTCGCAGACGAGGTCGAGATCGAAGGTTCCGCCGCCGTCCCGGAAGCCGATGCTGGCCACCTGGGCGAACCGGCCGTCGGTAAAGCGCAGCAGCATCATGGCGCTGTCATCGGCTTTTTGATCGTGAAACGACGTGCTGACCGCGGCCGAAATCGACCCGACCCGGCCATTCATCAGCCAGACCAGCTGGTCCAGCGCATGGATCCCGGCGGTCAGCAGCATGCCGCCGCCGGTGGCGGGATCAAGGTGCCAGCCACGGCGGTTCTGCTCCATCCAGATTTTCTGCAGCGAACTCGACCCCGTCACGGGCTTGCCGAGTTCACCGCGATCCAGGATCTGGCGCGCGACGAGGCAGGGCCACACGAAATGCATGATCTGCCCGACCATCAATTTGCGACGGCCGGTTTCGGCGGCCGCAATGATGCGGCTGCATTCGGCGACCGACAGCGCCATCGGCTTTTCCAGCAATACGTGCTTGCCGGCTTGCAGCGCCGCCACCGCCAATTCGCAATGCAAATGATGCGGGGCCGTGATCGCGACGGCGTCGACCGACTTGTCACCCAGCATCGCGCGCCAATCGCCATATGGCTTGCCGCCATGTTCGGCGGCGAAAACTTCGGCGAGCGCCAATTCCTCCGCGCACACGGCGACGATGCTGATATCCGGAACGGTCGCAATCGCGCGTGCATGAAAGGCGCCGAAGAATCCGGCGCCCAGAATGCCAACTCCCAGCATTGAGTATCCCTTGTCCAGCGCGCGGCCCGCGCGCGTGTCCTCAAGCTACGTCAATGCGGCTTCGGCGACCAAATCAGCTGCGTGTGGCCTGCCAGGTACCGCTGCAACGGTCACCCGTGATGATGCCGCTCCATGAGCCGGCGCCGCTGGTGCGGGCAAGCCGGCCGCCGCCGCTGGCCTTGGATGCGCCAACCGACACGTTGACGGCAACCGCGCCGCCACGGCTGACCGAGCCGGAGACCCTGCCCCCGCCTGCCGATGACACCCGGGTTCCCATCACCTGGAACGGGACGCTGTAGCCGGAACTGCAATTGCCCCGGGTGGTGGCGAACACCACGTTCCAGGTGCCGTTGTAGGCGCCTGAGGCTCTGGCAGCATCGGCGGAGGAGGGCACCGCGGTCACGGCAAGCGCCGCGAACACGGGGAGCCAGCGCAGGGTCGAAAAGTGGGAAAAGGTGGGGAAGCGGGAAATGGAACGATGAAATCTGGTCATTTTGGTCCTGTTTCGGGCTGGGACTGGGATCACATCAACGACTACGTCACAGCACAGGGTTTACCGGTTCAACGTTGCAAACATGCGTCTGGTCTGCCATAAGCCCAGCCTTCATCGCCCGGCTGATTAAGGGCTGCCGTGTCGATGACCCCGTGCGGGTGGTTTCGTTTTCGAAAAAACCTGAGCACTTTCAACGCTCTAACGAGCATTTTAAGCCGCAAAAGCGCGCCTCGGGGCGCGTTTTCCTGTGGCCATAGGAGAGCCAAATGCCCAAGCTGAAGACCAAGTCAGGCGCTAAAAAGCGCTTCAAGGTGACTGCCACCGGCAAAGTGATGCACGCCCAGCGCGGCAAGCGCCACGGCATGATCAAGCGGACGAAGAAGCAGATTCGTCAGCTCCGCGGCACGCGCGTGCTGTTCAAGACCGACGGCGACAACGTCAAGAAGTACTTCTTGCCGAACGCCTGATCGCGCTCGCGTTTCCGATTTAGCCGGCCGCGTGCGCGCGGCAATCCGTCACCTGATTTCAGATTTTAAGGATAGCAGTCATGTCTCGCGTCAAACGCGGTGTGACCTCTCACGCCAAGCACAAGAAAGTCTACAAGGCCGCCAAGGGCTTTTCCGGCCGCCGCAAGAACACCATCCGCGCCGCCAAGGCCGCGGTCGAAAAGGCCGGGCAATATGCCTTCCGTGACCGCAAGCGCAAGAAGCGCACGTTCCGCGCGCTCTGGATCCAGCGCATCAATGCCGCGGTCCGTCCGTTCGGCATGACCTACAGCGTCTTTATCAACGGCCTCTCGAAGTCGGGCATCACGGTGGACCGCAAGGTGCTGTCGGATCTCGCCATCACCGAGCCGGCGGCGTTCCAGGCGATCGCTGAAAAGGCCAAGGCTGCGCTCGCAGCCTGAGGCGCTCGACTCGAGGCGTCAGCGAGCCCGTGCAGGGCTCGCGGCTTTCAGCGCTCGCTGCGAGTAGCGCTGGGCGACTTTCGCCCGGCAGAATGCCGCGAACGAAATATACATGGTGCCCTCCTCGCCGCTGTACTTGCGGTCGCAGGCATCCTTTTCGCGCTGATAGGCCTTTTTCTGCTGCGCCTTGAGGCGGGCGAGGAAGTCGCCCTCGCATTTCTCTTCAACGGCGTCGGTGAGCCCAACGTCGCCGGTGGCCCCGCCCGAGCAGGCCGAGGCGATTTGCATGGCACGGTTGCAGCTCGCCGCCTTCATCGCGGTCAAGACGTCGTCCCTCGACTTCGCCGGACAATCCTCGGCGGCGGCGGGTGCGGCAAACGACAGAACGAGGGCCAGAACGGCCACCCCAGGTCCAAAACGCATCGCGTGCTCCTTCTCGAACTCATCTTGAGTAGAGCGCACGGGATCAAGGGTTCAAAAGCCGCCTGCTTCAGTTACGGGCTTTTTGCTTGACGTTTTAGCCCGGGAGCGGCGACAACCGGCGGCCTTTTGCGAAAGAGATTTGACCGTGTCCGACCTCACCACACTCGAACAGACCATCCTCACCGATATCGCCACCGCCGCCGACGAAGCCGCGCTCGAAGCGGTGCGCGTTGCCGCACTCGGCAAGAAGGGATCGATCTCCGCGCTGCTGGCAACGCTCGGCAAAATGTCGCCGGACGAGCGCAAGACCCAGGGCGCAGCGATCAACGTCGCCAAGGACAAGGTCACGCAGGCGCTGACCGTGCGCCGCGATATCCTGAAATCGGCCGCACTCGACGCCCGCCTCGCTTCCGAGACCATCGACGTCACGCTGCCGCTGCGCGATGCCGTCGCCGAACAGGGCCGCATCCATCCGCTGAGCCAGGTGTTCGAAGAGGTCAACGTCATCTTCGCCGATATGGGATTTTCCATCGCCGAAGGTCCTGACATCGAGACCGACGATTACAACTTCACCAAGCTGAATTTCCCCGAAGGCCATCCGGCGCGGGAAATGCACGACACGTTTTTCTTCAATCCGAAGGAAGACGGCTCGCGCATGCTGCTCCGCACCCACACCTCGCCGGTTCAGGTGCGCACCATGCTGAGCCAGCAGCCGCCGATCCGCGTGGTGTGCCCGGGCCGTACCTATCGGATCGATTCCGACGCGACGCATACGCCGCAGTTCCACCAGGTCGAGGGCCTCGTCATCGACAAGGGCTCGCATCTCGGCCACCTCAAATGGATCCTGCATGAGTTCTGCAAGGCGTTCTTCGAGGTCGATCACATCAACATGCGGTTCCGGCCGTCGTTCTTCCCGTTCACGGAGCCCTCGCTCGAGGTCGACATCCAGTGCCGGCGCGACAAGGGCGAAATCCGCTTCGGCGAAGGCGAGGATTGGCTGGAGATTCTCGGCTGCGGCATGGTGCATCCGAACGTGCTGCGCGCCTGCGGCATCGATCCCGACCTCTATCAGGGCTTTGCCTGGGGCATGGGCATCGATCGCATCGCGATGCTGAAATACGGCATGTCGGATCTGCGGCAGCTGTTCGACAGCGACGTGCGCTGGCTCAACCATTACGGCTTCAAGCCCCTCGACATCCCGACGCTGGCGGGAGGATTGAGCACGTGAACCTCCGAGACCACCGTTGCGGAGAGAGCCCCCACCCTAACCCTCCCCCGCAAGAGCGGGAGAGGGAACGGACCGCGCTTGGGGTAAATAGCTTTCATTCCATCCGCACGACAGGTCAGACTCCCTCTCCCGCTTGCGGGGGAGGGTTGGGGTGGGGATCTCTCCACACCGGAGGTATCTATGGTTGATCCGGAAGCTCCTACCTGGAACGTCTCGAAGCAACTCCGCACGCACGCGCGCGAACTCAGAAAAAACTCCACCGACGCTGAACGTATCCTCTGGTCTGAACTCCGCGATAACAGGCTGAACGGCATAGGCTTCCGGCGCCAGGTGCCGATCAAGAACTACATCGCCGACTTCGCCTGCCATGCAGCAAAACTGGTGATCGAGCTCGACCGCGGCCAGCATTATTCGGATCAAGCTGAGCAAGCTGACGCGGTTCGATCGTCCGTGATTGAAACCAGAGGCTTCAAGGTTCTTCGCTTCAGCAATCTTGACGTCATGGCAAATCGCGCAGGCGTCCTTGAAACAATTGCCGCCGCCGTTGCGGAGAGAGCCCCCACCCTAACCCTCAAAGAGCGAGCTTCGCTCGTCTCGACCCGCAAGCGGGAGAGGGGACAAGAGAAGCAACCATCATGAAATTCACGCTCTCCTGGCTGAAGGAACATCTCGACACCGACGAGCCGCTGGAAAAGCTCGCCGACAAGCTCACCATGATCGGGCTTGAGGTCGAGCAGATCGACGACAAGGCCAAGGCGCTGGCGCCGTTCTCGATTGCGCGGGTGATTTCGGCCGAACAGCATCCGAATGCGGATCGCCTGCGCGTCTGCATGGTCGATACCGGCGCAAAAAACGAACAAGGCTTGGGCGCACCGGTGCAGGTGGTTTGCGGCGCGCCGAATGCGCGCGCCGGCCTGATCAGCGTGTTCTCGCCGCCGGGCACGTTCATTCCCGGCAAGAACATCACGCTCGGCGTCGGCACCATCAGAGGCGTCGAGAGCCGCGGCATGCTGTGCTCGGCGGCCGAGCTGCAGATTTCCGAAGACCATGACGGCATCATGGAGCTGCCGGCCGATGCGCCCATCGGTGCGCCCTACGCGCAATGGGCCGGGCTCGGCGATCCCGTGATCGAGATCAACCTGACGCCGAACCGGCAGGATTGCACCGGCGTGCACGGCATCGCCCGCGATCTTTCCGCCGCCGACATGGGCAAGTTCAAGGATCCCGGTATCCGCCCGATCAAGGGTGAATTCCCCTGCCCGGTGACGGTGACGGTGGAAGACGCCACGCTGTGCCCGGGCTTCGCGCTGCGGCTGGTGCGCGGCGTCAAGAACGGCCCGTCGCCGGAATGGCTGCAGAAGCGCCTGGCCTCGATCGGGCTACGGCCGATCAACGCGCTGGTCGATATCACCAACTTCATGACCTACGACCGCGCCCGGCCGCTGCATGTGTTCGACGCCCAAAAGGTAACGGGCAATCTCACCGTGCGCCGCGCGCGCGACGGCGAGAGTCTGCTGGCGCTCGACGGCCGCACCTACACGCTCGATCCCGGTATCTGCGTGATCGCGGATGAGCATGGCGTGGAGTCACTGGCCGGCATCATGGGCGGCGAAGCCTCCGGCTGCGACGAGAACACGACCGACGTGCTGATCGAATCGGCGCTGTGGAACGAGATCAACATCGCGCAGACCGGCCGCAAGCTCGGCGTCAATTCGGATGCGCGCTATCGCTTCGAGCGCGGCGTCGATCCGGCGTTCATGGTGCCCGGGCTCGAGCTCGCGACCAAAATGGTGATGGAACTGTGCGGCGGCACGCCGTCGGAGAACGTCGTCGTCGGCAACCCCTTCGGCGAAGACCGCGTGATCGACTTCCCGCTGAGCGAGGTCAAACGCCTCGCCGCCATCGAAGTGCCGCTGGTCGAGATGAAGCGCATCCTCAGCCATCTCGGCTTCATGGTGGCTGGCAACGGTCCGATCGTGAAGATCGCGGTGCCCTCCTGGCGTACGGATATCGGAGGCAAGGCCGATATCGTCGAGGAGATCGTGCGCATCGTCGGCGTCGACAAGGTGCCGATGACGCCGTTCGAGCGCGGTGATGCGCCGCGCAAGCCGGTGCTCACCACGATCCAGCTGCGCACCCGCCGCGCCAAGCGCGCGCTGGCCGCCCGCGGTATGGTTGAGGCCGTGACGTGGTCGTTCATTTCAAAGCCCGCGGCGGAATTGTTCGGCGGTGGACAGGCCGAGCTCGCGCTCGCTAACCCGATCGCATCAGACCTCTCCGACATGCGGCCGAGCCTGCTGCCCGGCCTGATCGCCGCGGCGCAGGCCAACGCCAATCGCGGCTCGTCCGATGTCGCGCTGTTCGAGGTCGGCCAGGTTTTCAAGGGTGACAAGCCGGAAGACCAGCTGGTCGCGGCTTCCGGCGTGCGCCACGGCTTTGCCTCCGCCAAGGGCATGGGACGGCACTGGTCCGGCTCGGCGGAGGCCGATG
This sequence comes from Bradyrhizobium sp. AUGA SZCCT0431, assembly GCF_018131065.1. Lineage (NCBI taxonomy): Bacteria > Pseudomonadati > Pseudomonadota > Alphaproteobacteria > Hyphomicrobiales > Nitrobacteraceae > Bradyrhizobium > Bradyrhizobium sp. AUGA SZCCT0431. The sequence continues at coordinate 94,884 of NZ_JAFCLR010000026.1, read as the reverse complement.
CGCTCGACGCCAAGACCGACGCGTTTGCGGTGCTCGCGGCCGCCGGCGCGCCGATGCAGGCGCTGCAGATCGTACCGGGCGGCGCGAGCTGGCTGCATCCGGGACGCTCCGGAACCATCCAGATCGGCCCGCAAAACGTGCTGGGTTATTTCGGCGAATTGCATCCGCGCACGCTGGAGGCGCTCGGCGCCGACGGGCCGCTGATCGCGTTCGAAGTGATCCTCGATCGCATTCCCGACGCCAAGCAGAAGCCGACCCGCGCCAAGCCGGTGCTTGAACTTTCCGCGTTCCAGCCGGTGTCGCGCGATTTTGCCTTCATCGTCGATCGCCCCATCAAGGCGGGCGATATCGTGCGCGCCGCGCAGGGTGTCGACAAAAAGCTGATCACGGGCGTCACCGTATTCGACGTCTACGAAGGCAAGGGCATCGACGATGCGAAGAAGTCGGTCGCGATTGCCGTGACCATCCAGCCGCGCGAGAAAACGCTCACCGACCAGGAGATCGACGCGGTGGCGGCGAAGATCGTGGCCGAGGTAACCAAGAAGACCGGCGGCACCTTGCGCGCATGATGCCGAACGGCGTGAGCGGTTCGGACATCACGCCCAAAAACACGTTCTAGAAACTGAACATGAGCCTCGAAGGCCTCATCCCCGCCAGCGTCAGCCTCACCGCCGCGATCGCGATCTGCGCGATTGCGTTCGTGTCCGGCTTGGCGCGCGGGTTTTCCGGTTTCGGCTCCGCGCTGATCTTCATGCCGCTGGCGAGCAGCATGGCGGCGCCGCAGCTGGTAGCGGCGCTGCTGCTGATCATCGATTTCATCGCGGCCGCGCCGCTGGTCCCGAACGCGTGGAAACAGGCCGACCGCAGGGCGACCGCGGTGATGGTGTTCGGCGCCCTGATCGGCGTTCCCATCGGCACCTATTTCCTGAGCCGGCTCGAACCGGTCACCACGCGCTGGATCATTTCCGCCTTCGTGTTTGCGCTGCTCTTGCTGCTGCTTTCCGGCTGGCGCTACCGCGGCAAGGACCACGCAAGCATTTCCGTCGGCATCGGCGGCGTATCCGGCTTTTGCAGCGGGCTGGCGCAGACCGGCGGGCCGCCGATCGTCGGCTATTGGCTCGGCCGGCCGATCGCCTCCAACATCGCACGGGCGAACATCCTGCTGTTCTTCGGCGCCTCGGATTTCTTCTCGGTCGTCAGCTACAGCCTGACCGGGCTGATCACGATGGATGCGATCAAGTTCTCACTGGTGGTCGGGCCCATCTACGGCATCGGCGTCTGGCTCGGCGCCTCCTTGTTCGGCCGCGCCAGCGAAGCATTGTTCCGCGCGATCTGCTACGCGCTGATTGCGATGGCCGTGATCGCCGGCCTGCCGACGCTGGATGGCGTGTTGCGCTAACGGCAACGCGATTCCAAATGCATCGTCGTCCCGGCGAAGGCCGGACCCATACGCCGCGGCTGCAGTTTGGCGGAAGGTATCTGCTACCTTTGCCTTAGCGTGAGATCACGCGGTATGGGTCCCGTCCTTCGCCGGGACGACGACATTTATTTCAGCACCAGATCGCTATAGGCATAGCCGTCGCGCTCGACGCGCTCAGCCGTACTGACTGAAAGCCGATGCGAAAACATCGGCCCCGCCACCACGCAGGTGTGAAACTCTCCGTTCTCGCCGCAGGGATCGACGCTATCAGGCAGGTCAGCCAGCAGCTGCGCATCGAATTTGCGGCCGGCGAATTCCGCTGAAAGCTTCTTCGTGTCGACGGTCGCAAGATAGGCTTCCAGGCCACATTCCATCATCGCCCGCGCCAGTTCGGGCGTCGGCCGGTCCCAGAGTGGAAAGATTGGCGTAATGCCGGTGCCGGCGAGTTTCGCTTCGCGATAGGTGCGGATATCGCGCAGGTACAAATCGCCGAAAATCATGTGCGTGACGCCGTCAGCGACCGCTTGCGCGACCGCTTCGCCCATGCGGGCCTCATAGATCTCGTTCGGGCAGGGATAGGGGATCGGCACGATCCGTTGCGGCAGGCCTGCGGCTTCGCATTGCGCCTGCAGGATCTCCTGCCGCACGCCATGGATCGAAACGCGGCCGAACGTCTCCGTCACGGTCGTCAGCGCGCCCACCACATCGAATTCGCCCGCGCGCCGCACTTCGTGCAGCGCAAAGGCGCTGTCCTTGCCGCTCGACCACGAGATCAACGCCTTCGGTCGCGACATCAGTTGAACTGCGAGGATGGCATTGCCGCCTTCGGCTGCGGCGCGCGCCGACGCTGCTTCGGTGGCGGCGCGGCCGGTTCGGGATCTTTCAACGCGCCGATCCTGCGCAACGCCGCTTCGGCGGCGCGCTCCCCGCTTTCCCAGGCACCGTCGATCGTGCCCCACAGCGTCTCATGCGTGGCTTCGCCGGCGAGATACATGCAGCCGAACGGCTCGGTCAGAACCTTTCGCGACGCCTGCGCGCCCGGCCCGGCCGCGGACATCGCGCCGAGCGCGAACGGCGCGGCGTTCCAGCGCGTCGCGCTCGATTTCTTCACCGCCGCCGCAACCTCGCTGCCGTACAGCTTGGTCAACCACTCCACCGCAAACGCGATCATGGCCTTTTCGCCCTGGGCCGAGAGATCGCGGCCGAACGAGCCCGCGACGTCGATCGAACACAGCGAAGATGACCCCATATTGGCATACAGCAAGGCGGTGCGCGTCGAATTGCTCTGCTCGATGATGATGTCGTCGCGGGCGAGCCCGAGCGGATTGCCCGGCATTTGCAGCGCGATGCGATCATAACTGCCGAGGCTCAGTTTGGCGGCGGCATCCAGCGTGCGCTTGGGAATGTCGGGCGTGAATTTGATGTTGCCCGCGGCCAGCACGTTGCTCGAGACCGTCACGACGGCGGCGCGCGCGACAATCTTGCCGGACGGCGTTTCCACCGCAACGTCGCGGCTGCCCCAGGAAATCCGGTTCGCGGGCGTCGACAGCGCTAACGGCACCTGCTCGCCGAGTTTCGTGATCAGCGTCCCCAGCCCCTGACGGCAGGCGATCGCGGTGTTGCGATCCTGCGCGCGGACCTTGTCGACAACAGAGATATCCTTCAGGTCCTTGCCGGCGAAATTGGCGCCGAGCACGAATTCGGCAGTGCCCGCCCAGTCGCCGAGGTCTTTCGGCAACGCCGAGGCGCAGGAGACGTCGAACCGGCGCGAGGCCTCGTCGATGGCGCGGTTGGCGCGCACCAAAGCTGCAAGAAACTCCTCGGTTTCGCCGGCGCGGGCGTTGCGGCGGCCGATGCGGATTTTCTGGCCCGACGGCGCGGTGATAATCTCGAGCCCGGCGGATCGCGCGAGCTTGATCATCGGGTTGGTCTCGGGATTGTGCATCCAGCGCGCGCCGCGATCGAACGGCACCTCGAAGGTGGTGGTATCGGTCTGGCAGCGGCCGCCGACCTGGCTTGCCGCCTCCACCACGATCACCTTGCGGTTCGCCGCCATGATCCGCCGCGCCGCAGCAATGCCGGCGGCGCCGGCGCCGATCACGACAATGTCAGCCTCGCGCGGCAGGGGCGCGGCGGCCGCCCGCCCACCGAAAACCGGCATCACCGCCAGGCCTGCGGACGCCGAGAGGAAATCGCGGCGGGTCATTGTCATGTCATGGTTTCCGGGGCCTTGAAGCAAAGAGAACAGCTAGCGAACTGTGCCGCATCTCACCGTGCGCAGCAACACTCATGGTAAATCAATCATGATTGACCCGCTTCACGCATGAACTAAATTGAAACGGCTTGCGACCATGCTAATGGAACATAAAAGCGGTCAAAGAACCGCGGGGGGATTTCGTGGGCGTAATGCTCGATACGATCGGCCAGTTGATTGCGGGCTACCTGCAGAAGGAAGTCCCGGGCTATGAACCGTTCACGCCCAGTGATCCCGAGCATCTGCGCGGCGTCATCGAGCCCGGCGACGTGCTGCTGGTCGAAGGCAACAACCGCATTTCCGGCATCATCAAATACCTCACGCAATCGACCTGGTCGCACGCCGCGCTCTATGTCGGCCCGATCGACGGCGCGACGGAACCGGACGGCGAACCTCACGTCCTGATCGAGGCCAATATCGGCGAAGGCGTGACCTCGGCGCCGCTGTCGAAATATTTTCCCTATCACACCCGCCTCTGCCGTCCGGTCGGACTGTCCCATGAGGACCGCATCACGGTGTGCCGCTACGCCATCAACCGGATCGGCTTCGGCTACGACACCAAGAACATCGTCGACCTGGCGCGATATCTGTTCCCGCTGCCGGTGCCGCAGCGTTGGCGGCGGCGCATGATCGCGTTCGGTTCGGGCGATCCCACCAAGATCATCTGCTCGGCGCTGATCGCGCAGGCGTTCGACGCCGTGCGTTATCCGATCCTGCCCAAGATCACGCGCGCCGCCTCGCGAAAGGCCCGGCGCGAGATTCTGCACATCCGCGATTCGTCGCTCTACATGCCGCGCGATTTCGATATCTCGCCCTATTTCGAAGTCGTCAAACCCACCATCGTGCACGGCTTCGATTATCTGGCCCTGCATTGGGCCGACAAGCAGAAGCCGCTCCAGGAGGTAGCGGGCGAATTCGGTGTGTTTCCAGAGGTCGAGTCGCCGTCGCTTGTTCCTGAAGAGATTGACGAAGCGGCGCCGCTTCCGGTTTCGTCTGAAGAAGTGACCGAGGTTGCGGTGAAAACGACCCTGGTCGAGCGCGTGACCGTGTCGGAGCATTTTCTGGCCGTCGAATATGTCGCGGTCCGCCCGCCGGAACGCCGCGCCCGTCCGCGCAGCAAGGTGGTCGAGGCGGCGTAAGTTCTAAAATCTCCCCGCCAGCGTCAGCCGCACCGCGAGCGGCTCTGCCGGATGCACATGGCGATCGGCAACACCGTCGATCGGCTCGCCCGGCAACCGCGACAGATAATAATACTCGATCTGGTTGGTCTTCGCGTTGAAAAGATTGAGCACGTCGAGCTGCAGGCGTATGCCGCTGTCGAATCTGTAGCCGGCCCGCGCATTGAAGATCAGGGATGACAGCGAACGCGCACTGTCGTCCTCGATCAGCGGACGCGGCCCGAAATAGCGTCCCTTCAGCGCGCCGAACCAACCGGTTTCATTGCCGAAGGTGATCGCACCACTCGCAATCCAGGCCGGCGCACCGGGGATGCGATCGCCCGCGACATCGAAATCGGTAAAGCGGGCGCGGGTGTACGCAACATCCAGATCGAACGTCAGCCACGGCACCGGCTTGTACTTGTTGGTCCACTCCACCCCAACCCTGCGGCTCGGCCGACTGGCCTCGGTGGTGCCAGCATCGCCGACGAACAGCAATTCGGAGTCGAAGTCGAGCACAAAGACCGCGACCGAGCTTGTGAGTCCATCGATCGCCCTGGTGCGGACGCCGAGTTCGGCGCCTTTCGACCGCACCAACAGCGGCACGCGATCCTGCGGCGTTACCTTGTCGATGGGATCGACCGTGATCGTCGCACCACGGATGTCGTTGCTGTGCAGGCCGTAGCCGGCATTTCCGTAAAACTCCGTCTTGTACCAGGGTCCAAGCACGATGCCGGCCTTCGGGCTCGCGATCGAAGCCTGCGCATTGCCGGAGTTTTCGGGCGTGTCGCTCAGAACGCTGCCGGCAAAGACGTCCTCGCGAATGCCGACAGTGGTCCGCACCCAGTCTGTCCAGCGCGTGGTGCTGTCTATCCAGACGCCGACATTGCCTTCCCTTACGCGGTCCTCGCGCACGGTCGAAAGCCAGCCTCGCTGCTGCGTCTTGAACAGGCCGACATGGAAATCGTCATAGCGGCTTTGCAGGCCGACGCGTGTTTGCGTCTCAAGTCCGCCGAGGCGCCAATCGAAGGCGTGCCGTGCATCGAAGCCGCCGAGGGTACGGCTGTCGAGCTGGTTGAACTGGTCGCCATTGACGGGGTCGTCGAGGAAATAGGTGAAATTGTTGTAGAGCTGCAAGTTGGATCGAACGACATAGGCGTTGATCTTGCTCTGCCCGTATTCGCTCGAATGCGCAAAATTGCCGGACAGGCTGAAGCGGCTGGCGACGCCTCCGTCGGTCGGATCGAGCGTACCGAAGCGGCCGATCACGCCCTGGTCGATGGCGCGCTGCGCCACCTGGTCGGTCGAATTCCAGGCGTTGGAATAGGCCATGGCGGTCAGCGTCAATCCGTCGGTCGCGGTACCCTGGCTGTAGCGCATGACGCCGTTGATCTTGCGCACATTGTCCGGCACGTGCCATGGACCGTTGTACTTCACGCCTTCGATGGCCGAGAGCAGCGTACCCGCGCCGACCGCGACTGAACCGGCGGCCACCCCGCGCCGATATCCGAAACTGCCAATGGTGAGCTCGGCAAGGTTTTTCGGCAGCCTGGTGAGGTAGTCGATTTCGACGGAACCGGCGGAGCTGAAGTCGCCCACATCAGCGAAGTACGGACCCTTGCGGACATACAGCGACTGAATCAGCTCAGGGATCAGAAAGTTGATATCGGCGTAGCCCTGTCCGTGGCCATGCGTCGGCATGTTGACGGGCATGCCGTCTACCTTGATGGAGAGATCGGTGCCATGATCGAGGTTGAAGCCGCGCAAAAAATACTGGTTGGCTTTGCCCTCTCCGGAATGCTGGGTGACAATCAGCCCGGGCACGACCTCCAGCGCCTCGCCGGGCCGCAGGAAGGGAACGGCATTCACTTCCGCGCCGCTGATGCGCACGGCGCTGGCGGCGGTGGGCTGCAAGGCAGCGGCGCCATCGGATGAAGTACCGGCCGTCACGCCGCTGGTGCCCGCAATTGCCGGCTGGTTCGTTTGAACAGCAGATGCGCCACGTGCCGCACGGCGCTGTGACGGTTTTGTTCGTTTCGGCGGAGCCGAATCTGGTTGCGTCACCGTGACAGGCGGAAGCTGGCCGATCGCAGCAACGGTCTGCGCATTCACCGGGGGCGCGAAGGGGACAAGCAATGCGGCGGCGGAAAATAACCGCCAGGAAACAACACGCAACGCCCATGCCCCCGCATGATAACTGCTACAATCGGCGCGACCGCACCAGTTCGACTAACCCGGCCCCTCACGTTAGCAAGCCCGGTATGATGATACAATAAAAATATCATACTGCCGAAAGCACGGAAATCCCAGATGCAACGGATCACCATCACGATCGAAGACGATTTGCTGGCGGAAATCGACGCCGCAGCCGAAGCGCGCGGCTACCAGAACCGCTCCGAGATCATCCGCGACCTCGCTCGCGCCGGCCTGCAGCAAAGCGCCGAGGACGCCGCACCGTCAGGGCAATGCGTCGCCGCCCTGGTCTATGTCTACGACCACGCCGCGCGCGACCTCTCGAAACGGCTGGTGCAGAATTTCCACGGCCATCACGATTTGTCGCTGGCGACGCTGCATGTCCATCTCGACGACGACAGCTGCATGGAAGTGACGGCGCTGAAGGGCGCATCCGGCGAGGTCCGGCATTTCGCCGACCACATCATCGCCGAGCGCGGCGTGCGCTACGGCCGCGTGGTGATGATCCCCACAGCCGCACCGGACAAGAAGCCGCGGAAGGGTGGGCATAAACACGGATGAAGTCCGTAGCCCGGATGGAGCGCAGCGTAATCCGGGGAAGGTGTATGACCCGCGTGAAGACCCGGATTGCGCTTCGCTCCATCCGGGCTACAACGGAGTCAGATTAGGCCGCCCGGGCCGCCGTGCCGCACGGCAATCCCGCGCGCGCCATGCCGCCATAGAGCTGCTCGTCCGGCATTTCCGATTTCAGGATTCCGCGCACCGCGACCAGTTTCTCGATGTCGATGCCGGTCGGAAAGCCCTTGCTTTCGCACAGGAACACGAGGTCCTCGAACACGACATTGCCGGTCGCGCCCGGCGCGAACGGGCAGCCGCCGAGACCGCCCAGAGATCCATCCAGCACGCGCGCACCGGCATCGAGCGCGGCGGAAGCGTTGGCGATGCCCATGCCGCGGGTGTCGTGCAGATGAATGCAGACCGGCTTTGGCCCCGCGATCTTCACCACGGCCGCCGTCAATTCTCCGACCTGCTTCGGCCCGGCATAGCCGACGGTATCGGCGACCGCGACCATGTCGACACCGGCCTCGAACAGCTTTTCCGCGATCCTGATCACTTCCTTCGGATCGACGGCACCGACGATCGAACAGCCCAGCGCCATCGAGATCGCGGCATTCACGACAGGCTTATGCGCGGTGGCGTCGCGCAATTCACATAGCCGCTTGACGTTGGCGATCGCGGAGTCCCGGCTGCGGTTGGCATTGGCCTGGCTGTGCTCTTCGGTCGCCGAAACCACCGTGGCCACTTCAGCCACCCCTGACGCCAGCGCCTCGTTGACGCCGCGCTCGTTCAGCGTCAGCGCGATGCCATAGGCGCCCGGCAGCGACGCGATGGTCGCGATGATCTCGCGCACGTCGGTGAATTGCGGGAAGGTTTTGGCGGGCAGGAACGAGCCGACCTCGAAATGCCGCACGCCGGCGGCGTACTCGTCGCGGATCCAGCGCTGCTTGGCGGCGGTGGACGGAAACTTCTTCACCAGCTGCAACCCGTCGCGCAAACCCACTTCACGCAGAATGATCTTGTTGTCGGGATAGACATCCTGAAGACGGGTCATGACAGCCTCACGCAGCGTTATCGGTTGAAGTTTGTTTGTTCAGTTCGGCTCTGACAGCCTCGGTGTCGGCGCCGAGATCAGGCACATGCAAGCCTTCGCCGATATTGCCGCCGTTCCACTCCACCGGCAATGCGGGAACGCGGAACGGCGCGCCATCGGCGTTGAAATTGTTGACGAGCCCGCCAGGGCGCAGCACATGCGGGTCTTGCAGCAAATCCTCAGGTCGGTTGATCGGCGAGAAGCAGATGTTCAGCGCGTCGAGCCTGGCCGAAAGCTCGGCCACGTTCCAGCCTTTGACTACCTCAGCGACGCGCGGAATGATCCGGTCCCGCGCCATGATCCGCTCCGTGGTGTTGCGCAAGGTCGGATCATCAAGGAATTCCGTCAGCCCAAACTCGCGGCAGAAACTCTGCCAATGGCCCTCGGTGACGACGCCGATGAAGATGCGGCCGCCACCGGCGGTGTCGAAAATATCGTAGATCGGCCACGCGTGCTCGCGCTCCGGCATCGAACGCGGCTTGCGGCCGGTCATTTCATATTCGACCATGTGCTGCGCGACGAGAAACAGGCAATTCTCGAACAGCCCGATCCTGATATCGGCGCCATCCTTGTTGCCGCCGCGCTTCTGGTAGAGCGCGGCGAGGATTGCGATCACGCCGAACATGCCGCCCATGATGTCGTTGGCGGACGAGCCAACGCGCTGCGGCTTGTCGCGCGTCCCGGTCATCGCGGCGAGCCCCGACATCATCTGCACCACCTCGTCGAGCGCCGGACGGTGCTCGTAGGGGCCGGATAGAAATCCCTTGTGGCCCGCGACGATCAGATGCGGATGCTTGCGGCGCAGCTCCTCGGTACCAAGGCCCTGCTTTTCGAGCGCACCGTCACGAAAATTCTCCACGAACACGTCGGCGCTGGCGAGCAGCCGCTCCATGGTCTCGCGATCCTCGAGCTTGGCGAGATCGAGCACGACGCTGCGCTTGCCGCGGTTGAACAGCGGGAAAAACGAGACGCCCATGCCGCCGAGGCTGCGGGTCTTGTCGCCGACGGGTGGTTCGACCTTGATCACCTCGGCGCCGAGCTGCGCCAGGATCATGCCGCAGGTCGGACCCATCACCATATGGGTCATCTCGACGACCCTCACGCCCTCAAGCGGCAGCCCCGTTCCGGTCATGGTTTCTCCCTTGCTCTTTTGGGGACCAGACTAAGCCTTCAGGACTTGCCGGGAAAACATAATCTGCCTGATGGCGCCGTCACGGCTGCATGGCGCAAATGCACGGGCGGGATCGCTGCCGGCGTTCCCTGCCGGGTCTTGCCGAAGCCCGATTGCATCTCTACCTCTCGCGAGGGTTTTTTAGTGAAATAGAGGCCATCATGCTGGACGCCGCCGTCAAGGCGCTTTCCCAAATCCTGTCGCCGCCGATGCGCTCCATCCTGTGGCGCTCGATCGGGCTGGCGCTGGTGCTGATTACGGTGCTGGCGGTCGGGCTGCAGCGGCTCATGAGCTGGTTCGCCGAATATGGCGAGGTCTGGGCGGAAGGGCTGCTGGGCCCAGGCTTTCATACGTCGCTGAACATCCTGGCCTGGATCATTTCGATCACGGCCGGGCTGGGCGTCGTGCTCGGCGGCATCTTCCTGATGCCTGCGATCACCTCGCTGGTCGCGAGTGTGTTCGTCGACGACGTCGCCGACCATGTCGAGCGCGAACATTATCCGGCAGAAAAGCCCGGCTCCGCGCTGCCGCTCGGTGTCGCGATCCCCGAAGGCGTCAAGACGGCGCTGCTGACGCTCCTGGTCTATCTGATCGCACTGCCCTTCGTGCTGTTCGCCGGTGCCGGTTTTCTGATTTTCTTCTTCGCCACCGCCTGGCTATTGGGCCGGGAATATTTCGAGCTCGCGGCCATGCGTTTCCGCTCGCCCGCGGACGCCAAGGCGATGCGCAAGGATAATGCCGCGACCGTGTTCACGGCGGGGCTGATCATCGCCGCCTTCGTCTCGATCCCCATCGTCAATCTGGCGACGCCGCTGTTCGGCATGGCCTTCATGGTCCACATGCACAAGCGACTGAGCGGCCCGCGGCCCGAGCTGATCGAGCCTTCGCGGCGAACGGGAATGCCGGTGGTGTGAGTAGCCCGTCATTCCGGGATGGTCCGCAGGACCAGACCCGGAATGACGGACAGTGACCTCACACCGTCTTCTCCGGCCAGCGGCAGAGATCGTTGATCAAACACACCTCGCAGCGCGGCTTTCGCGCGAGGCAGGTGTAGCGGCCGTGCAGGATCAGCCAGTGGTGGGCGTGCAGCATGAACTCGGACGGGATTATCTTTTCCAGCCCGAGCTCGACCTCGAGCACGTTATTGCCGGGCGCCAATCCCGTGCGATTGCCGACGCGGAACACGTGGGTATCGACAGCCATCGTGTGCTCCCCAAAGGCCATGTTGAGCACGACATTGGCGGTCTTGCGGCCGGCGCCGGGCAGCGTTTCGATCTCGGCGCGGGTGCGCGGCACCTCGCCGCCGAATTCCGCAATCAGCTTCTCGGATAGCGCGATGACGTTCCTGGCCTTGTTGCGATAAAGCCCGATGGTCTTGATGTAGTCGCGCACGGTGTCTTCGCCGAGCGCCAGCATCTTCTCGGGCGTATCGGCCACCGCAAACAGGGCCCGCGTCGCACGGTTGACGCCGGCGTCGGTCGCCTGCGCCGACAGCACCACGGCGACCAGCAGCGTGTAGGGATTGAGATGTTCGAGCTCGCCTTTCGGCTCCGGATTGGCCTTGCGAAAGCGGCTGAAGACCTCGTGCACCTCGGCTGAGGTCCACGGTTTTGCCTTTGGTGATCGCTTCGCCACGGGCTTGGCCGTGGCCTTTTTGGCTGTTTTCCTTGCGGTTTTACCGGGCACGGACGGAACGCTTGGTTTTTTGGCAGCTTTAGCGCGGATGATTTTGGCCATGATCCGGGTATACTGATCCGCGATGACCGCAAGCAACGACTTTGATCGGGATGTTGACCAGCCGAAGCTGTTTTCGGCGCGGCTGACGCCGCATCGCTCGCTCAACCGCACCGGCTTCCTGGTGCTGATGGCATTCCTATGTGCGGTGAGCTTTGTCGCCGGCGTCGCGTTTCTGTTGATGGGCGCCTGGCCGGTGTTCGGATTCTTCGGGCTCGACGTGCTCGTGATCTACTGGGCGTTCCGGGTCAATTTCCGCAGCGCCAATGCGTCGGAGGAAATCACGGTGACGCCGTCGGAGCTGCGGGTGCGCCGGATCAGCCATCGCGGCCATGTGGTGGAATGGGTGCTCAATCCGCTCTGGGTGCGGCTTGACCAGACGGGCGACCCCGAATTCGGCATCGAGCGGCTTTATCTGGTCTCGCGCGGCCGCCGCGTCTCGGTCGGGTATTTTTTGGGACCCGACGAAAAAGCAAGCTTTGCCAAGGCCTTACTGGCAGCGCTACAGACCGCCAAACGTGGCATCACCTACAATCCCATAACGCAGCCTTGACGCGTTTTCTTCACGCGAACCGGTGCCCACTTCGCTTGAAAACGCTATGTAATCCCTATCGGAAATCGGGTGGTTTGGACGTCGGATGAGCCCTAAATCTGATCCCATGATGACACTCGCCATACATGACCAGCGCCTGGCCAAGCCGGGCCCCCAGAACGCCGCGCTGCGCGACTATGATTCCGTGCGCCGCGCGATCGCCTTCATTTCGGAACACTGGCGCGCGCAGCCGACCATCGAAGCGATGGCGGATGCCGCCTCGGTGACGCCAGATGAATTACACCTTCTGTTCCGCCGCTGGGCCGGGCTAACGCCAAAGGACTTCATGCAGGCGCTGACGCTCGATCACGCCAAGGGGTTGTTGCGGGGTTCGGCCAGTGTGCTCGACGCCGCGCTCGACTCGGGCCTGTCGGGTCCGGGCCGGCTGCACGACCTGTTCGTGACGCATGAAGCGATGTCGCCGGGCGAATGGAAGAACGGCGGCGCCGGCATGACGCTGCGTTACGGATTCCATCCCTCGCCGTTCGGCACTGCCATCGTGATCGCCAGCGGCCGCGGCCTTGCCGGGCTTGCGTTCGCCGATCCCGGCGAGGAGCCGGCATCTTTCGCCGACATGAAGCGGCGCTGGCCGAACGCGACCTATGTCGAGGATCGCGACGGCACGGCCGGTCTCGCGCAGCGCATCTTCGACACCAGGATGTGGCGGCCGGACCAGCCGCTGCGCGTGGTCCTGATCGGTACTGACTTCGAGGTCCGCGTCTGGGAAACCTTGCTGAAGATCCCGATGGGCCGCGCGGTCAGCTATTCCGACATCGCCAACAAGATCAAGAATCCAAAGGCCTCTCGTGCCGTTGGTGCTGCGGTCGGCCGCAACCCGGTGTCGTTCGTGGTGCCCTGCCATCGCGCACTCGGCAAGGGCGGCGCGCTCACCGGCTATCACTGGGGCATCACCCGCAAGCAGGCGATGCTGGGCTGGGAAGCCGGCCAGGTGGGATTGCATTAGACAGAATGTGATGTGACACGCCGCGACGCGAACTTTAGGATCGCCTGGTCAGGACGGTGACCGGTCGGGTTTTCATAAAAATGCAATTGCTGCGGCTCTCCTGTCTTGCACTTTCTGTTCTTGCTGCTGCGCTGGTCGCCGGATTCTTCTACGCCTATCATTGCTCTGTCATGCCGGGTCTCGCGGCGACCGATGCCGTATCGGCGATCAAGGCGATGCAGGGCATCAATGCGGTCGTTCGCAACGCCGTTTTCGCGTTCAGCTTTTTCGGCACGTTGGGGTTCGGAGCTTTCGCGACCCTTTTGCTGATCGGCGCAGGCGGCTGGCCGCTGGCGCTCGCCCTTCTCGGCACGGCCATTTATGGCCTCGGCGCATTCATGGTGACGCTGCTTTACAGCGTGCCGCTGAACGAAAGTCTCGCAACCGTCGTACCGACCACGGAGAACGCCGCCGCTATCTGGCGGGCCTATCTCGAACCCTGGATGTTCTGGAATGCGCTGCGCATGGTCATGTCCGTGCTGACGCTGGCGGCGTTCACGGCAACCCTCGTCATGTTGATCTCACGCGCACCGGTGGCGATCAGTTCCGGCGTCAGATCGTAGGGTGGGCAAAGCGAAGCTTGCCCACCCTACAAATCACCTCGCCAAATCGACCTTCGGCCCGATTACCTATTGCCCATGGCTGATATGTCGAGGTCGCAGAGCGCTTGGCGGGAACAGTGAATGCGCACCTCGATTGACGATCGCGTATCGATCGCTCACAACCGCCCGGGGTAAACAGCGAAAGGCCCGTCGATGCAGAAACGCCGCCCGGTGATGCTAGCGATATTGGATGGTTGGGGTTGGCGGGAGGATCCGGCCGACAATGCTGTTCGTCAGGCCAATACACCGAATTTCGACCGCCTGTGGAACGCGGGTCCGCGCGCCTTCCTGAGGACGTCTGGACGGGATGTCGGGCTGCCCGATGGGCAGATGGGCAATTCCGAAGTGGGGCACCTGAACATCGGTGCGGGCCGCGTCGTGATGCAGGACCTGCCGCGGATCAACGACGCCATTGCGTCTGGCGAAATCAAGTCCGCAACGGCGCTCAGCGCGCTGGTCCAGGCGCTGAAGCAGAGCGGCGGCACCTGTCATCTGATCGGCCTGGTGTCGCCGGGCGGCGTCCATTCGCATCAGGATCACGTCGCCGCACTGGCCGCCATCCTCGCTGAGCACGGCGTGCCGGCGGTCGTACACGCACTCACGGACGGACGCGATACACCGCCGAGATCAGGGGCCGATGATTTGAAGCGGCTGAGCGCTGCGCTGCCGCCACAGGTTCCGATCGCAACCGTGGTCGGTCGATATTATGCGATGGACCGCGACAAACGCTGGGAACGCGTTGGCAAAGCCTATGACGCCATCGTCGAGGGTGAAGGTCCGCGCTTCGCCGACGCACAATCGGCAATATCTGACGCCTATGCGCATGATGTCACCGACGAGTTCGTCGTACCGTCGGTGATCGGCGATTACGCCGGCATCAGGGATGGCGACGGCGTGCTGAGCTTCAACTTTCGCGCCGATCGCGTCCGCGAGATTCTTGGTGCGATGCTCGATCCGTCGTTTGACGGCTTCAAACGCAGACACAGCGTCCGGTACGCCGCCGCCGTTGGAATGACGCAATACAGCTCTGATCTGGACCGGCTGATGCAGACGATATTTCCGCCGCAGGCGTTTCCAAACATCCTCGGCGAAGTCACATCAGCGGCCAACCGGACCCAATTGCGGATGGCCGAAACGGAGAAATATCCCCACGTCACCTATTTTCTCAACGGTGGACGGGAAGAACCTTTTCCCGGCGAAGACCGCATCATGGTGCCCTCGCCCAAGGTCGCGACCTATGACCTGCAACCGGAAATGTCGGCTGCCGAGCTGACGGCGAAGGCGGTGGAGGCGATCGACTCCGGCAAGTACGATTTGATCGTCCTGAACTACGCCAATCCGGACATGGTGGGCCACTCGGGAAACCTGGCGGCTGCGATCAAGGCGGTGGAAACCGTGGATACCGCGCTTGGGAAAATATCGGAGGCGATTCAACGATCCGGCGGAGCGCTGCTGGTGACCGCCGATCACGGCAATTGCGAAATGATGCGCGACCCCGTCACCGGCGGTCCGCATACAGCTCACACGACGAACCCGGTGCCCCTGCTGCTGCAGGGCGGCGGCGACGTGACCTTGGCGGAAGGCCGGCTGGCGGACATTGCGCCGACACTGCTCGACCTGATGCAGTTGCCCAAACCGGCTGACATGACCGGCATGTCGTTGCTGCGCCCGAGCAAGCAAGGCTAATTCAAGCTACGCATTCGGCACGTCGTCGAATTTCAGAAGTCCCCGAGGCCCAGCACATCGGCCATCGAATACAGGCCGGGCGTCTTGCCCTGCGCCCACAACGCCGCCTTGACCGCACCTTGCGCAAACATGGTGCGGTCCTCGGCCCGGTGGGTCAGCTCGATGCGCTCCATCGCACCGGCGAAGATTACGCTGTGTTCGCCGGTGACGGTGCCGCCGCGCAGCGCCGCAAAGCCGATATCGCCGGCCTTGCGTGCACCGGTGATGCCGTCGCGTCCGCGCGCCGAATGAAGGGCAAGATCGACGCCGCGGCCCGCGGCGGCGGCCTCACCCAGCATCAGCGCGGTGCCCGACGGCGCATCGACCTTGGCCTTGTGATGCATCTCCAGGATCTCGATATCGAAATCGGTATCGAGCGATTGTGCGACGCGCTTCACCAGCGCCGCCAGCAGATTGACGCCGAGGCTCATATTGCCGGATTGCACGACGATGGCCCGGGAGGTCACGCTCTTGATCACGGCCATGTCGGAGCTCGACAACCCCGTGGTTCCGACCACATGCACCAGCTTCCGTTCGGCGGCGATCGCCACATTGGCGATGGTGGCGGCGGGAACCGTGAAATCGAGAATGCCGTCGGCGTTCGCCGAGAGCGCCCAGAGGTCGGCCGAGAGTTTGACGCCATTTTCGGGCAGGCCGGCGAGGATGCCGGAATCCTTGCCCAGCAGTTCCGAACCCGGCGCCTCCAGCGCGCCGGCAAGAACCGCACCTGACGTCTCCGAAATGACCCGCACCAGCGCGCGGCCCATCCGGCCGCCGGCTCCAGCTACGATCAAACGCATGTCGGCCATGGCTTCACCTCTTCACGCCCTATAGCGGTATGGGGCCATTCCGGCAACCGATCAGGCCCGGGTCCCTCGTCATGCCCGGGCTTGTCCCGGGCATGACGGAAAAGTTGAATGACTCCCGGCTATGGCTGCGGGCCGTCATAGCCTTCGATCACGATCAGCTCGGCAATCGAGTGCGGCTGCCGAACCTTGATGTTGGCCTGGTATTCCGGTGAATTGTAGCAGGCCATCGCCGCGTCGTAGCTGTCGAACTCGATCACCACGTTGCGCGAGCGGCTTTGACCCTCGACGCCGGTGAACTTGCCGCCGCGCACGACATAGCGCCCGCCGAACTTCTTGAAGATCGCGAGATTGGCCGCCGCATAGGGCTTGTAGCCCTCGTCATCGTGAACGTCGACGCGACCGATCCAGTATCCCTTGGCCATCTTGCTCTCCCGTTTCTTGTCGCGCTGATTGACTACGCCAGCGCCTGCGCGATTTCGGTTTGAATGGCATCCGCGGCGGCTTTGGGGTCGGCGGCCTCGGTGACCGGCCGTCCCACCACCAGATAATCCGCGCCGGCGGCAATCGCGCGCGCCGGTGTCATGATGCGCTTCTGGTCGCCGGTCGCAGAGCCCGCCGGCCGGATGCCCGGCGTCACCAGGTTCATCTGGTGGCCGACGATCTTGCGCAAGCTCGCCGCCTCTTCCGGCGAGCTCACCAGCCCGTCGACGCCGAGCACCTGCGCCTGCTGGGCGCGCGCCTCGACCAGATCGGAGACGTTGAGGCGATAGCCGGCGGCATGCAGATCGCCGTCGTCATAGGAGGTCAGCACGGTGACGGCGAGAATCTTCAGGCTTGAGCCCGCGCGCGCCTCGACGGCGGCTTTCATGGTCTGCGGATAGGCGTGCACGGTGAGAAAGGTCGCGCCGAGTTTTGCGATGCTCTCGACACCGCGTGCAACGGTGTTGCCGATATCGTGCAGCTTGAGATCGACGAACACCTTCTTGCCCGCGCCGGATAATTGACGGACCAGCGGCAAGCCGCCGGCATAGGCCAGCTGATAGCCGATCTTGTAGAACGTCACGCTGTCGCCGAGCCGCGCCACCATCGCTTCCGCCTCGGCGACGCCGGGCAGATCGAGCGCCACAATCAACCGGTCTTTCGGAGCGATACTGGCAGGCTGCATGTCACCTCACATCATGCGTTGGGAATGGTCGATCAGCTGCCGCACCAGCGCCTGCAGCGCCTCGACATCGGCAGGATGTTTCAGACGGTCCATCTCGTCATAGGCCTGGTCCGCGAACGACAATGCGAGCTGGTTCGGAACCACGCTGGCGTGACAGGCCGACAGAATGAGGCGCAGCGCCGCCAGCGCGCGCGCGCCGCCGAACCGCCCGCCGGAGGCCGATGCGATCGCAAACACGGCGCCGCGAAATACCTGGCCGCGGGTTTCATGCGGGTCCTGCACCCGGCTGATCCAGTCGATGGTGTTTTTGACCAGCGCCGGCACCGACGAATTATATTCCGGCGTCACGATCAGGACGCCATGATGGGCGCCGATCATGCGCTTCAGATTGACCGCGTGCTTGGGCACGCCGGATTTCGCCTGCAGGTCGCCGTCATAGATTGGCAGCGGAAAATCCGACAGCGAGATGCGGGTGACTTCGGCGCCGGATAGCGCGAGCTCTTGGCTGGCGGCGGCCGCCAGCCTCGCATTGAGCGAGCCTGATCGAAGCGATCCCGGGATCACGAGGATTTTGAGCGCGGACATATTTTATAAATCGCGGTTCGGGCCAGACCCGCCGCGCAGACGCGCCGGGAGGTATCAGCCCTTGCGATACACCCAGACCCGGGCGGGCGGAAGGTTCATCCAGATCCGCTCGGAAGCTTCTGTGGACACGCCGGGCAGCGATTTCGGGATCGGCGGCGCAACCGAATAGGTGAACTGCACGAAGGGCGCACCAGGTGCCAGCGCCGTAAAGGCGTCGCGGATCAGTTTGAGGCGCGTCAGCATCGGCTTTGTAACCAGCGGCAGGCCGGAGACCACGGCGGAGGCCGGCACGTCGAGAACCTTCAAAAGCGAGTCGCGAAGTTTGTAGGCGTCGCCCTGCACCACTTTGGCGTGCGGATAACGGTCGCGCAGCAGCGCGCAGAAGCCCGGATTATATTCAACCAGCACGAGACGCTTCTGATCGACGCCATGTTCGATCAGCGCATTGGTGATCGCGCCGGTGCCGGGGCCAAGTTCGACGACCGGTCCTTTCGAATCGACGTCGACATATTGCGCCATGGTGCGCGCGAGCAGCTTGCTGGACGGCATCACCGCGCCCATGTGCAGCGGCTTTTCGATCCATGAACGGAGAAAACGCACCTCGTCGTCAAGACGGAGAGGTTTCTTCAACGCACGCACGGACGATTGCAGAGGCATGTCGCTACCAGGCGGGGGACCCGCGAACGGCGGTTATGTCAGAAAACAGTCATAAAGAGGTATAGGTCGCGGCTCTTATGGTCAAGCAAAAGGCTTACTGCGGGGCAGCGCGGCTACCGAAGAAGTCCTTGACCTTAGTAAAGAAACCCGCCGCCTCCGGCTGGGTTGCACCCGACGACAGCTTTTCGAACTCGACCAGCAATTCCTGCTGCTTCTTGGTCAGATTTTGCGGCGTTTCGACCATCACCTGCACATACATGTCGCCGGTCTGGCGCGAACGGAGCACCGGCATGCCTTTTGATGCGATGCGGAATCGCCGGCCGGACTGTGTTCCCGACGGCACCTTCACCTTGGTCTTGCCCTTGTCGATGGTCGGCACCTCGAATTCGCCGCCAAGGGCGGCCGCCACCATCGAGATCGGGACCCGGCAATGCAGGTCGGCGCCGTCGCGCTGGAAGAATTCGTGGGTCGCCAGCGACAGGAAAATATAGAGATCGCCGGGCGGTCCACCGCGGACGCCGGCTTCGCCCTCGCCGGCGAGGCGAATGCGGGTGCCGTCCTCGACGCCTTGCGGAATGTTGACCGACAGGGTCCGGTCGCGCGTCACCCGGCCCGAGCCCGCGCAGGAGGGACAGGGGTCTTCGATCATCTGGCCGCGGCCCTGACAGCCCGGACAGGTCCGTTCCAGCGTGAAGAAGCCCTGCGCCTGCCGCACCCTTCCCTGCCCGCCGCACAGCGAACAGGTCTTCGGCTTGGTGCCGGCCTTGGCACCGGTGCCGGAACAGGATTCGCAGGTGACCGAAACCGGAATCTCGATCTGGGCGGTCTTGCCGAGGAAGGCTTCCTCGAGCGTGATTTCCATATTGTAGCGCAGGTCGGCGCCGCGCTCGCGGCCACCGCCACCGCGGCCGCGTTGTCCGGCCATGCCGAACAGATCCTCGAAAATATCCGAGAATGACGAGGCGAAGCCGGCGCCGAATCCGGGCCCGCCGCCACCCATGCCCTGCTCGAAC
Source organism: Bradyrhizobium sp. AUGA SZCCT0431 (assembly GCF_018131065.1). NCBI lineage: Bacteria > Pseudomonadati > Pseudomonadota > Alphaproteobacteria > Hyphomicrobiales > Nitrobacteraceae > Bradyrhizobium > Bradyrhizobium sp. AUGA SZCCT0431. Next base: position 75,153 of record NZ_JAFCLR010000026.1, on the reverse strand, counting down.
GCCGCGTGGCCGTAGCGGTCATAGGCGGCGCGCTTGTCGCCGTCCTTCAGGACCTCATAGGCTTCGTTGATTTCCTTGAACTTCACTTCGCTGGAGGCATCGCCCGGATTCTTGTCCGGATGCCATTTCATCGCGAGCTTGCGGAAGGCCGCCTTGAGCTTGGAATCGTCCGCGCTCCGTTCGACTTCAAGGGTTTCGTAATAGCAGCGCTTGGTGGACATCCGTCAGATCCGTCCGAATTTCGTCTTCATGCCGCAAGGGTGCATTTTTCAGGATGCCGCCTCGCGCTTAACGAAAAATGACCCCCACCCATCGAGACGCAGCAGGCGCTCTTTGGTGTGAGGGTCATGATCGAAAGCTCGCTTACGCCGACTTCTTGTTGTTCTTGTCGTCGTCGACCTCGGTGAACTCCGCGTCGACGACGTCATCCTTGGCCGCATCCTTCTTGGCGTCGGCTTCGGCCTGCTGCTTGTACATGGCCTCGCCGAGCTTCATCGAAGCCTGCGCCAGCGTGTTGGTCTTGGCCTTGATCGCCTCGGCGTCGTCGCCCTTCAGCGCTTCCTTGAGGTCGCTGACGGCGTCCTCGATGGAACGGCGCTCGCTCTCCTCGACCTTCGAACCGTGTTCGGCCAGCGCCTTCTCGGTGGAATGCACCAGGCTGTCGGCATGGTTCTTGGCGTCGACCGCCTCGCGGCGCTTCTTGTCCTCGGCCGCATTGGCCTCGGCGTCCTTGACCATCTTTTGGATGTCGGCGTCCGACAGGCCGCCGGAGGCCTGAATCCGGATCTGCTGTTCCTTGCCGGTCGCCTTGTCCTTGGCCGAGACGTTGACGATGCCGTTGGCGTCGATGTCGAAGGTCACCTCGATCTGCGGCATGCCGCGCGGCGACGGCGGAATGCCCATCAGGTCGAACTGGCCGAGCACCTTGTTGTCGGCCGCCATTTCACGCTCGCCCTGGAAGACGCGGATGGTGACGGCGTTCTGGTTGTCCTCGGCGGTCGAGAACACCTGGCTCTTCTTGGTCGGGATCGTGGTGTTGCGGTCGATGATGCGGGTGAACACGCCACCCAGCGTCTCGATGCCGAGCGACAGCGGGGTCACGTCGAGCAGCAGCACGTCCTTGACGTCGCCCTGCAGCACGCCGGCCTGGATCGCCGCGCCGATGGCGACGACTTCGTCCGGGTTGACGCCCTTGTGCGGCTCCTTGCCGAACAGCTGCTTCACCACTTCCTGAACCTTCGGCATGCGCGTCATGCCGCCGACCAGCACCACTTCGCCGATCTCGGCGGCGGTGAGGCCCGCATCCTTCAGCGCCTTGCGGCACGGCTCGATGGTCTTCTGCACGAGATCGTCGACCAGCGCCTCGAACTTGGAGCGGGTCAGCTTCATCGTCAGATGCTTCGGACCGGTCTGATCGGCCGTGATGAACGGCAAATTGATTTCGGTCTGCGTGGTCGAGGACAATTCGATCTTGGCCTTTTCGGCGGCCTCTTTCAGGCGCTGCAAGGCAAGCTTGTCGTTGCGCAGGTTGATGCCCTGCTCCTTCTGGAACTCATCGGCCAGATAGCTGACGAGCCGCATGTCGAAGTCTTCACCGCCCAAAAATGTGTCGCCGTTGGTGGACTTCACCTCGAACACGCCGTCGCCGATCTCGAGAATCGAGACGTCGAAGGTGCCGCCGCCGAGGTCGTACACCGCAATGGTGCCGGCCTTGGTCTTGTCGAGGCCATAGGCGAGCGCGGCCGCGGTCGGCTCGTTGATGATGCGCAGCACTTCAAGGCCGGCGATCTTGCCGGCGTCCTTGGTGGCCTGACGTTGCGCGTCGTTGAAATAGGCGGGAACCGTGATGACGGCCTGCTCGACCTTCTGGCCGAGATGGGCTTCCGCGGTCTCTTTCATCTTCTGCAGGATGAAGGCGGAGACCTGCGAGGGCGAGTAGGTCTTGCTGTCGGCTTCGACCCAGGCGTCGCCGTTCGATGCCTTGACGATTTTATAGGGGACGAGCTTCTTGTCCTTCTCGACCATCGGGTCGTCATAGCGGCGGCCGACGAGGCGCTTGACCGCAAAGAAGGTGCGCTCGGGATTGGTCACCGCCTGACGCTTGGCAGGCTGGCCGACGAGGCGCTCGCCATCATCGCTGAAAGCGACGATCGACGGGGTCGTGCGCATGCCCTCTGCGTTCTCGATGACTTTAGCTGTCTTGCCATCCATTACGGCGACGCACGAATTGGTGGTGCCGAGATCGATCCCAATGACCTTTCCCATGGTCCTCATATCCTTCTTTTTGCGGCAGGTTGGCTGGGCCCTGGACGGCGCACCTAACCGAACCCCCAACGATCAATTACTCGCGATATTGCGACGGTGAGCCTCATATAGGAGGGGGGGTCCTGCCCGCAAGGACCGAACGCAACCTTAGGGCCTGAAAATGCTGACGTTTGAAAGATTGTGTCAGCTCAGGGCAGGTCAAGGTTCAGGGCCCTCAGCCGTGTTAACAAATGGGCAAGAAGGTGAGGACGCACTCATCACCACGTCCCCAAAACCCGGCCAACGCGGATCGCCACCAGCGCGGTATTTGGCCGCTGCGCGGACCTGGCCGACTGTCCGGCACGCCGCCAAAACTGCCCGAAAACGTTTGGCTAGCCCGCCATATCGCGCGAAAATTCCGGTGTTTCGGAACGTGATGAGGGAACGGACGCCCGCCCTGCCCTGTTGCTGGGACATCAAAACCGCTAAAAGCGGGCTGACTAAACCAAGCCCTCGAACCCTTGAGGGCTGCGCTGGCCGACCATTGAACGGCCTCAATGTAAACCCGGTAGACCCTTCATGAAGCCTGTTCGATACCTCGCTGCGGTTGCCCTTACCATCGCCGCGACCTGCGCCGCGTTCGCCGCCGACCCGGTTTTTCCGCCGGGCGCGCGGGTCGGCATGACGCCGCTGGTCGGCCTGGTCAAAGCCAGATCATTCGTCGGCTTCGAGACCGAGGATCAGGGCGTCAAGGTGCTGGTGGCGGACCTGCCCGCCGAGGCCTATGGCGAGGTCGCCAATGCTTTCAAGGCAAATCCCGGCGGCACCGGCGGCATCAAGCCGGAGAGCATCGAGACGGCGGCGGGGCTCGCCTATTACACCGCTGAGAACGCCAAGGACGGCGCCACCAATGTCCGGCGCTACTCGATGATCGTGCCGGGTCCAACCTTCTCCGGCTACGTCGCCGTGCAGGTGCCGGAGAATGCTTCCCGGATCTACACCGACGACGCCGTACGCCAGATGTTCGCTTCCGCCGTGATCCGAAACGAAGTTCCGGTCGATGAGCAGCTCGGGCTGATGCCGTTCAGGATGGCCGAGCTCAGCAATTTCAAGACGGTCCGCACGCTGGCGCCGGGCGCCGCGCTGATCATTGCCGATGGCGACGAAAAAAGCGGTTTTGAAACCGCGCCCTTCATGATCGTCGGCCTGGTCGGATCCGCGCCCGCACAGCCCGACGACCGCGGACGTTTTGCCCAGCAGATGGCTACGACGATTCCCGGCGTACGCGATGGGCGGATCACGATGTCGGAGGCGGTCCGCATCGACGGCCAGCCCGGGTACGAAACCCGCATCGATGCCATCAGCGGCAAGGACAATACGCCGGTGACGATCGTGCAATGGTTGCGGTTCGGCGGCCAGAATTCGCTGCGCATCATCGGCAGCTCGCCGCGCGAGGGTTGGGCCGGCGCATTCACGCGTTTCCGCGCCGTGCGAGACGGAATTCGCCCGCGCTAAACATGACCCGTTCGGTGCCGAAGATTCAGCCGAAGGCCGCCGCCTAAAGCCGCTTTACGCTCTGCCTGCGACCTGATTTGCTGGTGTTGACCTCTTTGACAGGGAGATGCACCATGTTCGAGCGCAGGCAAATTCTCACGGGCTTCGGCACAATTCTCGGCACGGCGGCAATGGCGACCATTCTTCCGAAGGCAGCTTTGGCCGCGTCGATCAAACCCGACAATGCGTCGGCATTGCTGGTGATCGACGTTCAGAACTGCTTCCTGCCGGGCGGCAGCCTCGCGGTGAAAGATGGCGACCAGGTCGTTCCCGTCATCAACCGCATCGCCAAGAGCTTTGCCAACGTCGTGCTGACGCAGGACTGGCACACATCAGGCCATGTCTCGTTCGCCACAACGCATTCCGGCAAGAAGCCGTTCGAGACGATCGACCTGCCCTACGGCAAGCAGGTGCTGTGGCCCGATCACTGCGTGCAGGGCACCGAAGGCGCTGCGCTGTCAAAGGACCTCTCGATCGCCCATGCCGGACTTGTCATCCGCAAGGGCTCCAACAAGGACGTCGACAGCTATTCGGCCTTCACCGAAGCCGATGGCAAGACCACGACCGGGCTTGCCGCCTATTTGAAGGCGCGCAAGGTGGAACGCGTGTTCCTCGCCGGTCTCGCCACCGATTTTTGCGTGGCATGGAGCGCGCTCGACGCCCGCAAGGCCGGTTTTGAAACCTATGTAATCGAAGACGCCTGCCGCGGCATCGACACCCAGGGCTCGCTCGCGAAAGCCTGGGCCGATATGGGCGAAGCCGGCGTCAAGCGCATCCAGTCCAGCGATATCGCGGTTTAGGACGTTCTCTCGCGCAGAGAGTGGCAATGCCGGATTTAGGCGCACCCCTTGCGTTCGAGATGATCCGCCGTGCGCCCTCACAGCGTACGGCCGGCCTGATCACGGGAATGACTGGCTATCGCGAGACCTCGCGTGGCCGGTTTTCGCAGCGTGAAGCCGCGCACCTGATCGTGCCGCTGATCATCAGCCTCGGCAGCCCGTTCCTGATCGCGCTGGGCCGGGAGCCTGATGCGGCCGACCGCCAGCCAAGCTTCGCCGCGGGCCTCTACGCCGGCCCTGTTCATATCGAGTCCGATGGCGGTGCCGAATGCGTGCAGGTGGATTTCACGCCGCTCGGCGCCTATCGCTTCTTTGGCGGTGACGTCGCAGGCCTTGCCGCGCGCATGGTCGATATCGGCGACGTGCTCGGCCGCGGCGGCCGGCAATTGCGCGAGAGAATGGGCGCGACAGCTTGCTGGCAACACCGCTTCGACCTGCTCGAGGACTTCATCGCCGGCCGCGCCAATCATCTACCGTCGCCGGAGATCGCGTTCGCCTACCGACGGCTGGCGCTGACCGCCGGCGGCGCGCGGATCACGGCGCTGGCCGGTGAAATCGGCTGGAGCCGCAAACATCTGGTCGAGCGTTTTCGATCCGAGCTTGGCCTCGCGCCCAAATCAATCGCGCGCATGATGCGCTTTCACCGGGCCTGCCGGCTGGCACGCAGCGGGACAGCTCCGGGCTGGGCCGGGATTGCCGCCGAGAGCGGCTTTGCCGACCAGGCCCATCTGGTCCGCGAATTCACCGACCTGGCGGGCGAGACGCCGACGGCCTGGGCGCGGCGTCTGGCGCTGATCGACAGCCGGCTGACACGCCCGAACCAAGCACTTTCGGACTGGTAACAAATCTTCAAGCCGCCGCCGCACCGTATCAGCATAGTGGCGCGGTGAAGCCGAAAGCCAAGGAGTTTGCCGTGACCAATAGCAACGACGCGCAGCGCATTTATCCGACGATGCGTTGCAGGGATGCCGAGGCGATGATCCGCTGGCTCAAGGACGCGCTTGGTTTCACCGAGCATGTCGTTTACCGCAGCGACGGCGTGGTACAGCACGCGCAACTTGCCTGCGGCGCTTCGCTGCTGATGCTCGGCCAGGCCCGCGACGATGAATACGGCAGACTGGTTGGCGACATCTCTGGCCGCCGCACCGACGCGCTGTATGTCGCCGTTGAGGATCCCGACGCGTTGTGCGCCAGGGTGAAAGCATCAGGCGCCAAAATCGAAATGCAACTACACAACACCGACTACGGCAGCCGCGATTTCGCCTGCCGGGATCCGGAAGGCAACCTCTGGAGTTTTGGCACCTACTGGCCCAAGGCGCACGAGAAGCCGATGGATGCGCCGGCCTGATCGCAGCCTTGTGATTAGATTGCGTTCGGCTTAGGTCGTGACGTCGGCGGCAGGCGCCGCCTTGGCGCCGCCCTTGGACACGCCGACCAGCGCCGGACGCAGCACGCGCTCGCCGATCATGAAGCCGGCCTGCACCACCTGCACCACGGTGCCCGCCGGCACCGACGCGTCAGGGACTTCGTACATCGCCTGCTGGAAGTTCGGATTGAACTTCTCGCCTGACGGATCGAATTTCTTGACGCCGTTTTTCTCCAGCGTGTTGAGCAGCGACCGCTCGGTCAGCTCGACGCCTTCGATGAACGCCTTCAGCGCCGGGTCGGCCGAGGCCTTCATTTCCTCCGGAACCGCATCCAGCGCGCGTTGCAGATTGTCGGCGATATCGAGAATGTCGCGCGCGAAGCCGGTGATGCCGTAAGCACGCGCATCGGCAACTTCCTTGGCGGTGCGTTTGCGCAGATTTTCCATCTCCGCCAGCGTGCGCAGCATCTTGTCGCGCGCTTCAGCCGCTTCCTTCGTCAACGCCTCGACCGACCCTTCTTCGGGATCATCAGGCATGATGTAGGGCTTTGAGACCACGGGCTCGCCGCTCTGGGCCGCCGCGTCATCATTCGGCCGGTTGGGATCGGTCATAGGTCTGCCTTCTCAAAAGAACGGTTCGGTCAAATGGGGATTTGCTGCCCGGGATATCGTGCTTTAGCGGGTGAAAATCAAGCGTTCCATGGCGTTTTCGAGCGATGCCTGCACCGGACCTGATCCGGGGTGGGCCCCGGTTCGCGCCAGGAAAGGCGTCAAAACAACAAAGCGAAGCTTTTTCGGGCCGGATTAACCACCGAGCATGCGGCTGACGATGCGCGCGGCATAGTCCACCGTCGGAATCACCCTTGCATAGTTGAGCCGTGTCGGACCGATCACGCCGAGCACCCCGACGATGCGGCCGGCGGCGTCGCTATAGGGCGCGATGATGGTGGAGGAACCGGACAGCGAGAACAGCTTGTTCTCCGATCCGATGAAGATCCGCACGCCCTCGGCACGCTCGGCGCGACCGAGCAGATCGATGACGCCGCGCTTGGTCTCGAGATCGTCGAACAGCGACTTCACGCGCTCCAGATCTTCCAGCGCATGCAGATCCTCGAGCAGATTGGCGTGGCCGCGCACGATCAACTGGCGGTCCTCGCTTTCGCCGCCGGACCAGCTCGCAATGCCGGCCGCGATGATCTTCTGCGTCAGCTGATCGAGTTCGGCGCGGCTTTGCGTCAGCGCGGTTTCGAGTTCGAGGCGCGATTCGGCAAGCGTACGGCCGCGAATGCGGGAATTGAGGAAATTGCTGGCTTCCGTCAGCGCCGATGAGGGAACGCCGGGCGGCAGGGTCAGCACGCGGTTTTCGACCTGGCCGTCTTCGCTGACCAGCACCACCAGCGCGCGTTCCGGCTCCAGCCGCACGAATTCGATGTGTTTCAGCCGCGAATTGGATTTCGCTGTCAGCACCACCGCAGCGGCGCGGGTCAGGCCCGACAACCGCGTCAGGGCTTCGCCGAGCGCCGCCTCGACCGATTGCGCGCGGCCGACGGACGCAAGCTGGGTCTGGATCGACTGCCGCTCGTCTTCGGTAAGGTCGCCGACCTGCATCAGCGCGTCGACGAAGAAACGCAGGCCGAGTTCCGTGGGCAGGCGGCCGGCCGAGGTATGCGGCGCGTAGATCAGGCCGAGCTGTTCGAGGTCCGACATCACATTGCGCACCGAGGCCGGCGACAGCGGCATCGCGATCAGGCGCGAGATGTTGCGCGAGCCGACCGGCTCGCCGGTGGCGAGGTAACTCTCGACGATTTGACGAAAAATGTCGCGCGAGCGCTCATTGAGCTGGGCCAGCCCGGCATTCGGCGCAATCAGGCCAATCGGATCGTGGTGGGCCACAATTACTCCCTCACAGCTGCCCCTAATCTGTCTATCCGGAGGCCCGGTGACAAGCACGCATTACACCCCAAAGAGGTGGCAAAGGCCTTGCCGCTGCCCGCTCCCCCTCCTACAAGCACCGCGAACCGCTTTTACTTGATTTTCTGGAGGATTCCCCATGCGGCCAAGCCGCCGTGCGCCCGATGAGCTGCGCCCCGTGTCGCTGGAACGCGGCGTCGTCAAATACGCCGAAGGTTCCTGCATGGTGAAATTCGGCGATACCCATGTGCTGGTCACGGCCACGCTGGAAGAACGCCTGCCGCCCTGGCTGAAGGGTCAGGGCCGCGGCTGGGTCACCGCCGAATACGGCATGCTGCCCCGTGCCACGCTGGAACGCACCCGCCGCGAGGCCGCGGCCGGCAAGCAGGGCGGCCGCACCGTCGAAATCCAGCGCCTGATCGGGCGCTCCTTGCGTGCGGCTGTCGACCTCGAGGCGCTCGGCGAGCGGCAGATCACGGTCGATTGCGACGTGATCCAGGCCGATGGCGGCACCCGCACCGCCTCGATAACAGGCGCCTGGGTGGCGCTGGCCGACTGCATCTCCTGGATGAAGAATCGCAACATGCTGAAAGCCAATGTGCTCCGCGACAATGTCGCGGCGATCTCCTGCGGCATTTACAACGGCACGCCGGTGCTCGACCTCGATTACGCCGAGGATTCCGAGGCCGATACCGACGCCAATTTCGTCATGACCGGCGACGGCCGCATCATCGAGGTGCAGGGCACCGCGGAGAAGACGCCGTTCTCGCAGGACGAGTTCCTGGCGCTGATGGCGCTGGCGCGCAAGGGCGTCGCGCGTCTGGTGGACTTGCAAAAGATGGCCGTCGCGTAGTCTGATTGATCATGCACCGTCGAATCACAGGCCGCCTCGTGATCGCGACCCACAATCCCGGCAAGCTTGCCGAGATGCGCGAATTGCTGGCGCCGCATGGCGTCGAGGCGATCTCCGCGGGCGATCTCGGCCTCGATGAGCCCGAGGAGACCGGCGAGACGTTTCGGGCCAATGCGGCGATCAAGGCGATCGCGGCCGCGAAAGCCGCGCAACTCCCGGCCTTCGCCGATGATTCCGGCCTCGTGATCGATGCGCTGGACGGCGCGCCCGGGATCTATTCGGCGCGCTGGGCCGGTCCGAACAAGGATTTCATGGCGGCGATGACGCGGGTCGAACGCCTGTTGCAAGAGCGCGGCGCCAAAACGCCAGACAAGCGCAAGGCGCATTTCGTATCTGCATTGTGCGTCGCCTGGCCCGACGGCCACATCGACGAGGTCGAGGCGCGGGTCGATGGAACTTTGGTGTGGCCACCGCGCGGCACCGAGGGTTTCGGTTACGATCCGTCGTTCCTGCCCGATGGACACGGCCGCACCTTCGGCGAGATGGCCAGCATCGAGAAGCACGGCCTGCCGCCGCTGGGGCTCGGCCTGTCGCACCGCGCCCGCGCCTTCGTCAAACTGGCGGAGATCTGCCTTGGCTAGCTTCGACCGCCCTCAGGGCAAAGCGGCTTTCGGCGTTTATGTGCACTGGCCATTCTGCCTGTCGAAATGCCCGTATTGCGATTTCAACAGCCATGTCCGCCACGCCCCGATCGACGAGGCGCGGTTCGTCAGTGCCTTTGCGCGCGAGATCGAAACCTCCGCCGAGCGCGCGCCGGGACGGGAAGTGACCTCGATCTTCCTCGGCGGCGGCACGCCGTCGCTGATGGCGCCGCAGACCGTAGGCGCCATCCTGGATGCGATCGGCAAACACTGGCGTGTCGCAGGTGATGTCGAAGTGACGCTGGAAGCCAACCCCACCAGCGTCGAGGCGACGCGGTTTCGCGGCTATCGCGCGGCCGGCGTCAACCGGGTCTCGCTCGGTGTGCAGGCGCTGGATGATGCTTCATTGAAAGCATTGGGCCGCCTGCACAGCGCGCGCGAGGCGCTGGATGCGGTGGCGATCGCGCGGCAATCGTTCGACCGTTACTCGTTCGACCTGATCTACGCCCGCCCCGACCAGACGCCGCAGATGTGGGCCGATGAACTGAAGCTGGCGATTTCGGAAGCCGCCGAACATCTGTCGCTCTATCAGCTCACGATCGAGGAAGGCACGCCGTTCTTCGGATTGCACGCGGCAGGCAAGTTGAAGATGCCGGATGAGGCCGTCGCCCGCGCGCTCTATGACGTGACGCAGGATGTTTGCGCCGCGCAGGGTCTTCCTTCCTACGAGATTTCCAACCACGCGCGGCCGGGCGCGGAGTGCAAACATAATCTCGTCTATTGGCGCGGCGAGGAATATGCCGGCATCGGTCCGGGCGCGCATGGCCGCCTCGACATCGATGGCGAAAGACACGCGATCGCGACCGAGAAACGTCCCGAAGCCTGGCTGATGCGGGTCGAGGCCAACGGTCATGGCTTCATCACCGACGACGTCCTCAACTCGGAAGAACGCGCCGACGAATTTTTGCTGATGGGATTGCGGCTTGCGGAAGGCATCGATCCCAAACGCTACGCCGCGCTGTCGGGCCGCACCCTCGATCCCGGCCGGATCGCCGTGCTGCGCGAAGAAGGCGCGATCATCGTCGACGCCGATGGCCGGCTGCGGGTGACGCAAGCCGGCTTTCCGGTGCTCGATGCGGTCGTGGCGGATCTCGCCGCGTAAATTTTATCCGTCGTCCCGGACAAGCGAAGCGCGATCTCAGATGCGCAATTGCGCATCGGGGGACCCATACGCCGCGGCCTATCGGTGAGAGCGCTGGTGTCAGACGCCTTTTTCTTGCAACAACGGCTGCGGATTATGGGTCCCCCGATGTGCAATTGCACATCTGAGCTCAAGGCCGGGACGACGTGTTGAGAGAGCCGGGACGTCGTTGCGATCTCGCCGCGTAAGGGTTTGATAAGGCAAAGCATAGGGTTTTGGGCGGCGCGCGCCCGGCTGTGGTAGGTTGCACCGAGAGATTTGTCCCCACCGCCATTTGCATGACGATCGTGAACGACCGGACCATCACCCCGCCGATCCATGATCCCGAGCTCGACCGCCGCGTCAAAAGCGCCGGCGCGAGCAAGACGGTTTATGCGCTGGTCACCCCCGAGACGGAAGCCGCCAAGAATCTTGTTCTCGGCAATGCCGTCACGGGCCCCGACGCCGCGCGGCGTCATCATCTCGAACAATTCCGCGACGCCTGGACCGGAAAACAATTTGCCACCCATGAAGCCTTCATCGATCGCTGGATGAGTTGGGCGGCGCCCGTGGTCGCGATCGATGCGGCCTGTTTTCCCTGGCGCTATCCTACTGCCGGCGGCAGCGAGGCGCTGTTTCATGTCATCACCGCCTACGGCAATCGCGCCCGCGTCGAAAAATTCAGTCCCGAGGTGCACGTCTTCGCCGGCGAGTATGAGGGCTACAAGGCCTATGCCGAAGCCTGCGGTATCGCCGTGATCGAGCATCCACGCGCCGAATGGCAGGCGGTCGGCCGCACGCTTCCGAAAGACGCGCTGTTCTGCCTGAGCCAGCCATCGGCGATCGATGGCAATGTCTGGCCGCACGCCAATGCTTTTCTGGCGCTGCTCGCCGCCGCCGAAAAGTCGCGCGTGCTGCTCGACGTCACCTATGTCGGCTCGATTGCCGAAGCGCCTGCCGCAAGAATTGCCGCCGACAGTCCGGCGGTACAGGCGCTGGCGTTCAGCCTGTCAAAACCGTTCGGGGTCTATTACGACCGCATCGGCGGCGTGCTCTGCCGTCACGCAATGCCGAGCCTGTTCGGCAATCAATGGTTCAAAAACCTCACCTCGCTGCAGCTCGGCATGGCGCTGCTGCAGCGTCACGACGTGTTCGAGCTGCCGCGGCGCTACAAAACCGTTCAGCGCGACGCGGCTATTCACATCGGCCGGCGCCTCGGGCTGACGCTGTCGCCCTGCGACGTCAGCGTGCTGGCCCAAGCCGACGCCAACGCCACCGACCCTGCGCTGGCGGATTTCCTGCGTCGCCCGGCCGGCGATCCCGACGCACGCTTGCGGCTGTGTCTGACGCCTGTCATGGCCGAAATGATCGGCACCGCCGGGCCGATCGCCGCTCCCGGAGGCGCATCGTGAAAAACCTGGTCGTCCTGACGGATGCGAAGGAAATTCATCGCCACGTGCACGGTCTGTGGCGCAGCGCGCCGATCCGTGCCTCCCACACCGATGGCGGCTTCATCCACGACATCGTCGAGCAGTTCGCAAGCCTGCCGCGGCTGTTTTGCGATTCAACCGACGACCGATTGGAGCGTGCGCATTTCTGTTCATGGTGGGGCGTCACCATGAATCGCGCTTACGACAATCCCGCGATCGAGGACCTCTACCGCCTGCACGAGATGTTCCACGCGGCGTTCATGCCTTACTTTCCCGGCATCGGATTCGATGCCTTCCACCGCAAGATGGAAGACAATGAACTGAAGGCCAGCGTCTGTTCGGAAATCCGCGTCTATTTCGAACTGCCGCATTTGCGCGAACAGGCCTTTGCGCATCCGATCTATGCCGACCGCTATTTGTCCGATCCGTCGATGCAGACGCTGTGGGCCAGGAACAAGCCCGTTGCGATCGAAACGCTGCAGGAAGCGCGGCGCGACGTTATGTTCTCAAAGCCCGAACACGAGATGGATCTGACGGAGCGTTGGATCCGCCGCTTCGCGCTGCAAAACCGTCAATGGTCGACCTGCTGGTACGATCGGTACCTCGAGATCGAGAGCCACATGTTCGAATTCCAGATCAAGGCGTTGCGCGGTGATCGCTCGGGCGCGATCGCACAGCATGCGGCATGGATCGAGGCGCAGGCCGGTCAGGATGCCGACGACCACATCCCCTACCGCCAGGAAGCCGCGCTGTTCGCCAACATCTATTGGAGCAACCGGCGGCGTTACGAGGCGGAATTCGCGAACGCGAAAGCGGGCTAATACTTACGCGCCAAAACTCTTCGGCGAGCCCGCAACCGGCGTGCTGCCGCCCTGGCCCACCTTCATGACAGCAAGCCCGCGCTCGTTGGTGCCGTCGGAGCGGAACCTGAACAGCCCGTCGATGCCGGCAAAGCCGGACGGATTGGTCAGCGTTTCCGGCGCGAAACGTTGCGGACCTTGCGTGCGCGACAATGCGGCGACGAGCGCTACCGCGTCATAGGCGAGCGTCGCGGTGCGCACCGGCTCGCCGCCATATTTGGTGCGGTAGCGGCCGGCGAAACTTCGGAAACCCGACGGGTCCGGTGCCGCATAGAGACCGCCCTGCAGCGCCGGGCTCGCGAACACCCGCGGATTGTCCCACAGGCCGGTGCCGAGCAACTGGATGTTGCGCAAATTCACACCTGCCGCGGTGAGCGCGTCCGCCGTGGCCACCACCGAATCGCCGTCATCGGCCATGAACAGCGCGTCTGCCTGGCCAAGCGACTGCGAAACGGTGCGCACGGCGGCCGAGCGATCGGCGCCATATTTTTCGAACGCGACGATGCGGCCCTTACGCGCCGCCGCCTGCTTGAAGGCGGCTTCCACGACATTGCCATAGGCGTTGTCGGGCAGCAGCGCCGCAAATGATTTCTTTCCGATGCCGGCCGAATAATCGACGATGCGGTTGACGTCGGACTCCGGCAGGAAACTGAGCAGATAGACGCCGCGGCCGGCCACGCTGGAATCGGTCGAGAACGCGATCACGGACACGCCCTTCGCGCGCGTCTGCTGCGCGACCGCGGGAACCGACTGCGCAAACAGCGGCCCGAGGATGATCTCCGCGCCTTCACCGAGCGCCTGCTGGGTTGCCTGGCTGGCGCCTTGCGGGCTGCCGCCGTCATCCTTGATCAGAAGCTGGATGTTGGGATTCTGGAACTCGGCCAGCGCCATTTCGGCGGCGTTTTTCATCGATTGCGCGGCGACGCCGGCGTTGCCGGCGGCCGAGAGCGGCAGGATCAGGCCGACCTTGACCTGCCCGGTGCCGACCGCGAGCGGTTGCTGCTGCGGCCCTGCGGGCCCGGCCTCGGGTTGCGGCGAGGAGAACGGGTTGGAAAACTGGCCAAAGCTCTGCTGCACGCTGGAACAGGCGCCAAGCAGCGGCGCGCCAAGAATAAGGCCGACCGCCGTCCGCCGGGTTGCCCCTGACGGCTGAGGTTTGCGAATGACCGGGCCCACCATCTTATCTCTTCTCGTGACCGACCTTGATCGGCCAGGACTTGAACCTCAGGACCTGAATCCTAAGGCTCCAACCTCCGGAATAAAGGCGGGCGGATTCAGGCATATTGTCGGCGAATAGTTAACCAAAACAAAAGGATTATGGTCCCGCGGGCTCAACACCGGTTGCGGATACCTGCCCCCTTCCCGTGATGCTAGCACCAACGTTGCCACCGCGCTGTGGCGCTGGCGCTACTACCACTGTGTTCCGGTTCTGATTTATCAGAACCGGAACACTCGGTCTTTGTAGTGACGCGTTTTCTTCACGCGAACCGGTATCCACTTCGCTTGAAAACGCTTTAGATTGGCATGATGCGCGCAAAAACCAGCTCCAACTACGGGCCTGAAGCCGAACCAGGTTCTGCGATCAGGACATTTTCGATTGGCGGCCATGTCCTGACCGCCCCAAAGCCGGTTCCCGGGCTCTATCTGGTGGCCACCCCGATCGGCCACCTCGGCGACATCACGTTGCGTGCGCTTGAAACCCTGGCCGGCGTCGACATCATCGCCTGCGAGGACACCCGCATCACCCGCCGGCTGACCGAACGCTACGTGATCTCGGCGCAGCTCAAGCAATATCACGAGCACAACGCCGCGCTGGCGCGGCCAAAGATCCTGGAAAAGCTGGCGCAGGGCGCCTCGATCGCGCTGGTCTCGGACGCCGGCACGCCCCTGATCTCCGATCCCGGCTTCAAGCTGGTGCGCGAGGTCTGCGCCGCCGGCCATGCCGTGATCGCGATACCGGGCGCCTCCTCGGTGCTGACGGCGCTCTCGGTCGCAGCATTGCCCACCGACCGGTTTTTCTTCGAGGGATTTTTGCCCGCCAAGCAGCAGGCGCGGCGCACGCGGCTGGCAGAGCTTTCCCGGATCGACGCCACGCTTGTCATGTTCGAATCCGGCAACCGCATCGCCGACACGCTGGGCGATCTCGCCGGGATCATGGCCGAGCGCGACGCCGCGATCTGCCGCGAACTGACAAAACTGCATGAGGAGATTTCGCGCGCGCCGGTCGCCGAACTGGCGAAGCTCGCCGATACGCTGGAGACTCGCGGCGAATTCGTGCTGATCGTCGGCCCGCCCCGGGCGGATGCGCTTGTCATGACCGAGGCTGATCTCGACGACCTGCTGCGGTCATCGCTTGGGCGCGACAGCGTCAAGGATGCGGTCGCCCATGCCGTCGAACTGTCCGGCCGGCCGCGCCGTGAGGTCTATGCCCGCGCGCTCGAACTCGCGAAAGATATCAAGACGGGAGAGGACGATGGCGAAGACTGACGGCGCCACGCCGCCCGACACGTCCACAAAACTCGCCGCGCCCGAGCGGGTCGCCGCCTTCCAGACCGGGCTTTCGGCCGAGACCCGCGCCGCCGCGTTCCTGATGGCCAAGGGCTACCGCATCCTCGCCAAGCGTTTCAAAACCCCCTATGGCGAGATCGATATCGTCGCCAAAAAGCGCAATCTGATCGCCTTCATCGAGGTCAAGGCGCGCGCCCGGCTCGATGATGCCGCCTATGCGGTGACGCCGCGGCAGCAGGCCCGCATCATCGATGCCGCGCAGGCCTGGCTGATGGCGCATCCCGAGCATGCCGAATTCGAGCTGCGATTCGACGCCATCCTGATTGCGCCGCGGCGCTTGCCACGCCATCTGTTAGCGGCATTCGACGCCAGCGTATAAGTATAAATAGACCCCTCCAGAGACCCGGACCCGCCCCATGAAATTGAATGTCGCCGTCCAGATGGACCCCATCGCGCGTATCAACATCCGCGGCGATTCGACCTTTGCCCTGATGCTGGAAGCGCAAAAGCGCGGCCATGGACTGTTCTATTTCACGCCGGACCAGCTCTCGCTGCGCGGTGAGGAACTGGTGGCGCCGGTGCAGGTGGTGACCGTGCGCGACGAGCCCGGCAACCATTTCACCCTCGGAGAGCCCAAGCGCACGGCGCTGAACGGCTTCGACGTCATCCTGCTCCGGCAGGAGCCGCCGTTCGATATCGCCTACATCACCTCGACGCATCTCTTGGAACGAATCCATCCCAAGACGCTGGTCGTCAACGATCCCGCCAGCGTGCGCAACGCGCCGGAAAAGATGTTCGTGCTGAACTTTCCGCAGCTGATGCCGCCGACGCTGATCTCGCGCGACCTCGACGAAATCAATTCGTTCCGCGACGAGCATGGCGCGGTTGTCATGAAGCCGCTGCACGGCCATGGCGGCGCGGCGGTGTTTCGCGTGATGCCGCAGGACATGAATTTCGGCTCGCTGTTCGACATGTTTTCCGTCACCTTCCGCGAGCCCTGGGTGATCCAGCGCTTCCTCCCCGAGGTCAAGCACGGCGACAAGCGCATCATCCTGGTCGACGGCGAATTCTCCGGCGCCGTCAACCGCGTGCCGGCCGCCGACGATCTGCGCTCCAACATGGTGCGCGGCGGCGCCGCTGAGGCCACCGACCTTACCCCGCGTGAGCGCGAAATCTGCGCCACGCTCGGCCCGGCGCTCCGCGAGCGCGGTCTGCTGTTCGTCGGCATCGACGTGATCGATGGCAACCTGACCGAGATCAACGTGACCTGCCCGACCGGCATTCGCGCCATTGCACGGCTCAACGGGCCTGACGTCGCTGCAAAGGTTTGGGACACCATTGAGGCCAAGCGGGGCGCGAAATAATTTTCTTCGCGCGGTTGTGCGCCTGCACATTTCGCCTGCACGCCTGTTAGGCGTCTAATCCTACTTGCCAATTTCGAGGCGCGGGAGCAGCCTGTAGCCGCGGATGAATCTGTCCGGGCGACAAATCCAAATTCTATAAAAACAATGGAGGAAGACCCATGACGATGGACGTATCGCGACGGTCCCTGCTTGCTCTCGGCGCAGGACTTGGTGTTGGCCTAGGCTCCTCGACCATGCTCGGCGGCAGCGCGCTGGCCAAGGCACCCAAGCTCGGCACGCAGACGCCCTACTGGCACCGCTTCGTTCTCGGTGACGCCGAGGTAACCGTGGTTTCCGACGGCCCGCTGCCGCTCGGCCCGCCAAAGGGCACTTTCGTCGGCGTGTCCGACGACGAAGTGAAGAAGATGCTGACCGACAACTTCCTCGACCCCGAAAATGTCGTGCTCGAGCAGAACTCGCCGATCGTGAACACCGGCGACAAGCTGATCCTGTTCGACACCGGCATGGGCACTTCGAAAGCGTTCGGGCCGACCACCGGCCGGCAGCAGAAGAGCATGGCGGAAGCCGGCATCAAGCCCGGCGATATCGACGCTGTGGTGTGCTCGCATGCGCATATCGACCATATCGGCGGCCTGGTCGGCGCCGACGACAAGCCGCTATTCCCGAACGCGCAGGTCTACATCACCCAGAGCGATTTCGAGTTCTGGACCGATGAAGGCAAGCTCGGCAGTCCGCTGAAGGATTTTGTGATTCACGCCCGCAAAAATCTGATGCCCGTGCGCGACCGCATCGTCTTCATCAAGGACAACCAGGAATTCCTGCCCGGCGTGACCGCGATCGCGGCGCCCGGCCACACCGTGGGCCACACCATCTTCATGGTGACGTCGAAAGGCAAATCCTTCGCCTTCCTCGGCGACCTCACCCACCACCCGATACTGCTCCTGGAGAAGCCGCGGATGCAATTCTCCTACGACTCGGATCCGAAGCAGGCGGCGGACACGCGGGTGAAACTGCTCGACACGATCGCGGCCAACAAGACCCCGGTCATGTCCTATCACTTCGCCTGGCCCGGCTTTGGCCACATCGGCAAGACCAGCGAAGGTTTCCATTACTATCCGTCGGCGATGGTGATGAACCTCTGAGCGATTTGAATCGGCGCGTCGGCAGACTTGGTTCACCTCTCCCGCTTGCGGGAGAGGTCGGTACGCGTGCCGGGTGGGGGCTCTCTCCCCACGAACGGCGCGAATCGCGGCGGCACCCCACCCCAATCCTCCCCCGCAAAAAGCGGGAGAGGGAGCGCAGTTCCGCCGTCGATGCAGTTGAACCCGGCACTAGGGATCGACCCCGGACTGGCGTAAGCAAGGTTCAGCCAATCCTGCCCCTCACGCGACCTGGGAGAGCCCCTTGACCGACCAACCGAACCCCAAGCCGGGCGACCTCGTCTATGAAGACACCGGAGCCGCCGCCCCGCTGGTCTATTTCGACATCGTCGGCGCCTACGGCACCATGAACGGCTCGGTCGAGATCGAACTCGCCACCCGAATTCTCATTCCCAAGACTGACGGTTCGACCGAGGTAAAATTCATCTGCTCAGGCCGCCTGCGCTGCAGCCAGAACGCCGCCGTCAATTTGCGCAACGGCCTCGATGCCGCGCTGAAGATGCTGGAGCAGCCGGCGGCGAATATGGCCGTGGTGGCGGCGAGTAAGCTGAATTGAGGGGGCGTCTTTCATTCCGAGCCATGCGGGCCTGTCACGTGTGCCGCCTCGCCTGGCAATTATGCAGCCATCACTTTCTTGGCGGCCTGGGCTAGAAATCCCGATCGTGTGAATCCTTCTCGTTCCGCGTACTGGTCAATTTGGTCAAGCACGTCCGCTGGCAGCGTAATGTTGATGCGCACGCTCTTCACGTTCGCGGCTGGCGCTTGGATGAGAACAGCTACGCCGTCCTTGTTTTCTCGGTTGGCCATTATCTCTTCCAGCGAAGAGGGCTCAGGTACAGCTTCGCCATCCGCTGCCAGGCCCTCTAGATGAAAGGCGAGCGCTTCAGCCGCCATAGTTCGTGCTTCGTCTAGAGTGCTCCCAGCGCTGATGACGCCTGGAAGATCGGGGACCGATACGCCGTAATCGCTATCGGCATCCTTATGGATCAGAGCGATGAACTGCCGCATTGGTCTGCTCCTGCAGGGTGAGCCACACTGGCTCTCAAGGTTTGGGGCCGGCCGCGCCCTTACAATACGTGGATAACTGCTAGTTTGTAGGTGGATAGCCCCTTCTCCGGACATCGTGATTTCTTCAGTTCCCGTATGAGTCATTAGGGTTGTTACAACCTGATTCTCAACCGGGGATTCCCATGAACGAGTCGCGTTCGATAGTGATCCGTGGCAGCCGCATTTTCGAGGATGCGCACGGCCATATCTGCCTTGATGACCTGTGGCGTGCGGCGAAGGCAAAGCCGTCGAAAGAGCCATCGCGCTGGCGGACCACCAGACCGGCAATTGCGCTCATCGATGAGATGCAGAAAAAGACCGTACTATCCGGTTTGAAAGAGAATAGGCCCGATATTCCAGTGATTTATGCTCTTAGGGGTAGGGGCAAATCTGGCACCTACGCTCACCCGATTCTGGCAGCTGCCTACGCCGGATTTCTCAGCCCAAAACTCGAAATCGAGGTCCGGGAAGTCTGGCTGCGCTACCGGGCTGGCGACGCCACGCTTGCCGATGACATTTTGCAGCGCGCGACCGCCGAAGCAAATCGATGGGCTGGCGCCAGAGCGGTCTCCCGAAGCCAGAGGGTGGCCTTCACCGACACCTTGAAGGCGGCCTATGTAACCGGGCGCGGGTACATGGATTGCACCGAGGCAGTGTACCTGAAGCTGCTTGGAGCCAAGTCGTACCAGCTTCGAGAGGCGCGCGGATTGGCTCCGAAGGAAAACATCCGCAACAACCTGTCGATTGCCGAACTATCATTCGTCATGGCCGCTGAGGCTCTTGCGGCTGAGCGGATCGATCAAGAGAACCGGCTTGGAAACGACGAATGCATTGACGCATCTGGTAAAAGCGCCTCAGCGATCCGGCAGGCAATCGAGTCGGACCGCAAGGATCGGCAAAAGCGGCTCTCGAATATTTAGGTCCGCTTCTTGGCCTTCTTTGGAGGGCTGGGAGGCTTCTGCTTGGCGATCTTCCCCAGCCTCTCATTGAATCGCTTTTCACTGCCGTCCGTTTCGAGGACGCGGCGGCCTCTTTGAACTTCTGTAACTGAGTACCACGGCGGTTTCGAAACTGACGGGATGGTGACGACAAAAAGTCGCTGCGAACGTGTTCGTGCCCACCGAACTCTCCCCGGCAAATTCCCGACCGCCCATCACACTTAGTATCGCAGTCCACTCCCTGTTCCCGTAATGTTCTTGCCTAACCCACCCGCTTCCGCTACCCTCGGTAGTGGCAAGGGGTCGGCATGGTTCAGCGGGTTTCTACCGTAGCCTTTGAGGGGATCGAGGCCCGCGCGGTCGACGTGCAGGTGCAGGTCGCGCCCGGGCTGCCGGCGTTTGCGATCGTCGGCCTGCCCGACAAGGCGGTTTCCGAGGCGCGCGAGCGGGTGCGCTCGGCGCTGATCGCTTCGGGGCTGGCGCTGCCGGCGCGGCGGATCACGGTCAACCTCGCCCCCGCCGACGTTCCCAAGGAAGGCAGCCATTACGATTTGCCGATCGCGCTCGGCCTGATGGCCGCCATCGGCGCGATCCCGCCGGACGCGCTCTCAGGCTTCACGGTGCTCGGCGAACTCGGGCTCGATGGATCGATCGCACCGGTCGCGGGCGTGCTGCCGGCGGCGATCGGCGCCAATTCGCGCGACGAAGGGCTGATCTGCCCCGCCGCGTGCGGAACGGAAGCGGCCTGGGCGAGCCCGGATATCCAGATCATCGCGGCAAAGTCGCTGATCCAGATCGCCAACCATTTTAAAGGCACGCAGCTGCTGTCGCGCCCGCAGCCGAAAGTGCACGAGCGCGAGGAGACGCTGCTCGACTTGCGCGACATCAAGGGCCAGGAGAGCGCCAAACGCGCGCTGGAGATCGCGGCGGCCGGCGGACATCATCTGCTGATGATCGGTTCCCCGGGCGCCGGCAAATCGATGCTGGCAGCGCGGCTGCCCTCGATCCTGCCGCCGCTGTCGCCGTCCGAACTTTTCGGCATTAGGTAGCAAACTCACCACTAGCAATTTCAATGACTTAAAGCGTCATTCAGTCACGGGCGACTTGAGAGTGCGGAAGTGGGCAGTTGGCCTAAGCGTGACGGTCTCGACGATATGTCGAATTATCGCGCCACTGCGTTGACTCTCGCCGTGATTCCCGTATCCTAGGTCCAGACAAAGAATCGCCCCACGCAATTTCTTGCGCAGGGCGGATTCAAACCGAGCTTCGAGCGGCGTGGTAACCGGCAACGTCGTGGACGGAGCCGAGACCCAGCACCAGCGAAAAACGGCGCCTAGGAAACGCGTTTTTAGCTGATTGCTGGGTCTCGGTCAACACTTTGTCGCGCCTTGTGAAAGGGCGACGTGACCGAGCGAGCCATTGGACCTCGATAAGATTCTGGAGTCGAAAGAGCGAGAACGCGCGAGCCTCATGGAGCGCGTGAGCGAGCTTGCGCGCGAGATCGACGTTTTAAAGCGCGTCCGGGCTGAATACCTAGGTTCCACAGCGGCACCGCCTGCTTCGCCGAGCGCTGCCCCGGCTGCTACCGAACCCTTCCCATGGACGGTGCTAGGCGACGCCGCAGCACCGCCATCTCCTCCTCTTCCGCCGGTACCAGTGTCACTGCCCCCTGTGCCGGTCCCGCTGCCGCCGTTGCCACCGCCACCTGTCGCGGCGTTCGACGGCACCTTTTCTGATCTGATCAAGGCCTATCGGGCTCACGAGAATTCGCCGTATCACAAGCTTAAACACGGGGTTAGGAAGAACTACGATCAGGGCATTAATCGTTTAGACAGGGAAATTGGCCCCGACCGAGTGGCCGACTGGAGCGCCGCGCGGGTTCAAAGCATCTACGACACAAGTTGGACTGCCGGCGGCAAAATCTCGACGGGCCAATCGCTTCTTGCCAAGCTTCGTTTGCTCTGCAGCTTCGGTTCAGTCGTGTTGAATAGCGAGGCCTGCACAAGGCTCAGCACGATTATTGGGCAAATGCGCTTTGCCCCGGCCCCACCCAGGACCGAGGTTTTAACCATCCAGCATGTTCGGGCCATCCGAGCGGCGGCGACTAGTCAGTTCGCGTGGCCGTCCATCGCGCTGGCGCAGGCGCTTCAATTCGAAATCCCGAAGATTCGCCAAGTAGAAATTCTTGGAGAGTGGGTTCCGATGAGCGAGCCGGGACCAGACGACATCAACAACGGCTCCGAGAAGTGGGTTGGGGGTCTTCTTTGGTCCGACATAGACGACAAGATGGTGTTGCGTCGGGAGTTCTCCAGCGGACGTGTGCTCAATTTAGATCTGAGGCGGTTTTCGATGATTATGGAAGAGATCAACAATGTGCCGCCGTGGAAGCGCACCGCCGGTCCAATGGTGATCTGTGAGTACTCGGGGAAGCCGTGGACCGCATCTGAATTCAGGCGGAAATGGCGTTTAGTGGCCGAAAAGGCAGGCGTTCCGAGCAATATTCAGATGACGGACGGCGCGCGAGGCACCAATTTGAAATCTTCGTCTGAGAGCGATGAAGTCCAGGAAGGAATTTTCGACTAAAAAACCGGAGCCTTTCGGCCCCGGTTTTCAAGAATGGGGGTGCACAGTGCAGGGAAGAGTTGTCCAGCTCGCGTCCCGGCGGGTGCAAGTCCCGCTACCTCCACCTTCGGCCCCTTCCACAAGGGCTACGTCCGACCCCTTCCATAAGGGTTGGCCGCCTTCCAGAGTACCCGCGCAGCTAAGGGTCCAAACCTTAGTTGCGCGTTCCTAACCTATCGAATCACACTTGCCTCAAGGCAGCAATCCCTAGCTCTTTCTCATTATTAACGAATGAAACGCC
Source organism: Bradyrhizobium sp. AUGA SZCCT0431 (assembly GCF_018131065.1). Classification (NCBI taxonomy): domain Bacteria; kingdom Pseudomonadati; phylum Pseudomonadota; class Alphaproteobacteria; order Hyphomicrobiales; family Nitrobacteraceae; genus Bradyrhizobium; species Bradyrhizobium sp. AUGA SZCCT0431. The sequence continues at coordinate 52,395 of NZ_JAFCLR010000026.1, read as the reverse complement.
ACCTTTTTCCAGTGCAGCTTGAATTGCCGCTAGGTTGTTCCTGGTCGGCTCGCGCCGTCCTGCCTCAAAGTCCCGTACCGTCGAAACGCCCACGCTCGCGGCTTTTGCAAGCGCGTCTTGAGGCCAATTTAGCCATGCTCGGGCGGCCCGACACTGTTCCGGGGTCATTCTCGCAAAGTAGTGATGTAAAGGAATTTAGTCAAGGTCAACGATTTAAGTTGACGTCATTACCTTCATCACTTATCACTGAGGTCAACGGAAAACGTTGGTCTCATGTCGCAGCACTTCCTCATATCGGCAAAGGCGAGGTCGCTAAGTTTAGCGAAGGTCGCCCGTTTGTCGGACGAGGAAGCCTATCAGACTTTCAAGCTGATCCGCTGGGCCGCCACTGACGGCGCGCCGTTCTGCCCGCGTTGCGGCTGTGTCGCCGTCTACACCTACGCGACCCGCAAACTCTTCAAGTGCAAAGCCTGCAACCACCAATTCAGCGTTACGAGCGGGACGATTTTCGCCAGCCGAAAACTGCCAATCCGCGACTACCTTTTGGCAATCGCAATTTTCGTCAACGGCGCAAAGGGCCATGCCGCCCTTCAACTCAGCCGCGACCTGGATTGCCAATACAAGACAGCTTTCGTGATGGCGCACAAAATCCGTGAAGCTCTCGCTTCGGAGGCCAAGGGCGCGACCGTTTCGGGCGAGGTCGAAGTAGACGGCGCATACTTCGGCGGCCACGTTCGCCCCGCGAATCGTCGCATTGATCGGAAAGACCGTCGTCTTGCTGAAAACCAGACCGGCAAGCGCCGCGTGGTGGTTATCATGCGCGAGCGCGGCGGGCGCACGCTGCCTTTCGTGTACAAGTCTGAAGATGCTTCGGTCGTGACGATTGCTCGCACCGTTGCGCCCGGCAGCACCGTCTATGCCGACGAAGCGACGCATTGGGATGCGCTGCACGCTCGCTTCCTGACGAAGCGGATCAATCACTCGGAGGCCTATTCGACCGAGGAAGCCAACACTAATCAGGCGGAATCATTTTTCTCCCGTTTGCGCCGTGCCGAAATCGGCATTCACCATCACGTCGCTGGGCCGTATCTGTCGGCTTATGCGAGCGAGATGGCTTGGCGGGAAAACAACCGCCGTGTCAGCAACGGCGAACAATACTTAATGACCACCAGCGCCGCGTTGCAGCATCCCGTGTCACGGCAGTGGAAAGGTTACTGGCAGCGCACGCATAGGTAAATTTAAGTTCTCCGTGCTACTGTTCACGCATGCCAACAAGATTTGTATTCGCCGACGAAGCGGGCTGCTTCACTTTCAAGCGTCAACAAGGCGCGAGCAGATACTTTATGCTATGCACATTGACGACGGATGATTGCAGCCTTGCTAGTGATTTGCTGCACATCCGCCGCGAATTGTGCGCCTCAGGTTCGGATTGCGACAAACTGCACGCAACTGAGGATAAACAGGCCACTCGTGACGAAGTTTTTAAAGTGTTGGGCAAACACTCGTTTCGAGTAGACGCGACCATTTTGGAGAAGTCTAAAGCCCAGCCGCAAACCAGAACTACCGAGCCGACGTTTTACCAATATGCTTGGTATTTTCATTTCAAACACGTCGCTCCGCAAATCTTAGCGCAAAACACGAAGCTGCTGATTACTGCGGCGGCTCTCGGTCAAAACAAAACCAAAGCCGCCTTCAAACAAAGCCTCAATAATACCGCGCAGCAAGTAGCTCTCCGCAGTCATTGGGAAGTGAGCTTTTTGGAATCGTCTAAAGACCCGTTATTATGGGCGGCCGACTATTGCGCTTGGGCGATTCAACGAAAATGGGAGCGCGGGGACACTAAGTCGTATGACCTGATAAAACCCGCCATAAAAAGCGAATTTGATCTTTGGGCGACCGGTCAAACCCACTACTACTAAAAAAGACGCGGCCCGCTCTATGGCTGAGCTTGGGTGTGAAACCAAGCGGTGCCCAGGGGCACATTCACCAAGTAAGGGCCGCGCCACAGATATAACACTCCAAGGCGAGTAAAGGAATCCCTTACTGTCAAATATTTTTTTGACGTTTCCCCAATGACTTAGCGGGCTATCTCCCAAAGCATGTACTGCCCCGGCCCCTGATCGCACCGAACTAGGCCGTTTTCCTTCTGGCCCCGCAGCGATACCCCGACCCGCTTTGTCATGAGCCTGAGAAGCCTCAGGTCGCTCTTATCCAGCGCCCGTTCGATGAGAAGCTGCACGGCAATGTCGCGCGTAGTGAGCGGCTCTGAGGCTTGGCGAAGCACGCTCAGAATGATCCGGCTCATCTGGCCCCGGTTGCTCCAATCCTTTGGCGGTCGGAACGCCTTTGGCTTGATGGTCTCAACCTGAAAATCCGGGTCAAACTGGACAATGGTGGCGTCCAAGCTTTCGAGGTCCAGGACCATCTTCCGTAGGGCCTCATGGGTGCTCTCAATGTCGCCCGCCAGTTGGGCGCGGCGCTTGACCAGCCCGTTCAAAACAAACTCGTTCACGGCTTCCTCCCTGAAAATGTGGGGAGGAGTCTAGCTAGGCAGGCAGGATTGCCGCCAGCCGTGGTAAGGTGAGTTTGCTACCTAATGCCGGAACTTTTGGAAGTGTCGATGATCGCCTCCGTCGCCGGTGAAATCCGCGACGGCGCGCTGACGGCGCGGCGACCATTCCGGGCGCCGCATCATTCCGCCAGCATGGCCGCGCTGACCGGCGGCGGCATCCGCGCAAAACCCGGCGAGATCTCGCTGGCGCATCAGGGCGTGCTGTTCCTCGACGAATTGCCGGAGTTCGATCCGCGCGTTTTGGATTCCCTGCGCCAGCCGCTGGAGAACGGCGAGGTCGCGGTGTCCAGGGCCAATCACCGCGTCACCTATCCGGCGCGCTTCATGCTGGTGGCGGCGATGAACCCGTGCCGCTGCGGCCACGCCTATGAGCCCGGCTATTCCTGCAAGCGCGGCCGGATCGACCGCTGCACAGGGGATTATCAGGTGCGTATCTCGGGGCCGATGATGGACCGTATCGATCTGCGCATCGAAGTGCCGGCGGTGACCGCGGCCGACCTGATCCTGCCGCCGCCGAGCGAAGGCTCCGCCGAAGTCGCCGCCCGCGTCGCCGCCGCGCGCGACGTCCAGCTCGCGCGTTACGCGGCCGCCGGCATGCCGCATGTCCGCACCAATGCCGAAGCGCCGGCATCGCTCTTGGAAACCATCGCGCAGCCGGATGCGCAGGGACAAAAGCTGCTGCGCGACGCCGCCGAAACCATGAAGCTGACCGCGCGCGGCTATCACCGCGTGCTGCGCGTTGCGCGCACGCTGGCCGATCTCGACGGCGCGGAAAAGATCGGCCGGCTGCATCTGGCGGAAGCGCTGTCGTATCGTGCCTTGGCCGATGATGCGCGGCGCGCGGCGTAACTGCGTAGGGTGGGCAAAGCGAAGCGTGCCCACCATCATCATCGATGCGCGCTTCTCGGTGGTGGGCACGCTTACGCTTTGCCCACCCTACGAAAGCATCCTGCGTGGCTCTTGCGCTCGGGAATCAGAAAGCCGAAACAATCGAGTTGCGGTTGTTGCCCTAGGACTGCGCCGGACCCGCAGTCGTGCTTCGTCTCTCTGGCACCACGTAAGCCGTCCCGGCGGGCCGCTATTTTACCGCGACAAAACGACCCGACGGCCGCGCCCGGCACAGCCCTGGCGAAGCCGGGGCAAATCAATTCTGATTTGCAGAAATCGTGTCAAGCCCTGAAATAAAAAATATTTCGCTTTTCCAGAAGTGAAAATTGGGGCATATATTTGGCCATCCCGTCCTACTCAGAAGGGCGTCGGCCGTCGTCACGGACGTTGGACGGGTTGCGGTGGACGCTGATGTGCTGGCGACGAACGGCACTGACGCGTACGGCGAAGTCGTGTGGTCCTGACGCCCCGTTGCTGGCGTCAAGTTCCTGAGAAGCCAAACGCTGATCAGGGATGATGGTGGCAAGAAAGCCCGTTCACCAGGGAGAGCACGATATAAGCCGTAAAGCCACTGCGCAGGGAAGGCCGGGTGTTCTCCGCTGGACCTGTATGCTCGTGTGCGCATTTTTCTGTGCAAATTGCACACGGGACCGCGGGTGCAGCGCGCACCCGGTCTTCCCTGCGCCCTCTCAATTTTTTGGGGGCGGATGATTTGCAAAACTTCGGGCGCATCGCGCCGCGAGAATGTGACGTCATGTTTGCGATGACCCATCCACGTCGTCGTCCCGGCCTTGAGCCGGGACCCATACGCCGCGGCCCATCGGTGGGAACGCTGGCGTTAGAGACCTTCCGTTGCAATGACCGCCGCGGCGTATGGGTTCCGGCGTTCGCCGGAACGACAACTCCTCCCATAAACCCCGTAGTAACGAGTTTTCTTTACCCTCTGCCAACCATAAGCCCCCTGTCGCGGGCTTGTGCTGAGTGGGTAGTGTCATGTTGCGTTTCAAGGTTTTGGCCTCGGTGGTTCCGCTGGCCGTCGTCGCGCTGTTCGCCCGCGGCGAATTCTCGACCGGTCCGCGCCCCTGCATCGAGATTGCGGGCGCTTCGCTCCAGATCGCGGCCCTGTCCTGGCAGGCCGAACGTCACGTCAGTTTCACCAGCGATCCCGGCCGCGCCACCGTCCGCGTCCAGATCTCCGACAGCGCGGAAGCGGCGGACTTCACCGTCATCGACGACATCGACAGCACCGAGCCCGGCGCCTGCGAAAGCCATTCGCCGCCGCAGCTGGTCGCGATTTCCAGCTCGCCGTCGCCGTCCGAGCCCGTCATCTATCTCTCAACGGAGGGACCCGCCGATTACCGCATCTTCGTGCGCTCGAAGAGCTTTTCGGCGCGCGATGCCGCCGCCCTCATCGTCAGCGCCCGCGGCGCTCAGCCTCGCGTCGTGGCCGCCTCGCTGTGAGTTAACACTTCATCAACCCTGTTCTTATCGCACCCGCGAAAGGCAGCCCGCCTCAAGCACTTTTCAAGGTCGGCGACGCATCGTCTCTCGGGACGCACCGGGCGAATCGAGCCGCCTCAATTCGAGCAAACAATCTCAGGGTAACTGACGATGGGGCGGACTTACCGGATTAAACTATACTTCCGCCGCTTTGGCCGCCGGCATCCCTGGGTCACCTTCACCCTTCGCTCCTTCATCGTGTTTTCCGCCACCTTTGGCGGCGCCTACGGCTTCATAACCGCAAGCCGCTCGGAAATATCCGGCTACAATCCGCACACCTTTGCGATCGGCATCAGTTTCCTGTTCGCGATCGCCTGCGTCGCCCTCGCCGCCCAGAGCGCCCGGTTTCGTTTCCTGCGAAAGAAGATGCACAAGGTCGCCCTGCACAATGAAGCGATGGCGGACCGGAACTGGGAACTGCAGGAGGCCGAGCAGCGCACCCGCCGCCTGTTCGAATCGCAGGGCGACCTGATCATCCTGCGCGACACCGACGGCTGCATCACCTTCGTCAACGATGCCTATTGCGAACTGGCGCAAGCGCCGCGCGAGGCCCTGATCGGCAGCACCGCCACGCTCGATATTCTGGAACAGGGCGACAGCGTGCTGGAATGGAACGGCACCCGCATCCACGACCAGAAGATCGCGGGCCCCGAGGGGCCGCGATGGATAGCCTGGCGTGAAGCGCTGGTGCGCAACGATGCCGGCGGGCCTTCCGAAATGCAGAGCGTCGGCCGCGACGTCACCAACCGCACCGAGAGCGAGCGCGCGCTGGCCGAGGCCCGCGATCAGGCCGATGCCGCCAGCCGCGCCAAGTCGCGCTTCCTCGCCATGGCGAGCCACGAGATCCGCACGCCGCTGAACGGCATCATCGGCATGAGCGGCCTGCTACTGGATACGCCGCTGACGCCGGAACAGACCACCTACGTCAAGGCGGTGAAGACCTCCGGCGACGCGCTGCTGTCGCTGATCGAGGAACTGCTGGACTATTCCAAGATCGAGGCCGGCAAGATCGACCTCGAACATCGCGCCTTCGCCCTGCCGGAGCTGATCGAGGGCATCACCGAATTGCTGGCGCCGCGCGCGCAGGCCCGCAAGCTCGAGATCGCCGCCTATATCGACGAGCGCCTGCCCCTGGAAGTGGTCGGCGACGCGGCGCGGCTGCGGCAGGTGCTGCTCAATCTTGCCGGCAACGCGATCAAGTTCACCGCAACCGGCGGCGTCGCATTGATTGTCGAGCCCGGCATCCGTCCGGGTGAGGTCAGTTTTGTGTTGCGCGACACCGGCATCGGTATCGCGCCGGAGGCGCAGGAGCGCATCTTCCGCGAATTCGAGCAGGCCGACGATCGCATCGCGCGCAGCTATGGCGGCACTGGATTAGGCCTCAGCATCAGTGACCGCATCGTCAAGCGGATGGGCGGCCGCATCACGCTGGAGAGCAAGCCCGGTATCGGTTCGACGTTCGAGGTGACGATCCCGCTGCCGGCCTCTGATCCCGGCACGCCGAAGACGTTTGCCGCACCCGACCTGACCGGCCAGTCGATCATGCTGGTGTCGCCGCAGAGCATCGAGGCCTCTTTGACCGCGCGGCGGCTGCAGCGTTGGGGCGGCCAGACCTGCATGGTTTCCGACGCCGACGTCGCCCAGGCGCTGCTGCCGGAGCGCCCCTGGCACGCCATCCTGATCGATCACGCGCTCGGCACCCAAGCCATCGAGGCGTTCGGCGAGGCCGCACGGCTGCACGCCACGCAGCGCATCGTGATGTTCACGCCGGCGACGCGGCAGGAGCTGCAGCCTTCCGCGGCATCCCCCTTCACCGGCTATCTGGTCAAGCCGCTCCGCGCCGCCTCGCTCGCGGCGCGCCTGACGGCCACGCCCGAGATCTCGGCGCCCAGTGTCGTCAGCGATGCCATGACCGGCCTGGATGAGCCTGCCCCGACGCCGGCGCCGGCGAGCAAGGGGCTTTCAATCCTGGTCGCGGAAGACAATGAGATCAACGCGCTGTTGATGCGCTCCTTGCTGAGCCGGCTGGGGCACCAGGCCGTCATCACCACCAATGGCGAAGAGGCGCTGGAATCCTGGCTGTCGGCCAAATCGGCCGGCGCGGGCTATGATCTGGTGTTGATGGACATCCAGATGCCGCAGCTCAATGGCATCGAAACCACCAAGCGGATGCGCACGCTGGAATCCGGCCTGCCCGGGCGCCGGACGCCGATCCTGGCGCTGACCGCCAACACGCTGGTGGAAGATCGTTATGCCTGTTTTGAAGCCGGGATGGACGGTTTCCTGATCAAGCCGCTCGATCGCGAGAAATTGGCGGAGGCGATCGCGGGTCTTGCGGCCTCGCGGCACATCGCGGCCTAGCGTTCAGATTTTTACGTCATTGCGAGGAGCGAAGCGACGAAGCAATCCATACTTACTTCGCTGCACGATGGATTGCTTCGCGGAGCCTGTCATCGGGCGGCGCTTCGCGCCGACCCGTTGGCTCGCAATGACGATGTACTGCGACTACAGCCGCCGCAGCGCGACGGTCTCGACGACGTGATCGGCGCCCTTCTTGAGGATCAGCGTCGCGCGCGGCCGGGTCGGCAAAATGTTGTCTTCGAGATTGGCAAGGTTGGTACGCTCCCAGATCGCCAGCGCGGTCGCCGTCGCCTCCTCGTCGGAGAGCAGCGCGTAACGATGGAAGTAGGACCGCGGATCGGTAAACGCCGTGTCTCGCAACGCGAGGAAACGCCGCACATACCATTGGCGCAGCACCGCCTCGTCGGCGTCGATATATACGGAGAAGTCGAAGAAGTCGGAGACCACAGGAACCGCCTTGCCGTCGCGCGGCAGGCGGCCGGTCTGCAACACGTTGACGCCCTCGACGATCAGGATGTCGGGGCGGTCGACCTCGATCCACTTGTTGGGAACGATGTCGTAGGTCAAATGCGAATAAACCGGCGCGCGCACCGGCCGCCGGCCGGCCTTGATGTCGCTCAGGAACGACAGCAGCATCGGCAGGTCGTAGCTCTCGGGAAAGCCCTTTTTCTGCATCAGGCCCTGCCGCTCGAGCACGGCGTTCGGAAACAGAAAACCGTCGGTCGTCACCATTTCGACCTTGGGCCGCGGCGACCAGCGCGCCAGCAGCGCCTGCAGCACGCGCGCGGTGGTGGATTTGCCGACCGCAACCGAGCCTGCGACGCCGATGATATAGGGCACCTTGCGGTCGCGGATGCCGAGGAACTGACGCTGCGCCTGGTAGAGCCGCAGCGTCGCATCAACATAGATCGACAGCAACCGCGACAGCGGCAGGAAGATGTCCTCGACCTCCTGCAAATCGAGGCGGTCGTGCAGCGAACGCAGCCGCTCGAACTCGCCCGGCTCCAGCGTCATCGGCGTGTCGTCGCGCAACCGCGCCCACTGCTCGCGCGTGAAGATCCGGTAGGGGTTATATTGCTGGTCCGTCGCCCGAATATCCATGGCGTCGCCTCTTGCTCAATCGCGCTTGCGCCCGGCTTTTTCTTCCAGTCCGGACTGGTTGGTACGTAGCCCGAGTGCGGTCTCGACTTCTTCCAGCGTCACGCCGCGCGCTTTGAGCAGCACCAGCAAATGAAACAGCAAATCGGCGCTTTCGGCGATCAGGTGATCGCGATCGTTCTCGACCGCGGCGATCACGGTCTCGACCGCTTCCTCGCCCAACTTCTTGGCGCAGTGCTCCGCGCCCTTGTCGAGCAACCTGCGGGTGTAGGACGCTTCTCCCCCCGATGCGGCCCGAGCATCGATGGTGGCGGCCAGATCATGAATAGTGAAACGTGGCATCAACTGAACTCAACACGTGCGCCGGCCGAAGGCCCGCGCTATCCCAAGACTGGACTTAGCAAGAACGGACTTAGCACTTTTGTGACGGGGAGTCGTCAGGGATCGAGCCGCATCGGCAGCCCGGCGCGCACCATGTGTTCCTTGGCTTGGCGAATGGTAAATTCGCCGAAGTGGAATATCGAGGCCGCCAGCACCGCGGTGGCGTGGCCCTGGCGGATGCCGTCCACGAGGTGGTCAAGGTTGCCGACGCCGCCGGACGCAATTACCGGTACGGGAACACTGTCAGCGATCGCCTGCGTCAGCGGCAGGTCGAAGCCTTGCCGGGTGCCGTCCCGGTCCATCGAGGTCAGCAGGATTTCGCCGGCGCCGAGCGAGACCACTTCCTGGGCGTATTCGATGGCGTCGATCCCGGTCGAATTGCGCCCGCCATGGGTGAAAATCTCCCAGCGGTCCGAGCCGCCGGCGCGCTTGACCCGCTTGGCGTCGATCGCGACCACGATGCACTGCTCGCCGAATTTCTCGGCCCCCTGCTTGACGAATTCGCGGTTTGAGACCGCCGCGCTGTTGATCGAGACCTTGTCGGCGCCGGATCGCAGCAGCGTCTTGATGTCCTCGATGGTCCGCACCCCGCCGCCGACCGTCAGCGGCATGAAGCAGGCCTCCGCCGTCCGCCTGACAACGTCGAGCATGGTGCCGCGGTTCTCGTGGGTGGCGGTGATGTCGAGGAAGCAGAGCTCGTCGGCGCCGGCGGCATCATACGCAATCGCCGCTTCCACGGGATCGCCGGCGTCGCGCAGATCGACGAAGTTGACGCCCTTGACCACGCGGCCGTCCTTGACGTCGAGGCAGGGGATCACGCGGACCTTGAACATCGTGGTCTCCCTAGGCCGCGCTGCGCGCGTTGCGGATCAGTGCCAGCGCGGCGGCGGGATCGAGCCGGCCGTCATAGAGCGCCCGCCCGGCGATCGCGCCCGCGAGCTTCCTGGCGCGCGGCTCGAGCAGCGCCTTGACGTCCTCGATCGAGGCAAAGCCGCCGGAGGCGATGACGGGAATGGAGATGCTCTCGGCCAGCGCAATGGTGGCATCGAGGTTGAGGCCCTTAAGCAGGCCGTCACGCGCAATGTCCGTAAAAATGATCGCGGCGACGCCGGCGTCCTCGAACCGCTGCGCGATTTCGAGCACGGTTACCTGCGAGGTCTCGGCCCAGCCCTCGACCGCGACCTTGCCGTCGCGGGCGTCGAGACCGACCGCGACGTGGCCGGGAAATTTTTTCGCGGCGCTCTTCACCAGTTCCGGATCGCGCACCGCCGCGGTGCCGATGATTACCCGCGCAATGCCCTTGTCGAGCCAGGCCTCGATGGTCTTGAGGTCGCGAATGCCGCCGCCGAGCTGCACCGGCATCGTGACCGCCTTCAGCATCCCTTCGACCGCCAGCGCGTTCATCGGCTTGCCGGCAAAGGCGCCGTCGAGATCGACGACGTGCAAATATTCAAAACCCTGATCGGCGAAGGCCCGCGCCTGCGCCGCGGGATCGAGGTTGAACACGGTCGCCCGCGCCATGTCGCCCTGTTCGAGGCGCACGCACTGGCCGTTCTTCAGATCGACGGCGGGAAAAAGGATCACGGCTTCCATTTCAAAAAGTTCGAGATCAGACCCAGCCCGAAACGCTGGCTCTTTTCCGGGTGGAATTGCGTACCGATCGCGGTGTCCTTGCCGACCATCGCCGTCACCGGCCCGCCGTATTCGGCGCGCAGCAGCACATCCGCTTCATGCGAGGCGTTGAGGTGATAGGAGTGCACGAAATAGGCGTGGCGGCCCTTTGGTCCGAGCGGCAGGCGCTCCAGCACCGGATGCTCGCGCACCATGTCCAGCGTATTCCAGCCCATGTGGGGAATCTTCAGATTCTCCTCGCGCGGCGTAATCTTCTCGACGTCGCCCGCGATCCAGTTGAAGCCGTCGGTGGTAACATGCTCCTTGCCGCGCGTCGCCATCAGCTGCATGCCGACGCAGATGCCGAAGAACGGTCGCGCCTTGGAGCGCACGACTTCCGTCATCGCCTCGAGCATGCCGTCGAGGGAATCGAGGCCCCTGCGGCAATCGGCGAAGGCGCCGACGCCGGGCAACACGATGCGATCGGCGCGAAACACCGCTTCGGGATCGCGCGTCACCATGATCTTCGGCGGATTTTCCATGCTCCGCGCGGCGCGCTCGAACGCCTTCGCCGCCGAGTGCAGATTGCCCGAGCCGTAATCGATGATCGCAACGCTCATCGTGATCCTCCCGGCTCGGGAAACAGGCCGATGATGCCGCCTTGCGGCATCGGCGGCGGTTTCGAAAATGGCTGGCCCGGAACGTTGCGGGTCGGCGGCGGCCCGCCGCGCTCAACCGCCCATTGGTCATTGGTGAGGCCGCGCTGCCTTGCGGTCCAGCGATCGAAGAAGCGCTGCTCGGCGGCTTCCTCATCATCGGCCACCACGATATCGAGCTGCCGCCATTTGCGCCGCGAGAACGTCCAGCGCCGCAGGCTGGCCGCTTCAAAGCCCATCAGAACCGCAACCAGGAAATTGGCGAACAGGATGGTACCACCGCCGGCGCCGAGCGCCCGCAGGCCGAATGCGATCGCAACGGTCAGCGCGATCCAGCCGATCAGCGCCAGCCACAGACGATGCCAGACAAGCCACGGCAGGCTCGCCACCGCGGCCCAGAAATGAAAGCCGTCGCGCACGAACATAAACCTGTCGGTCGCCGCCAGATCGGCGCCGCCTTTGACCGGGGCATGCACTGTATAGACCGGCATCGTCACTCTCCGCCGCGAACCAGATCGGAGCTGATTGGTCAGTCCGATCAGCCTTTTAGTTCAAGCATGGACCGTTTCGGGAAAACCGGTTCCCACTTTTCGCCAGCGGGGCCCTCCGGGTCCAGATCATGGTCCAAAATCAGCCGCCGAGCTGACCCTTGGTGGATGGCACTTCGCCCGCGGTTTTTGGATCGATGGCAACCGCCGTACGAAGCGCCCGGGCCAAACCCTTGAAGCAGGATTCGGCGATATGATGGCTGTTCTCGCCATATAAGGTTTCGACGTGCAAAGTCACGCCGGCGTTGGTCGTGAACGCATTGAACCATTCGCGAACCAGCTCGGTGTCGAACTCGCCGACCTTGTCGCGCGGAAAATCCACCTTGAACACCAGCACCGGCCGGCCCGAAATGTCGATCACGACGCGCGACAGCGTCTCGTCCATCGGCATATGGATCGAGGCATAACGGGTAATTCCGGCCATGGTGCCGAGCGCCTGCTTCACGGCCTGACCCAGCGCGATGCCGACGTCCTCGGTGGTGTGGTGATGGTCGACATGGAGATCGCCATCCGCCTTGACCGTGATGTCGATGCGCGAATGCCGGGCCAGGAGGTCGAGCATATGGTCGAAGAAGCCGATACCGGTCGAAACCTTGGACACGCCTGATCCATCGAGGTTTACCGCCACCTCGATGTCGGTCTCCTTGGTCTTGCGCTTGATGGTCGCTGTGCGCATGAAATGTGCTTTCCTTTGCCTCTTCCCGGCCGAAAACGCGGCCCTTTTAACAGGCCGAAGTCGCCTTCGCCACTGCGGGATCGTGCTTAAAAGGCTCAACTTCCCCCTATAGTGACCAAATCCGGCCGATTGTAACGGTGCGCTCGAACCCCTAAATCTGGTCGGACACGAGGTATTCCATGCAAGCATCCCCCAATGAGCCGTCGGTCTGGCACGGCACCACCATTTTAACGGTCCGCAAGGGCGGCAAGGTGGTGATCGGCGGCGACGGCCAGGTCTCGATCGGCCAGACCGTGATCAAATCCAACGCCAAAAAGGTCCGCAAACTCGGCAAGGGCGACGTCATCGGCGGGTTTGCCGGCGCCACCGCTGATGCTTTCACCCTGTTCGAGCGGCTGGAGAGCAAGCTGGAGCAGTATCCGGGTCAATTGACCCGCGCCGCGGTCGAACTCGCCAAGGACTGGCGCACCGACCGCTATCTGCGCCGCCTGGAAGCGATGATGATCGTCGCCGACAAGGACGTCTCGCTGGTGCTGACCGGCACCGGCGACGTGCTGGAGCCGGAGGCCGGCGTGATGGCGATCGGCTCCGGCGGCAATTATGCGCTGGCCGCCGCCCGTGCGCTGATTGATACCGACAAGGATGCCGAGGCCATCGTTCGCCGCGGGCTGGATATCGCCGCCGATATCTGCGTCTACACCAACCGCAACGTGACCATCGAGGCACTGGGCGGCTGATCGATGGCGGCTTACGTCTTTCGCGCCATGACCTCAGCGGATCTGCCGGTGATCCGGCAATGGCTCGCACATCCCCATGTCCGGGAATGGTGGGGCGATCCTGACGAGCAATATGCGCTGGTCAGCGGCGATCTCGACGAGCCGGCCATGGATCAATTTGTCGTTTCGACAAACGGCGCCGATTTCGGCTACATCCAGTGTTATGATCTTACCGCTTGGAATTCCGGCTTCGGCACTCACCCCAAGGGCACCCGTGGCATCGATCTCTTTATTGGTGAACCCGGCATGATCGAGCGAGGCCATGGCTCGGCACTGATTCGAACCTTCGTCGACGCGCGACTGGCGCACGGCGCGCCGCGCATGGTCACCGATCCCGACCCCGCCAACCACCGCGCCGTGCGCGCCTATGAGAAGGCCGGATTCGAAAGAGCCCATATGGTCGACACACCAGATGGTCCTGCGCTGCTGATGGTCCGCAACCCATGACCACAGGTAGCGCGGCCGCACGGCCTCCCCTCGCCAACAGTGTTACGGCCTGGCATTGGCTGCTGATGGCCGCCGGAATCCTGGTGGTGCAGGCCTCGATCCTCTATGCGATGGGCCGCCTGCCGATCTGCGCCTGCGGCTACGTCAAACTCTGGCACGGCGTGGTGCAGAGCTCGGAAAATTCTCAACACATCGCCGACTGGTACACGCTGTCGCACATCCTGCACGGCTTCCTGTTTTATGGAGCTGCCCATCTTCTGTTTCCACGTCTCGCCTGGCCCGCACGCCTGATACTTGCGATGCTGGTCGAGGGTGCTTGGGAGCTGGTCGAGAATTCGAGTTGGATCATCGATCGCTATCGGACCGGCACCATCTCGCTGGACTATTTCGGCGACACCATCGTCAATTCGATTTCCGACAATTTCGCCATGATCGGCGGTTTCCTGTTGGCCAGGAAGCTGCCGGTCGCGGCCACCGTGGCGCTGGCGCTGGCGTTCGAAATCGTGTTGGCGCTGCACATTCGCGACAATCTGGCGCTGAACATCATCATGCTGCTCTACCCCTTCGAGGCGATCAAGCAATGGCAGGCCGGGCCGCCGATAATCTAGGCGGTCTGGCCGCCTTGCCGTGAACGAAATTTCACCCTAGCTAAAGCCAATGACCGACTTTTCCCCCCGTGAAATCGTCTCCGAACTCGACCGCTTCATCGTCGGCCAGGCCGACGCCAAGCGCGCCGTCTCGATCGCGCTGCGCAACCGCTGGCGGCGGCTGCAGCTCACCGGCAATCTGCGCGAGGAGGTGCTGCCGAAAAACATCCTGATGATCGGGCCGACCGGTGTCGGCAAGACCGAGATCGCGCGGCGGCTGGCGAAATTGGCCGGCGCCCCCTTCATCAAGGTCGAAGCCACGAAGTTTACCGAGGTTGGTTATGTAGGCCGCGACGTCGAGCAGATCATCCGCGATCTCGTCGAGGTCGCGATCTCCCAGACCCGCGAGCGCAAACGGAAAGACGTGCAGGCCCGCGCCCAGCTCGCGGCCGAGGAGCGCGTGCTCGACGCACTGGTCGGGCCGGCTTCGAGTCCCGCCACCCGCGATTCCTTCCGCAAGAAGCTGCGCGCCGGCGAGCTGAACGACAAGGAAATCGAAATCGAGACGTCGTCATCGGGCGGCATGCCGATGTTCGAAATCCCGGGCATGCCCGGCGCCCAGTTGGGTGCAATTTCGATCGGCGATATCTTCGGCAAGATGGGCGGGCGGACCAAGACCCGCCGTCTGACGGTCGAGAGTTCACACGAGACCCTCGTCAACGAAGAATCCGACAAGCTTTTGGACAGCGACCAGCTGGTGCTGGAAGCGATCAACGCGGTCGAAAATAACGGCATCGTGTTCCTCGACGAGATCGACAAGATCTGCGTGCGCGACGGCCGCACCGGCGGCGATGTCTCGCGCGAAGGCGTGCAGCGCGACCTGCTGCCGCTGATCGAAGGCACCACCGTCTCGACCAAGCACGGCGCGGTCAAAACCGACCATATCCTGTTCATTGCGTCCGGCGCGTTCCACATTGCGAAACCATCGGACCTGTTGCCCGAGTTGCAGGGCCGGTTGCCGATCCGGGTCGAGCTGGAAGCGCTGACCCGCGACGATATGCGCCGCATCCTGACCGAGCCGGAGGCGTCGCTGATCAAGCAATATATCGCGCTGATGCAGACTGAGGGCGTCACGCTCGACATCACCGACGGCGCCATCGACGCGCTGGCTGACGTCGCGGTCGCCGTCAACTCTACCGTGGAAAATATCGGCGCGCGGCGCCTGCAGACGGTGATGGAGCGCGTGCTCGACGAGATTTCCTTTGCCGCCCCGGACCGCCACGGCGAGACCATCAAGGTCGATGCCGACTACGTGCAGAAGCATGTCGGCGATCTCGCCAAGAACGCGGATTTGAGCCGGTTTATTTTGTAGTATCAACGAAGATTGTCGTCCCGGCGAAGGCCGGGACCCATAACCCCGGTCGTCCATTGTTGGAAGACGTCATCGACCATTGTGCTAAAGCAATTACGGCCGCGGCGTATGGGTCCCGGCGTTCGCCGGGAAGACAATGGCCTTGAATCTGTTTATACGGGAAAACCCCTGGCGCTTGATGCTGGCCGTCAACGTCGCCGTGTTCGTCGGGGTGTTCCTGCACAAGATCACGCTGCCGCCCTTCGTTCCCTACATTCATCTCTTGGTCGACTATCATTTCGGCTTCACCAAGCGCGCGCTGATCGGCGCCATCGTGGCGCTGTGCACCGCGAAAGTGCCGGTGTGGCTGGTGTTCGCGCTCGGCGGCGCCGTCTGGCTCAGCACGGCGGGCCTGTTCGTACGACTGTTCAAACGGACATTCGGTTTCGACGACGCACATCTGCCGCTGTTCGTGTTGATGGCCGGTTCGCCGTTCTTCCTGAAAAATTTCATGCACACGCTGGGGCATTTCGACATCTACGGATGCCTGTTTGCGATCTGCCTCTTACTGATTCCGGCGCGCTCGCTGTTCTATGTGCTGCTCGCCACGCTGTTCTCGATGATCCTCGTGCTGATCCACCACATTCACCTCTTGATGTATGTGCCGACCATCGCGGCCATCGTAGTGCTGCGTTACTATCTGGCGCAGGGTGTGAGCCGCCCAGGCGCGATCGCGGGCATTGTCGCGCTCGCGGCCACCGGCATTCTTTTCATCGCCGCGCAATTCTACGGGACGATGGCGGTTCCTGATTCGGAGTTCGCCGGTCACCTGCACGGCAGGATGGCCGACCCATCGCGCACCAATCTGCTGAGTTTTAGTTACATCTGGTATCAGCCGCTATCGAAGGAAATGTTGGATACCTGGGCGCGTCTGCCCTCGAACCTGCTCGGCATCCCGGTGTTTGCGCTGCTGATCTGGTTGCATAGCCCGCTGTGGCGATATTTTTCGAAGTTGATCGCAGCGCTTGCAGTCGACGCGCATCGCCGTGTGGTCTTCACAGCCATAGCAATCGTCACCCTCGCCTATCTGGTGATGTTCGTGATCGTGTTCGATTACTCGCGCTGGATTTCGAACTGGGCGGTGTGCCTGTTCCTGATCCTGCATGCGGTGAAGATGCTGCCCGCATCACGCGAGGCGGCGCTGATATCGACCGATGATCGGAAGACCATGATCTTCGGCTGGATCGTCACGCTGATCCCGCGCGTCGGCATCGTGCGGCCGTTCTAAATACTCACCTGACCCGTCTGACACGCACATACAGTGCGCCCTCGCCGCCGTGGCCGATATGGGCTTCCTCGAATCCGACCACCAGCGAGCGGAATTCCGGCAGGCTGAGCCATTGCGGCACCTGACGGCGCAACACGCCGCGCTCGGCCTCTGAGCCGCCCACTTTGCCCTTGCCTGTGATCACGAGCACGAAGGTCAGGCCGTCGCTGTGCGCGCGCTGCAGGAAGGTCAGCAGCACGCGGTGCGCGCGGATCTGCGTCATGCCGTGCAAATCGAGCCGGGCGTCGATCTCTTTCCGGCCACGCGAAAGCTGTGAGCGTTCACGGCGTCCGATCGGCGCCAGCGGTGGCGGCTCCGGCCGTGACGGAGGAATGACTCGTGGCGAAGGCATCGCCTTCGGTGACGCAACAGGCTTGGCAGCGACACTGGCTTCCGCCTCCGGCGCGGCTGCCGGCGGCTTCACGGTGCGGTGCCGCTTGCGCAGCGGCTTGACCTGCTTGGCCACGCTTTCCCACAGCGCACGCTCCTCTTCGCTGAGGCTGCGCTTGCGCCGCGGCGGCATTGGTATTTCGGGGATCGAGTTCGACGTCCGGCGTTTCATTGACGGTGGCGGAAGCGGCGGATGTGGCGATGGCGGACCGGTTCGGAAACCGGCTTGACACCGGGCCGGGCCGCCGGCAGCGGCACCGGTTTTACCACGGCGGCCTGCGCCGCGGATGTGGGTGCGGTCGCGGCCGGCGTTGCAACGGGAGTGGCGGGAGCGGCGTTCTTCGGATCCTTTAACGGATCAACCTGCGGAAACAGCTTTGCGATTTTCTCCGACGGCCGTTCGTCCGGCACCGGTATCTTGCGGCCGCGCGCGGAAGGATCGAGGCTCTTCGGCAGCAGCATGACAAAACGCATAGGATGGCGGAAGCGGCCTGCTACCTTGCCGGCGTCGGCCCCGGCGCCGAGATAGAGGTCGGCGCGGGCGGGCCCGACGATCGCAGAGCCCGTGTCCTGCGCGATCATCAGCCGGCGAAACGGCGTTTTGGACGTTTCGGTATCAATCGGCAGCTCGCCCTCGACGAAGAACGGCGTGCCGTAGACATGCAGTGCCTTATCAACCGCGATCGAGCGGCCTGGCGTCAGCGGCACGCCCTGGGCGCCGACCGCTTCGTCCTTGTCGGAGAGGTTTACCTCGCGGAAGAACACGTAGGACCGGTTCTGGCGTCGCAACTCGTTGGCGCCATCGGGGTTCGCCGTCATCCACTCCCGGATCTTCTGCATCGACATCTGATCCTTAGGGATGATGTTGCGTTCGATCAGGATGCGGCCGACCGGCGTATAGGGATAACCATTATGCGCATCATAATTGATGCGAACGGTCGAGCCATCATCGAGGCTGACCCGCGCCGAACCCTGGATCTGCGAGAACAGCAGATCGGTCTGGTCTTTCAGCCAGCAGATTTCGAGGCCACGGCCCTCAATCGCCCCGTCCTCGATCTCGGCGCGATCGTAATAGGGCACCAGCTTGCGGCGGCCAATCTTGCGAAACACCTTGCCCCCGTTGGGCAAACCGGCCGAGCTCTGCGTGGCGCCGCGAACGAACAGATTGGACGGCCGGCGATAGACCGGCACTTTGTAGACCTCGTTCTCCGTCCGCGAGCCGTCGACGATGGGCTCGTAATAGCCGGTGACAAAGCCCTCGGGCTCGCCGAGCCGCGATATCCGCAAGGGCAGAAAATGCTCCTCGAAAAACGCTTTCGCCCTGGCGCCGTCGGTTAGCTCGAGGCCCCTGGCGACGCGGCAGGGATCGCGCAGCGAGCTACCAATCGCTTTCGGTTCGGATGGTGGTTTGGTTTGCGCTGCTATCGGCTTGCAGCTGTCGCGAAAGGTCTTGTAGGCGGCGAGATGATCGTCTTCGCGCCAGCCGGTGATGTCGGACCAGGCGACCGGCGCATATTGGGTATTGATGATCTGGAACGGCAAATCCAGCTGCGGATAAGGAAGGGGTCGCTCGGCTACCGGAGGCGGATGTGAATGCGACCGCACCCGACGCGCGGCAGAAGCGTCCAGGGGAGCCAGTGACAACGCGATAGCGATCGCAGCCAGCGCCAACCTTGCAAGAGACCTTACAAGGCTGTGCGCGCTAGCTGGCGCTTCCGGTGCCAACCAACTTCCAGTTCGGATCGCGGGAACTCGTGTCGCGGGCAAATGTCCAGACATCGGTGATATCGGCGACCTTATCCGGCGTTCCATCGACAATGGCGCCGGTCTTGTCGCGGGTGACCGAGATCATCTGCGACACGAACCGCACCGTCAGCTGTGCCGCCTTGTCGCGGGCTTCCGCACCCACCAGTTCGGCCTTGTCGATCGAAACAAACCGCGTTTCGGTTTTCTGCTCGTGTTTCTCGCGATCCTTGATCACGGCGTCAAAACTCTCATAGACCTCGCTCGACAACAGATCCTTGAGCGCGCGGCGGTCGCCATTGGCAAACGCCAGCACGATCATCTCGTAGGCGCTGCGGGCACCGGAGAGGAAGTGACGGGGATCGAACGAGGAATCCTGCGCGACAAGCGCGTCGAGGCCTTGCGCCAGCGGCGTGCCCGCTTCCGCAATGCCCTTCCAGCGGTCGGTCGCCGGCGCAACGTCCGCGGTCGGCGCCAACGGCGTCTGATCGATCACGGCACCGGGCATCGGCACGACGTTGTTGTCCTGCGTACGCTGCACGACATTCGGCGCGGCGCGATCATAGGGCGGCCGTTCGCTCCCAGTGCGCTGTCCGAGGACGCTGCGCAGGCGCAGGAAGATGAAGACGGCCAGCGCCAGGAAGATGATAGTGTAAATATCCACGTCGTATTCGCTTTCTGGTTCTAACGCCGGCAACGGGTCCGGCGGTCGAGGGTTCCCTCATGACCCCGGGAACGGCAGAGATTACATCTTCAATCGAGACTGCAGCATGTAGGCATGAAACTTTGCCCGGCCAATGGCGCGTTTTGGCGCGGGTGAATTGTAGCGCGTTTTGGCCGCGAGGGGAAATCCGATCATGTCCGGAAATCACGCATATTCAATTATTTAGGATGACCCCAAAGGGGCTCGCTGGGAGGCCGGCCGCGCGCTATTAGCCATATCTGTCACAAATGGCGGTCGGCCGGACCCGCCTTCAGTCCGTCGTCCTTGTGGAATAAGGCGGGGCTATGATAGCCACTCGCCCGGCAAAGGCATTTCCGCCCGCCGAGCGCATTCAGACAATAACCCGGGCTCCGCTCGCCAGCGTTTTTAGGAGAGTTTCATGACCAACGGTAACGGCGCGCCCGCAGAGCAGGCCCCTGCCCAGCTCAACGTATTGGCGCAGTATACCAAGGACCTGTCGTTCGAGAATCCGAACGCCCCGGGATCGCTGGCGCCTCAGCAGCAGCAGCCGGCCATCAATATCCAGATCAATGTCGGCGCCAATAATCTCTCCGAAAGCGAGTTCGAGGTGACGCTTTCGATCGAGGGCAAGGCGGAAAATGCCGGCAAGGTCATGTTTTCGTTCGACCTCGCCTATGCGGGCGTGTTCCGCATCGTCAATGTGCCGAAGGAAAACCTGCACCCGCTGGTCATGATCGAATGCCCGCGGCTGTTGTTCCCGTTCGCACGCGAGATCATTGCCACCGCGGTGCGTGACGGCGGGTTCCCCCCACTGATGCTCGATCCCGTGGATTTCGTCGGTCTCTACCGCCAGAACATGGAGCGGCAGGCGGCGGCGCAGGCTGCTTCGGGCGCGAAACCCAGCTAACTGACGCTCAGCGGCTAAACGCCGCTGCAGCGTTTCAAGCGGCTCCCAGAAACTCGTTCCAGATCGGCTTGTCGCCCAGCGTGGCGACAAAGGCCCGGTGCGCCTCGCGGTCGGCATCGGTGATTCGGGGTGCGAGCGGCGTCTCGCGCTGCCGGCGCGGCATATCGCCGGTCCGCTCCGCTCGCGACTCGCGGGTTTCCGAGGCCAGGATCAGCTGCGACTGCCGTGCTCCGATCAGGTCGATATAGACCTCGGCCAGCAGCTCGGCGTCGAGCAGCGCGCCGTGCTTGGTGCGGCGGGAATTGTCGATCGAATAACGCGAGCAGAGATCATCGAGCCGGTTCGAGACGCCCGGATGCTTGCGGCGCGCCAGCAGCAGCGTATCGACCAGCCGGTCGCGCGAAATTGTCTGGCGCTTGATGCGGTCGAGTTCGGCGTTGATGAAGGAGATATCGAACGACGCGTTGTGGATCACCAGCGGCGCATCGGCGATGAATTCCAGGAACTCCTCGACCACTTCCGTGAACAGCGGCTTGCTGGACAGGAACTCGGCGGAGAGGCCGTGCACGGCGAACGCTTCGGCCGGCATGTCGCGCTCGGGATTGATGTAGCGGTGAAACGTTTGCCCGGTCGGCATGCGGTTGTAGATTTCGATGCAGCCGATCTCGACCAGCCGGTCGCCGCGCAGTGGATCAAGGCCGGTGGTTTCAGTATCGAGAACGATTTCGCGCATGGATTTTCTCTATAGCGTTTTCGAGCGAAGTGGGTACCGGTTCGCGTAAAGAAAACGCGTCAAACAAAGACCGGGCCGGGAAAACAGGCGAATCAGGTCCGCCGCCGCGGCATCTTAACAACCTCGGCCAGAATGTCCTGGATCCGCGTGCGTACGGGGTCGAGACCATCCGAAGTATCCACCACGAAATCGGCGCGCTTGCGCTTTTCGGCGTCCGGCAGCTGCCGGGCCAGAATGGCGTCGAGCCTCGCTTCATCCATCGTGCCCCGCGCCAGCACGCGTTGGCGCTGGACTTCGGTTGTGGTCGTCACCACCACGACCGCATCGACGCGTTTCTCGCCGCCGGTCTCAAACAGCAGCGGGATATCCACGACCACGACCGGCGCGCCCGCTGCTTCCGCATCTTCAAAGAATTTTTTTCGTGAGGCACCGAGCATCGGATGGACGATCTGCTCGAGCTGCTTCATGGCGGCGGGATTGTGCACCACCTGGGCGGAGAGCCGCGCCCGATCTACCTTGCCGTCGGCTGTGGTGCCGGGAAACGCCGCTTCGATCGCGGGCGCCGCCTCGCCTTCATAGATTTTGTGAACTTCGGCATCCGCGTCGTACACGGGAACGCCGGCCTCCGCGAATAACTTCGCAGTGGTGGATTTTCCCATTCCGATCGAGCCGGTCAGTCCAACGATCAGCATTACGTCGCCGTTTTGTTTGGGATTTCAGACACCGAGCAACCGCTCACCGCGGAAGAATGCGAGCAGCGGCAGCAACGGCAGGCCGAGGATGGTAAAATGATCGCCTTCGATGCGTTCGAACAAATGCGCCCCGAGCCCTTCCAACTGATAGGCGCCGACGCTGGTCGTTACCGCCTCTCCCGCCTGGTCCAGATAGGCCTCGATCTCGCCGTTGCTTAGCGATCGCATGGTCATGTGTGCAACACTAACATCGGCGAACAATATCTTGCCGTCGCGGGCAACGGCAAATGCCGAGTGCAATTCGTGGCGCTTGCCGGCGAGCAGACCCAATTGCTCGGCTGCTGCGGCACGGCCGGCAGGCTTGCTGAACAACCGGTCTCCAAGTGCGAGCGTCTGGTCGGCACCGACGACGTATCGGCCGGGTTTTTGCAGCGAGACCCACAGCGCCTTTTCCCGCGCCAGCAATTTTGCGATTTCGCCGGGTGCCGAAAGCCCGGACTCCTTTTGCACGGCGCGCTCATCGATTTCAGCCGGAACAGCTTCAAAAGCGATGCCGGCGTTGGCCAGCAGCATCTGCCGCGCGCGGCTATGCGAAGCCAGAACCAATGGGTCTTTTCCAAGCCAGATGCTCATAATAGCCGCGTCATTCCGGAAGCCGTTGCCGCTGCCGGTCGGTGAAAAGTTTCAGGATCGCGGCCGCGGTTTCCTCGATCGACCGCCGCGTCACGTCGAGCTGCGCCCAGCTGAACTTGGCAGCGAGTTTTCGTGCATACGCCACTTCATCGGTGACGGATTGGCGATCGACGTAATCGTCGTTGCCGGTCTCGGCACCCATGCTCAGAAGCCGGTTTTGCCGGACCTGGATCAGCCGCTCCGGCGTCGCATGGAGGCTGACCACCAACGGCTTCTTCAGCGTTTCCAGCTGGTGCGGCAGCGGAATCCCCGGCACCAGCGGGACATTCGCGGTGCGGATGCCGCGGTTGGCGAGATAGATCGAGGTCGGCGTCTTTGATGTACGGGATACGCCGACCAATACGATGTCGGCATCTTCGAGGCCTTCCACATGCTGGCCGTCATCATGGATCATCGTGTAGTTCAGCGCGTCGATGCGCTTGAAATATTCGGCATTGAGCACGTGCTGGGCGCCGACGCGCCCCGTGGTGGCCGCACCGAGATAGGCTTCGAACAATTGCATCACCGGCCCGATGATCGACAGGCTCGGGATGTTGATGTCCTTGCACTTGGTCTCGAGCCGGCCAACCAGATCCTTTTCCAGCAGCGTGAAAAGCACGATGCCCGGCGCCTCCTCGATTTCGTCGAGCACGCGGTCGAGCTGCTTCTGGCTGCGCACCAGCGGATAGACATGTTCGACCGCGGTGACGTTGGCGTACTGCGCCGCCACCGCGCGCGCCACAGTGATCAGCGTCTCACCGGTCGAATCGGAGACCAGATGGAGGTGAAAATAATTGCCGGTCGTGGGCACCAAAACCCCTGTGTATCCTGTGAATCCTTGTGGACCTTAGCCCAGAGAATTGGTCCTGGATCGCCCTCTCAGGGATAACCCGGCTTTTTCTACACAGGGCTCCCAAAAGGATAAGTCAGATCCCTGATCCGAACGATAGTGAGAATATGTGGATTTGTCTCTGCATAAGCTGCCGATAAATTGGTGCAAGCGTTTGATGCAAGGGGCGTTATTCGAACGATCCAATTCTCTTGCGGAAATGGTGATGGATGTGAACAAGCCGGGAGAACTGCGGGACGGTTTGTTGTGAGTCCAATTCACCGCTACTTAGACTCAAACCTAAGATTCTAAAAATATTAGTTAGAGAAGCGGTGCATTGAGGATATGTCTCCGTCCCCTGCTGGCGGAAGCTTTTCAGGCAAATGCTGAGAGCGTCTGAACGTTCCAAGCGGCGATGAGGACGAGGCGGCGCACGATGTACGAGTGGATCACGATCACGGCCTACCCGTGGATCAAGGCACTGCATGTGATTGCGGTCATCTCCTGGATGGCCGGCATGCTCTATCTGCCGCGGCTGTTCGTCTATCATTGCGAGGCCGAGGTCGGATCGAAGCAATCCGAGACCTTCAAGGTGATGGAACGCCGGCTGCTGAAGGCGATCATCAACCCGGCGATGATGATCACCTGGCTGGCCGGGCTGTATCTGGCCTGGAGCGGCCATTGGTACGCTTCCGGCTGGTTTCACGCCAAGTTCGCGCTGGTGATCGTGCTGTCCGGCGTCCACGGCTTTTTTTCGCGCTGGGTGAAGGATTTCGCCGCCGACAGGAATACGCGAAACCAGAAATTCTATCGTATTATCAATGAGGTGCCGACTGTTCTGATGATCGGAATCGTTATTCTGGTCGTGGTCAAGCCGTTCTAGGCGGCCTTTTTGGCGCGAGGAGTACTTCAGGCCTGCTTGCGAAGCGCCGGGCGATTTTCTATATTAGCCAAATCCCACCCCACGCAGGCGGATGTGGTTGTGTTCCGGTCTCCTTGTTGAGCCGGCCACCGCATCAGGTTTGAAGCCTCACCGGCGCTTTCCTCGCTTAGACCTGCGGACCTTCCGTTTTTCGTGTCCGCTTTTCCTAAAAGCCTAGCACCCCTCCTCTAGTTATTCTCCACAGGACCACCCCAATGCGGGAAATGAAACTCCAAGACCTCAAAGCAAAAACGCCGGCCGAGCTCGTCTCGTTCGCGGAAGAGAACGGGGTCGAAAATGCCAGCACCATGCGCAAGCAGGAGCTGATGTTCGCCATCCTCAAACAGCTCGCGATCCAGGAAACCGACATTATCGGCGAGGGTGTCGTTGAGGTTCTCTCCGACGGCTTCGGCTTCTTGCGCTCGCCGGACGCCAATTACCTGCCGGGCCCGGACGATATCTACGTCTCGCCCTCGCAGATCCGCCGCTTTGGGCTTCGCACCGGCGACACCATCGAGGGCCATATCCGCAGCCCGAAAGAAGGCGAACGCTATTTCGCGCTGCTCAAGGTCAACACGCTCAATTTCGAAGACCCGGAAAAGTCCAAGCACAAGGTCAATTTCGACAATCTGACGCCGCTGTTTCCGGACCAGCGCTTCCGCCTCGAACTCGAAGACCCGACGCGAAAAGACCTTTCTGCGAGGGTTATCGACATCGTCGCCCCGATCGGCAAAGGCCAGCGCGCCCTGATCGTGGCGCCGCCGCGCACCGGCAAGACGGTGCTGATGCAGAACATCGCGCACTCGATCACCGCCAATCATCCTGAATGCTATCTGATCGTGCTTTTGATCGACGAACGTCCGGAAGAAGTCACGGACATGCAGCGTTCGGTGAAGGGCGAGGTCGTGTCATCGACCTTCGACGAGCCGGCGGTGCGTCACGTCCAGGTCGCTGAGATGGTGATCGAGAAAGCCAAGCGGCTGGTCGAACATGGCCGCGACGTCGTGATCCTGCTCGACTCGATCACGCGCCTGGGCCGCGCCTACAACACCGTGGTGCCGTCATCCGGCAAGGTGCTGACCGGCGGTGTCGACGCCAATGCGTTGCAGCGGCCGAAGCGCTTCTTCGGCGCCGCCCGTAACATCGAGGAGGGTGGCTCGCTGACGATCATTGCGACTGCGCTGGTCGACACCGGCAGCCGAATGGACGAAGTCATCTTCGAAGAGTTCAAGGGCACCGGTAACTCCGAACTGATCCTGGACCGCAAGGTCTCGGACAAGCGGACCTTCCCGGCGATCGACATCTCGCGCTCCGGCACCCGCAAGGAAGAGCTCATCACCGATCCGCAGCTGCTCAAGAAAATGTACGTACTGCGCCGGATCCTCAATCCGATGGGCACCATGGATGCGATCGACTTCCTGCTCGACAAGCTCCGCAACACCAAGAACAACTCGGAATTCTTCGATTCCATGAACACCTGATCCATCAGGCCAGGTTTTGGGGAAGGGCGCCTCGTGCAGACGGGGCGCCCTTTTCGTTGGTCGCCATGCCGCAGCAAAGGTGCAGCATGGCCGGGGAGGCGCATCGGAGCCGGCCTTCACTTAAGTATTTGATATTACTTGGTTTAGATGCGGACAGGGCTACGAGACCGAGCCAAAGCCATCGATTTTCGCAGCAAAATTGCTGCAGCAAATTGGTTTCAGCAGGGCTGTTCCGCCTTCTGATCGGGATGTCGACCCGCAGCTCAAATTGCGTTGCCTTTTCAAGCACTCCTGCACAAATAGGCGATGCATCCGCGGGATCAGACCATTTTTGCGCTGTCGTCGGGCCGAGAGCCCAGTGCCATCGCCATTGTGCGGGTATCGGGGCCGGGGGCCGGTCCAGCGTTAACGGCGCTGGGGGGCAAAATCCCGCCAGCGCGGGCGGCGACCCGGATGCTGCTCCGCGACGTCAGCGGTCAGCCATTGGACGACGCGGTCGTACTCTGGTTCCCCGGGCCGGCCAGTGCCACCGGCGAGGACGTCGCCGAATTCCATGTCCATGGCGGGAGGGCTGTGCTGGCCTCGATCTTTGCGGCGCTGGCTGCTTTGGAAAATATGCGCGCCGCAGAGCCCGGTGAATTCACGCGGCGCGGGTTTGAGAACGGCAAGCTCGATCTGACCGAGGCCGAGGGTCTCGATGATCTCATTCACGCCGATACCGACCGGCAACGCCGCCAGGCGCTGCGCCAGCTCAAGGGCCTGCTCGGCGACAGAGCGCGCGACTGGCGCGCGCGCATCATCGAGGCGTCAGCGCTGATCGAAGCCGGGATCGATTTTTCGGACGAGGGCGATGTGCCCGCCGAATTGATCGCGCCGGCGCTGGTGAAGATCAAAACGCTTCTGGGCGAAATCGAAGAAGTCCTTGCGGCACAGGGCCAGAGTGAACGCCTGCGGGATGGTCTCGTGGTGGCGATCGCGGGTCCCCCGAATGTCGGCAAGTCGACCTTGATGAATCAGCTGGCGCGGCGCGAAGTGGCGATCGTATCGCCGCACGCCGGCACCACGCGCGACGTCATCGAGGTGCAGCTCGATCTCGATGGTTATCCGGTGACCGTCATCGATACCGCCGGCATTCGCGAGACCGACGATCCGGTGGAGCAGGAGGGTGTGCGTCGGGCGCGGGCTCGTGCCGCAGAAGCCGATCTGGTGTTGTGGCTTGCCGACCGGGCGGACGCGAGAATTGATCACGCAGGCACCGCGCCGGTCTGGCGCGTGCGCAACAAGATCGACCTGGATCCGGCCGGTCGGCCATTGGCCGAGGTATTGGGCCGAGGCGAGTTTGCGATTTCGGCCAGGGGCGGGGATGGGCTTCCCGAGCTGATCGCGGCCCTGGTCCAGTTCGCGCAGGATTATTTTGGCACCAGCGAGGGCGGGTTGATCAGCCGGACCCGGCAGCGGCAGTTGCTGCAGCAGACGGTGACTTCGTTGCAGCGCAGCATTGATGTGGTCGGGGAGGGCGAGGAACTCGCGGCCGAGGATCTGCGCGTCGCCGCGCATTCCCTTGGGCGGCTGCTGGGGCGCGTCGATGTCGAGGACATACTCGACGTCATCTTCCGGGAATTCTGCGTAGGAAAGTAATATTTCTTTCCTGCAGTACTTGATTCATTTCATGGCTAACCTGTTTCACGTGAAACACTTCCTGTGGCGCTGATGGAACCTGCTGTTTCACGTGAAACAGATCCATTCCTTTCAATTTCCCGCTTCCGCGATTTCTGACTCCGCGATAGAAGTCCGCCATGATTTCGCGCTCAGATTCCTTCGACGTTATCGTCATCGGCGGCGGCCACGCCGGCTGCGAGGCCGCAAGCGCTGCTGCCCGGATGGGCGCGAAGACGGCGCTGGTCACCCACAGCTTTGCGACCGTCGGCGCAATGTCCTGCAATCCTGCCATCGGTGGTCTGGGCAAAGGTCATCTGGTCCGAGAAGTCGATGCCCTCGATGGTCTGATGGGCCGGGTCGCTGATGCCGGCGGGATCCAGTTCCGGATGCTGAACCGTCGCAAGGGTCCCGCTGTTCGCGGTCCGCGGGCCCAGGCCGACCGCAAACTGTATGCGGCCGCGATGCAGGCGGCGATCACCGAGACCGCCAATTTGAGCGTGATCGAAGGCGAGGCGGACGAGCTGATCGTTTCGAGCGGGCGTGTCACCGGCATTCGTCTCGGCGATGGCCGCGAACTTAGCTGTGGTGCCGTCGTCATCACCACCGGGACCTTCCTCCGTGGTCTGATCCATCTCGGCGAAAAGAACTGGCCTGCGGGGCGGGTCGGCGAGGCTCCGGCGATGGGGCTTTCGGCTTCCTTCGAGCGTGCCGGCTTTAAGCTTGGCCGTCTCAAGACTGGTACGCCGCCGCGGCTGGATGGCACGACCATCGACTGGTCTGCGGTCGAAATGCAGCCCGGCGACGATCCGCCGGAGCCGTTCTCGGTCATGACCGACCGCATTACGACCCCACAGATCCAGTGTGGGATCACCCGCACCACGCCGGCGACCCATGAGGTGATCCGGGCCAATGTGCATCGCTCGCCGATGTATTCCGGTCAGATCAAGAGCAGCGGTCCGCGCTATTGCCCCTCGATCGAAGACAAGATCGTCCGCTTTGGCGACCGCGACGGCCATCAGATCTTCCTGGAGCCGGAAGGCCTGGAAGACTCGACCGTCTATCCTAACGGCATCTCGACCTCGCTACCTGAGGAGGTGCAGCTCGCGATCCTCTCGACCATTCCTGGTCTCGAACAGGTCAAGATGGTCCGCCCGGGCTATGCGATCGAGTACGACCATGTCGATCCCCGGGAACTGGAGCCGACATTGCAGGCCAAGCGGCTGCCGGGACTGTTCCTGGCCGGGCAGATCAATGGCACCACCGGCTATGAAGAGGCCGCAGCACAGGGAATTGTTGCGGGGCTCAATGCGGCACTGTCCGCAAGCGGCGGCGATGCGATCGTTTTCGACCGTGCCGACGGCTATCTCGGCGTGATGATCGATGATCTCGTGACCCGCGGGATATCAGAACCCTATCGCATGTTCACATCGCGGGCGGAGTATCGTCTCACCCTGCGAGCCGACAATGCCGACCAGCGGCTGACCGACAAGGGGATCGCACTGGGCTGCGTGGGGCAGGCGCGTTCGCAGCGCCACGGCGCCAAGATGGCGGCGCTCGAGTCCGCGAAGTTGATGGCGAAGTCTTTGACGATCACTCCCAACGAAGCCGGCAAACACGGCCTGGCGCTGAACCGGGATGGCCATCGCCGCTCGGCGTTTGAGCTATTGGCCTATCCGGAGGTCGAATGGTCCGCACTGCAAGGCATCTGGCCCGAGCTATCAGCCATTGACCCATCAATCGCCGTCCACCTCGAGATCGACGCCAAATATGACGTCTATCTGAAGCGCCAGACCGCTGACGTCGACGCCTTCCGGCGTGATGAGGGCCTGGTTCTGGCCGACATCGATTATTCCGATGTGCCCGGTCTCTCGAATGAAGCGCGCTCAAGGCTTGAGGCGGCACGGCCGCGAACCGTGGGGCAGGCGGGGCGGCTGGATGGTTTGACGCCGGCCGCGCTCGGTATCCTGGCGGCATATCTGCGACGTGAAGCCCGGCGAAAGACTTCGAAGGCGACGGCTTAAGACGTTTCACGTGAAACGGGACGGTCGGGTCCGAGGGCGCGGATGCCGCCTCCGTCATTGCGAGGAGGGCAGCGACGAAGCGATCCATCCTTCCCGTATGCCGGGCTATGGATTGCTTCGCTTCGCTCGCAATGACAACTTTGGCAGCGGCGACGTCGAGCCGAATCGATAGGTCGCCGAACAAGTGAAATTTATGCGCACGCCTTCCGACAAAGCCGCCGCCCTCGCCCTCACCCCCGTTTCACGTGAAACCGAGGCGCGGCTGGATCGCTATGTCGATTTGCTCCGGGAATGGCAGGCCAAAACAAACCTCGTGGCGCCGTCGACACTTCCACATCTCTGGACCCGCCATATCGCCGACTCGCTGCAGCTCTTGAGCTTGGCCCCCAGCGCGACCAGGTGGGTCGATCTCGGGAGCGGCGGTGGCTTTCCCGGCGTGGTGTTGGCCTGCGCTTTGGCCGAGACACCGGGGGCCAATATTCAACTGGTCGAACGCAACGCCAAGAAAGCCGCGTTCCTGCGCGAAGCAATTCGTGTGACCTCGGCGGCCGGGACCGTGCATCTCGCTGACATCGGGGATATCGTGGATAGAATCACCGGCCCTGTCGATTGCGTCACTGCGCGAGCGCTGGCTCCGTTACATCAGCTCATCGGTTTCGCGGAACCGCTGGTAGGGATGGGCGCAAAAGCGTTATTTCTAAAGGGCCAAGATGTAGAGGCTGAATTGACCGAAGCCACTAAATATTGGAATATCAAGCCGCAACTTCACTCCAGCCGCACGGGCGGACAAGGCTGGATCGTCGAACTCGACCGCATCGAGCGACGCAATCCGACCGCGATGGGCACTGGGGTACGAACGTGATTGATGAGGTAGATCAAGAGGATAGGGCGCCTGCACCGGCCGGCCATCCGCGTATTTTGTCGCTCGCCAACCAGAAGGGCGGCGTCGGCAAGACCACCACCGCGATCAATCTTGGCACCGCACTCGCTGCGATTGGCGAGCGCGTGTTGATCGTCGACCTCGATCCCCAGGGCAACGCCTCCACCGGCCTCGGCATCGATCGCCGCAACCGCAACTGTTCAACCTACGACGTGCTGATCGGCGAAGCCCCGCTGCGCGAAGCTGTCGTTGTGACCGCCGTGCCGCGTCTGCATATCGCGGCTTCCACCATGGACTTGTCGGGTCTCGAATTGGAGCTGGGATCGACGCCTGGCCGCGCCTTCCGGCTGCGCGACGCCATCGCGGCGCTGAACAACAATGCGGCGCCCGACTCCGATTACACCTATGTGCTGATCGACTGCCCGCCGTCGCTCAACCTTCTCACCGTCAATGCGATGGCGGCATCCGACGCGATCCTGGTGCCGCTGCAGTGCGAGTTCTTCGCGCTCGAAGGTCTGTCGCAATTGCTGCAGACCGTGGAGCAGGTGCGCTCGACGTTGAATCCGAATCTGTCGATCCACGGCATCGTGCTGACCATGTTCGACTCGCGCAACAATTTGTCGAACCAGGTCGTCGCCGACGTCCGACAGTTCATGGGCGCCAAGGTCTACAACACCATGATCCCGCGCAACGTGCGCATTTCAGAGGCGCCGTCCTACGGCAAGCCGGTGCTGGTTTACGATCTCAAATGCGTCGGCAGCGATGCGTATCTGAAACTCGCAACCGAAGTGATCCAGCGCGAGCGTGAGCTCAGGACGCATTGAACGAATTGTAGGGTGGGCAAAGGCGTCTTCGCCGTGCCCACCATCCCGCGTCGTAGCATTCTGGTGGGCACGCTTCGCTTTGCCCACCCTACGATCTGAAACACAAATTTTAATTCCGGAGTATGCTGCGTGAATCCAAGGGAGCTGGCGATGGCCGACGAAGCGCGTTCGCGACTGGGCCGCGGTCTTGCAAGTCTGATCGGCGATGTCGGCGGCGAGGCCGCGCATGTCGAACGCCCGCGCAATCAGCGCAAGGTGCCGATCGAATTTCTAAAGGCAAACCCGCGCAACCCGCGCCGGACGTTTGCCGATGCCGAACTCGGTGAGCTCGCTGCTTCGGTCAAGCAGCATGGCGTGATCCAGCCGATCGTGGTGCGTCCGGTGAAGGGCGTCGCCGATCGCTACGAGATCATCGCGGGCGAACGCCGCTGGCGCGCCTCGCAGCTGGCCGGGCTGCATGAAGTGCCGATCGTGCCGATCGAGGTCAGCGACAGCGACGCGCTCGAGATCATGATCATCGAGAACGTGCAGCGCGAAGACCTCAATGCGATGGAAGAGGCGCAGGGTTATCACGCGCTCGCGGAGGAATTCAAACGCAGCCAGGAAGAGATCGCCAAGGAAGTCGGCAAGAGCCGCAGCCATGTCGCCAACATGATGCGGCTGACGAAGCTGCCGGCAGAAGTGCAGGCCCTCATCGCCAACGGCGAATTGTCCGCCGGCCACGCCCGCGCGCTGATCGGCGTGCCCGATCCGCTTGCCTCCGCAAAGCGCATCGTCGCCGAAGGCCTCAACGTCCGTCAGGCCGAAGCGCTGGCGCATGAAGAAGGCGTGCCGGAGCGCAAGCCGCAGAAGGCCCGTAGCGGCGGCAAGACCAAGGATCCCGATACGATAGCGTTGGAGAAACGCGTCAGTGACGCGCTGGGTCTGGCCGTGACCGTGAACCACCGCGATCCCGGCGGCAGCGTCCAGATCAGCTACCGCACCCTCGAACAACTCGACGAAGTGATGCGGCGGCTGGCGAAGGGCGGGTGAACGTAGCGCTCGATATTATTTTCGTCGTCCCGGCCAAGCGAAGCGCGAGCCGGGACCCATACGCCGCGGCCCGTCGGTAAGAGCGCTGGCGTTAGAGACCTTCTGCAACAATGACTGCCGCGGCGTATGGGTCCCGGCGTTCGCCGGGACGACGAAGGATGTTCACCCCCGCCGCTTCGCGTTCGCCGCGATCGACAACAGCGTGCGTTGCGCGATCGCAGCCGCCAGCGTGGCCTGTTTGCGCATGTCGAATGCGGCGGTCGCGAGCTGGTCGATAATCGCGACCAGCCGCGCGGCGCTGAAATTCCGCAGCGCGACCTCGACGGCGCCCTTGCGCGAAAAATGCAGCCGCGGATATCCGCTTTCCAGCAAGGTCGAGACCGGCGTGCCCTCGGCCACCGCAAGCGCCGATTTGTGCAGCCACGCGGCCTGGCGCTGCGCGGCCGAAATGATCACACCGGGATAGGTGCCGGCGATCATCGCCTTGGCGAATTCACTTTCGACCAGATCGGGCTTTCCAGCAAACGCGCCGTCGACGATCGGATCGAGCTTCAGCTCGGATGCGTCAGCGACCACAGCCATCACGTCGTCGATCGACACCTCGCCCTGGCCGTGGGCGTAGAGCGCGAGCTTGCGCAATTCGTTGCGCGAGGCCTGCCGGTCGCCGCCGAGCAGTGCGGTCAACACGGCGCGGGCGTCGGGCGCGATGCGCAGGTTGGAAGGCCGCAATTCGTCATCGATCAGCTTGGCGAGGTCGCGCTCGGTGTCGGGATAGCAGGCGATCGCGACCGCGGTCCTGGCGCGCTCGCAGGCCTTGCGCAGCGGCGATTCTGGCCTGAGCTCGCCGGCCTCGATCACGATGCGGCAATCCTTGAGCGGCATCTCCGCCAGCGTGTCGATCCCGCCGGCAAAACTGCGTGAGCCGGCACGCACGCGGATAGCGCGGCGGCCGCCGAACAGCGGCACCGTCATCGCTTCATCGACCAGCCGCGACGGCTCGGCCGACAGCTCGTCGCCGTCCAGCCGCACCATTGAGAACGGATCATTGGGATCGTCGACCGCGGACGCCAGCAGCGCGTCGGCGCGTTCACGCACCAAGCCGGCGTCGGGGCCGTACAGCAGAATGATGGGACGGCCGGAATCGGGCCGGGCGAGAAAGGCGTCGATTTCTTTTCCGCGAAGCGCGACCAATTGCGGAATCAGGTGCCGGCGACGAAGAACGACGCCAGCCGGGTCTGGATGTTTTCCGCGATCTCCTGGGCGGAGCGATCCTCGGCGTCGCGGAAGGCGCGGGCACGGGCGAAACGCTGCATCTGGCCCGGGATGTCATAGGACACGCGGGAGAAGGTCGAGCCGGTCATGACAGATTTGTTCGTGGCCAGGTCGATCAGATTGTACTGCGCGTCGATACCGTAATTTTCGCTCGACGGCAGCGCGGTGGTCGGATCGAGCATCAGCGACGAGCGGCTGGTGGAGAACCGCAGCACCAGCCGATGAGTCGGTGGCATGCCGGTCGCATTGCCGTAAAGCTTGAACGCCAGCGCGTTGCGGATTTCGACCTGGATGCGGGCCTCGCGGGAGGCGTTGTTCTTGTCGACGGGCGGGATTTCCACGCCCATCAGCTTTTCGCGCAGGCCGGGCGAGCCGTCGGCGCGTTCGGCATACATCGGCTGAAAACAGCCGGCCGTCAGCGCCGCCAGAGCGACAACCGCCAGCAGCCGAGCGGCGATCCGGGTCCTAGCCAACGACATTCACGATCCTCATGGGAACAACGATCACCTTGCGGACAGCCTTGCCGCCCAAGGCCAGTTTTACCGCATCGAGGGCCAGAACGGCAGCCTCAATTTCCGGATTTTGGGCGCCCCGTGGCACGGTTACATCACCCCGTTTTTTGCCGTTGACCTGAACCACCAGCGTCACCGTGTCTTCAACCAGTAAATCGCGTTCGATTTGGGGCCAATTGGCTTCCGAAATCAGCCCGGATTGCCCCAATACCGTCCAGCACTCCTCGGCCAGATGGGGCATCATGGGCGCGAACAGTTGAACAAGGATAACCGCGGCCTCCCGGACCGACCAGGCCAGGTCCGGCGCCGGCTGCCCCTCGCGCCCCAGCACCTCGGCCAGCGCATTGGTGAATTCGCGGATATGGGCGAGGCAGACGTTGAAATGCAGCCGCTCGATGCCGTTCGACACCTTGTCCAGCGCGCCATGGGCCGCCTTGCGCAAGCCCAGCGCATGGTCGCCGAACGAGGCCGGCCGGGCCGCCGGGGCCGCTTTGGCGATTTCGGCCGATTCGTTGACCAGCCGCCACAGCCGCTGCACGAAGCGCGAGGCGCCCTGCACGCGTTCGTCGCTCCAGATCACGTCGCGATCGGGCGGTGAGTCCGACAGCATGAACCAGCGCGCGACGTCGGCGCCGTAGGTCGCGATGATATCGTCGGGGTCGACGGTGTTCTTCTTCGACTTCGACATCTTCTCGATCGCGCCGATGGCGATCTCTTCACCCGTGGTCAGCAGAAGCGCGCGCTTGCCATTGCCGCCGGTCTCAACCTTCACCTCAGCGGGCGTGACGTAAGAGCCGTCGGCCTTCTGGTAAGTCTCGTGCACCACCATGCCCTGCGTGAACATGCCGGCGAACGGCTCGTCCATGCCGATGTGGCCGGTCGCCTTCATCGCGCGGGTGAAGAAGCGGCTGTACAGCAGATGCAGGATCGCGTGCTCGACACCCCCGATATACTGGTCGACCGGCAACATCCGGTTCACGACGGTTGGCGTGGTCGGCGCGTTCTCGTTCCAGGGATCGGTGAAGCGCGCGAAGTACCAGGACGAATCCACGAAGGTGTCCATGGTGTCGGTTTCGCGCTGCGCCTTGGCGCCGCATTTCGGGCAGGCGACGTGCTTCCAGGTCGGATGATGGTCGAGCGCGTTGCCGGGCTTGTCGAAGGTCACATCCTCCGGCAGCACCACCGGCAGGTCGCTGTCCGGCACCGGCACCACGTCGCATTTCGGGCAGTGGATCACCGGGATCGGACAACCCCAATAGCGCTGGCGCGAAATGCCCCAGTCGCGCAGGCGGAAGTTCACCTGCCGCTCGCCGACCGGCATGTTGCCGCGCAGTTCACTCTCCAGCCGCTTTGCGACCTCTTCCTTGGCCTGCTCGATGGTCATGCCATCGAGGAAGCGCGAATTGATCATGCGGCCATCACCGTCATAGGCGGTGTCCGTGATCACGAACGTCTTCGGATCCTGGCCTTCCGGACACACGACGGGCGTGACGCCGAGCGCATATTTATTGACGAAATCGAGGTCGCGCTGATCGTGCCCGGGGCAGCCGAAGATGGCGCCGGTGCCGTATTCCATCAGCACGAAGTTGGCGACGTAGACCGGCAGCTTCCAGTTCGGGTCGAACGGATGCACGGCGCGGATGCCGGTGTCGAAACCCTGCTTTTCGGCGGTGTCGATGATTTCCTGGGCGGTGCCGATGCGTTTGACCTCGGCGACGAACTCCGCGAGCTTGGGATTCTTCGCCGCCGCCGCGATCGCCAGCGGATGGTCGGCCGCGATCGCCATGAACTTGGCGCCGAACAGCGTGTCGGGCCGCGTCGTGAAAATCTTCAGCTCAGACTCGCCGGCCGGCGTCGTTGCCGGATCCAGCGCGAAGCGCACCAGGAGGCCCTCGGAGCGGCCGATCCAGTTGCGCTGCATCAGTCGCACCTTGTCGGGCCAGCGATCCAGCCCATCCAGGGCGTCCAGCAGTTCCTGCGAGTATTTCGTGATCTTGAAGACCCACTGGCTCATCTCGCGCTGTTCGACCACGGCGCCGGAACGCCAGCCGCGGCCGTCGATCACCTGCTCGTTGGCGAGCACGGTCATGTCGACCGGGTCCCAGTTGAGCTTGCGCTTCTCGCGCTCGGCGAGACCGGCGCGCAGCATGTCGAGAAACATCTTCTGCTGATGCTTGTAATAGCTGGGGTCGCAGGTCGCGAATTCCCGGCTCCAGTCGAGCGACAGTCCGATCGACTGCAGCTGCTTCTTCATCGCGGCGATGTTGTCGTAGGTCCAGGCCTTGGGCGCGACCTTGCGCTCGATCGCGGCGTTCTCGGCCGGCAGCCCGAACGCGTCCCAACCCATCGGGTGCAGCACGTTGAACCCCTTGGCGCGCATGAACCGCGCCAGCACGTCGCCCAGCGTATAGTTGCGGACATGTCCGATATGGATGCGCCCGGACGGGTAGGGGAACATCTCGAGGACGTAATATTTCGGCCGGGAATCGTCGTTTTTGGAGGCGAAGATCGCCTTCTGGTCCCACTGGCGTTGCCAGCGCGGTTCGGAGTCACGGGCGTTATAGCGTTCGGATCTTTGTGCGGAGGAGACTTGCGGGTCCTTCGCTGAGGGAGTGTTGTAAATTCTTCCTTGCAACGCATGGGCAATCTTAAAGAATCGTTGGTAGCGCTCTTCAACGACAACGAGATTGATTAAGCTCCATTCCTTGAGGTGTTGGATGTCCTTGATGTTGTATGGATACCGGAAAATTTGGCCCGATGGGTCCACCTCCATTATGGCGGTAACAGTTTCGGTGATGTAAGCGATGTCGTCGTCGCCGACCCTTATCGGTGAACGATTGAGGAGACTTTCGGCGGTCTCCCAGTTCTTGTGCAGCGAGTGGTCTGTCTCGAAGGTTTCACTCGATGCGAGGATTTTTGCTAAGCTGGAAATGAGATATTTGATGTACAGCTCGATTGCGTGGCGGAAATTCAAGCAAATTGGATAAACGATATCGTCGATGACGACGTCGGGCTTTTGGGCCTCCTGCAGCAGAAGTCGAGTAGCCTCGAAGTACCCATGCGCGTAGTCGTACAGATCTTTTGGCCCACCATTATCCCCTACGCACGCGTTGAATCGCGCGAGCTCGGGTACCCCTCTGAACAGGACATTTTCCTTAAATGGTGCTGGTTTGTTAGCCATGGAATCGCTGAGTTTTTTGTGGGCGCCGGGCCGGCCAAATGGACGGCGGACTAGGCCATAAAAGCGGCTGCGCGGTCAACGGGTTGGTCGACAATTAGCTGCAGCCGCCGGAAGAGGTAAAGGTAGAAATGGCCCTAATAAGACCGCGACTCACGGACCACTTCGGCATTCTGCGGTCCCAAGCCGAGCTTGATTTTGCAATCCCCTTCCTCGACGAGGATATTCCCCTCTACGTCGACCCCTTCCTGCTATGGAGATCGCCGTCCCAGCAAGACCAAGCGCTACATACCAGCCTGGTCAACGCGTTCAATCACCTAGGACAACTGGTAGCCAAGGGGGATGAGCAACAGGCCGTGACAACCCTCATGGCGGCCTCCGAATGCGACGAGGTGGGGTTGGGTTCCTCAGCTCGCCGACATGGAAAGCGGATCGGCCCCGCCAAGGCGCAGGAAATCGTTTCGCTTTTTAAGCGGATCCCCCGCTATGCGCAGCAAGGTTTTCGGCATTTCGAGGAAATTCAGTTTTTCATCGACGGAATTTCCAAGGATCGCATCAGCGACATCAGTTGCAGCTTCTTAAAGTCGTTCCTGATCGATTTTACCATTCAGCAGTGCAAGGCACTCGGAATTCCTATCCAACCCTCGAACGTGGAGAACGTCTACGACTATCGCAAGAATAAGTTTGATACGCTGACTGGCATCACTCTCCCGGTGAACCCCCTCGATGGTAAGCCCCTTATCTTCGTGCCGAAAAGGTGGCTTCGGTTCGTACCGTGGCTCAACTACGAAGATTACTTCCAGAATTATTGCCCTCAGGATGAGATATCGCACAAGCCAGAAGAGCTAACGCGTGTCGAGGTGCTCAATTACAATCGCGACCACTATGGGGTTGTCGATGCTTACATTGAAGCAAAGGAGCGGACATTCGAAGATGCCCGCAATGACCCTCTATTCTCGCAAATCCCAGTCATTTCTGCGCGGCGAAAGCTCAATCAGATTCGCAAACTGCCGACAGGAAAAGAGAACAACGCGGACAAGGTGTACGAAGATACAATCGGGCAGCTGTTGCCTTCGTTATTTTATCCCGATCTTGATTTTGCCCAAGCTCAAGCAAGGACCGAAAGCGGGGTAAGCATAAGAGATTTAATTTTCTACAATACCAGGAAGACCGAGTTTCTGAAGGAGATGCTAGATGACTACGGTTCGCGTCAAATAACTTTCGAATTAAAGAACGTAAAGCATGTGGAGAGGGAGCATATCGACCAGATAAATCGATATTTGGCAGATGAGTTAGGGAGGTTTGGAGTTCTGGTCACTCGAAACCCTTTGAAGAGAGCTGAGTTTCAGAGGACAATCGATCTGTGGTCAGGCCAACGAAAATCGATCGTCGCGCTAACGGATGATGATATCACTCAGATGGTTGAAGTCTTCGAGAGCAAGCAGCGCAACCCAATGGAGGTTGTTGCAAAACGGTATGTAGAGTTTAGGCGAGCCTGCCCGTGAGGAGGGGCTATGAGAGACAAATCTGAGGTTGAGAATCTCGAAAAACTGATCGGACAGCTGCAGGGGTTGCATGCAGAAATAACGACTCTCGCTAAGAAGTCTCCAAGCGACGCGGTGAATGCTTTTAAGTTGAAGCTTATTAACAAGGTCATTTTGTCGGGCAACGCGGTATTAGGAAAAGCATACCGTCCGTTTGAAGATTTCGAACAGTTTGATTCCGATGACGTGCCATCGACAAGTGACGTTGCGATGGTGCTCGGTCAATATATTGAGGAAGCGGAACGTTTTAGGTCGGACAACGTGACTTGGTACGGCGGGCACTGGGTATATGCTCTCGGAGGAAGTCCGAGCGCGATTCGGAGCGGACCCCCCTCAAAACTTGGACGGAAATGAACGATCAGTTTGAGAACATTACCAATGCGGCGCACGTAGATATCTACGCGGCGGGCAACGAGATTTTTGAAGCTCTTTTAGAAGAGGTCAGAGAGCTATCGAAGAAGAAGCCAGATGCAACGATGAGCTCTGGCAAGGTCAAGATCGTAAATCGCGTTCTAAAGGACCTTCTTACTTTTCTCAAAGACGAGCCCGAAGGCAAATATCTTGAAGAACTGGACGATGATGAGTTGCCGCAAGTCAGCGACGCTTTGCTTGTCATGGTGCAGTTCAATACAGCGCTGAAGAAGTTCTTTGAGCGCCATCATCGATATGTTTCCGCGCTTGGCTACTCGACCTGGATCACCACCGAACTCGTAGCTGAGCTGGAAGAAACTGCGGACGATAGCGAGGATGACGAGAGCGAATAGCCCGGGTTACGTTCGGAAGAATGTGAAACTGTGCCGTCGGTGGCCGGTCTAGTTCGTCTGGCGATTCTGATGTTAAATCAATGCATTAGAGCGATTTTGTGTGATCGTTAGAGCCTTATGTAAACAGAGGCGAGCCCCGATTGAGGGGCATTTAACGAATTCATGGGAACCTGCCTATGAAAAGAGCACCCATTCACCGGTAGGAAGCCATCAAAGCCGTGACCGCGGGATTCGACGAGCTCGATTTCGAGTACGCGACGTCGGTCGCTGAAACGGCCATGCGCTCAATGGCTGACCATCGCGTGCCGCCGACGCCGAACAATTTCCATGTCTGGTTCAATTATACGCTCGGCACGCCGCCGGTGCTCAAGCGTGCGATCGATATCCTGATCGGCAACAAGCGCAAGTTCGACGCCCAGACCAATCGCGAAATCCATGAGAGCTATATCGGATCGAAAGCCACCGACGAGGCGGTGGCCTATGAAGTCTCCCAGCAATTGCATTCGGTGATGGCGTCGGCCAAGCAATTTCTGACCACGGCGATCGCCGACAACCGCACGCAAATGGCTGCCATCAACGATGTCACCGAGCGCACCGAGGCCGGCGTCGATCCCAAGCTGCTGATCGAGAGCCTGATGAGCGAACTCGCCAAGGCGACGACGCGCGCCACCAAGCTCGAAGTCAGCTTTGTCGAGAAGTCACGCGAACTGGCGACGATCCGCGATTCCCTGGTCAAGTCCGAGGAGCGCGCCAAGACTGACACGCTGACCGGCCTGCCAAACCGCCGGGCGCTGGAGGAGTTTTTCCGCAAGGCTCAGCTCGCGGCGATGGAACAGGACGATCCAGTGAGTGCGCTTCTGATCGATATCGATCACTTCAAGCGCTTCAACGACGAGTTCGGCCACGGGGTCGGCGACCAGGTGCTGCGCCTGATGGCGAAGGTGTTGCGCGAGGCCGTGCGGGACATCGATCTGCCGGCGCGATATGGCGGCGAGGAGCTGATCGTCATCCTGCCGAACGCTGGCCTGACGACGGCTGCCACGATTGCGGAACGCATCCGGCGCCTGGTTGCCGAATGCCACATCTCCCGCCGTTCGACCGGAGAAGCGCTGCCCGGTATCACCATCTCCATCGGGGTGGCACAATTCCAAGGCGGCGAATCGATGGCCGACCTGATCGAGCGCTGCGACCGCGCGCTCTATCAGGCCAAGAAGACCGGCCGCAACCGGGTCGTCACCGAGGCTGAACTGGTGCCCGAGCAGCAGGCAACAGGCTAGAGATTCGGTTGGGCCGTGACGACGGACCCGCCTTATCGTGCCCGGACACAACCCGCAAACGTGCCGCAAGCCGGCCCATTCTTACTTTGCATGGGGTTGTTTTCACGATTTTGAATCTGGACCCTGGGGTGTACCGCGGAACAGGCGCTGCGCTCCATCCGCGACACGCGATTGTTAACCCGCCAGCGCCATCCCTGCCTGATCCACCATCTTTGCAAATCCATGCTCGACCACGGTGTTGCGGCCGCGGTGTTTGGCGGCGTAGAGCGCGGCATCGGCCGCTTCGATCAGCTCGCCCGGGCGCTGCGTGTCGTTCGGCAGCGTGCCGGCCACACCGATGCTCACGGTGACGGTGTGATGGCTGCTGGTGTGGTGCGGTATTTTCAGGCCCAGAACCGCGGTGCGCACCATCTCGCCGATCGCCAGTGCCTTGAGCGAATCGGTGTTCGGCAACAGCAGGCAGAATTCCTCGCCGCCATAGCGGCCGGCAAAGCCCATGGTGTCGGCGGCGATACCGGCCAGCGTTTCGCCGAGCCTGGTCAGGCAGGCGTCGCCCTCGGGGTGGCCATAGGTGTCGTTATAGAGCTTGAAGTGATCGACATCGATCATCATCAGCGACAATTGGCTGTTGTATTGCTGCGCCTTCATCCACTCGAAATCCAAACGGCTCTGAAAGCCGCGGCGGTTGGCAAGGCCCGACAGCATGTCGATCGATGCGATCACGGTGAGGCGGTCGTTGGTGGCGACGAGCTCGCGCTCGCGCTGGCTGAGCTGGGCGGCCATCGCGTTGAAGGCGCGCGCCAGCGGCATGAATTCCGATGGCAGCTTGTTGCGCGCGACGCGCGCCGACGAGTCGCCCTTGCCGAATCGCTTGGCCATGCCGGTCATCACCTCGATCGGGTTCATGATCAGCTTTTCGGCGCCGATCAGCGCGCCCAGCAGCACGAACAGGCAGACCAGTCCCAACTGGAGATAGGCGGTGCGGATCTCGCGATTGATCGCGGCCGTCACCCTGGTTTCGTCGATGCTGACGATCAGGCGGGATTGTGTTCCGGAAATGCGCGAGAAACTGATCGTGCGATTCGAGCCGTCGGATGCGGTGAACGAAAGCGAGCCGGTCGGTGCGTCGGAGCTCAGGGCCTTCTCCGCGACCGCGGACATCAGCGGCACCGAATCCAGCGGCCGGCCGATCATGCTGGTCTGATCGGTGGGCGCGGCGAGGACGACGCCGGCGCTGTCGACCAGCAACGACGAAATTCCCGGTCGCCCGCCGAGATTGGTCATGATCTTCGACAGCCAGTCGATATTGATGCCGGCAACGACGACGGCGTCTTCCTCTGGATTGATGGCAGCCACCGGATAGGCCGCCATCATCATCGGCCGGCCGTTCGTCCTGCCGAACAGATAGTCGCTGAAAACGAAGTCGCGGCTTGCCTGCGCCTTCTTGAAATATTCACGGTCGCCGATCTGCAGTCCGACCTGAATGTTCAAGGTCGAGCACTGCACGAGGCCGTCCTTGGACGCGATCATGATGCTGCGGATCCAAGGCAGGTTGCTCGGCAGGCTGGCGCGCAGGATTTCGCAACTGCGCCCGATGCCGCTGGAGGCGCGGATATAGGCCGCCGATTTCAGCATCGTCTCGACGGAGGAGACGACTTCGCGCTGGGTATCGGCGCTGTGCTGGGCGATGTTGAGGAATTCTTCGGTAGCAAGGGCGATTTGCTTGGAGCGGGTATGTTCGAGCGAACGGACGCGTTCCAGCATCAAGGGCGCCACCAGGATCAACGCCAGCAGCACCAGCCGCGTCCGGATCCCCAGAAGCTTCTTGAGTTTCACTCTGTTGCGGTTGAAAATAACGGCAAACATGCTGTTCCCCACCCCGCGTGGCAGGGTAAAGCGAAGGATTCAAAAAGCCCTTCCCGAACTTGGTAAAATCCAAG
This sequence comes from Bradyrhizobium sp. AUGA SZCCT0431, assembly GCF_018131065.1. NCBI lineage: Bacteria > Pseudomonadati > Pseudomonadota > Alphaproteobacteria > Hyphomicrobiales > Nitrobacteraceae > Bradyrhizobium > Bradyrhizobium sp. AUGA SZCCT0431. The sequence continues at coordinate 9,659 of NZ_JAFCLR010000026.1, read as the reverse complement.
GAAATCCTGTAAAGGTACGAGCCACAATCGACATGACACCTCCGACGACCAGCTCGCTAACAGAACCTTTACCTGGCGGTCTTGTTACCGTGGAGCAGGACATCGCGCGCGCTTGCAAGGAAGCGCGCCGTGATCGTGCGACGGTACAATTGATCGCGGTGTCCAAAACGTTCGACGCGTCGGCGATTTCGCCCATTATCGACGCCGGACAGCGCGTATTCGGCGAGAATCGCGTGCAGGAAGCCAAGGCGAAATGGCCTGGGTTAATGTCCGCTTACCAGGGGCTGGCGCTGCATCTGATCGGGCCGCTGCAATCCAACAAGGCGAAAGAGGCCGTGGCGCTGTTCGATGCCATTCATTCTGTCGACCGCCCGAGCATTTGCGAAGCGTTAGCCAAGGAAATCAATTCCCAAAAAAAGCAGCCGGAATTGTTCGTTCAGCTCAACACTGGCGAGGAGCCGCAGAAGGCCGGCGTCGCGCCTGGCGAGGCCGATGCGTTCATCACGGGCTGCCGGGAGAAATATGGCCTGCTGATTTCCGGATTGATGTGCATTCCACCGGTCGACCAGGCACCGGCACCGCATTTCGCGTTGACCGCAAAGATCGCCGCGCGCAACGGCTTGAAGAATCTGTCGATGGGCATGAGCGCCGATTTTGCGATCGCGATCCAGTTCGGCGCCACGCATATCCGCGTCGGCTCCGCGATTTTCGGGCATCGCTGACTAGTCGTCCCGGCGAAGGCCGGGACCCATACGCCGCGGCTTCTCGGTTGAGCAGTTAGGTAGACGCCCTCTTTCGACAACCAGCGTTGGTGGTTATGGGTCCCGGCCTTCGCCGGACGACACCGAGTGTGAAGCCGCCTACTCGAACCCCACCGACACTTTCCCCAGCACTCCAAAATCAACCGCACAGAAATCGCCAGCCTGGATCGGCAGCGGCGGATGGCAGGTGCCTGTGGTGACGACCCGGCCCGCCTTCAGTGTTACGCCGAGCTGGCGCAATTCGTTGGCGAGCCAGGTCAGCGCCAGCCGGGGATCGCCGAGCACGTTCTTGCCATGACCGACGAATTGCTGGCCGCGTAGCGTGGTGACAGGTCTCTCCTCGACCAGATCGCGCGCGCGCCAGTCCGCCGTCGTGGCCGGGCCGAGCACGAACAGATGCGCGCAGGCGTTGTCGGCGATGATCTGGGCGTCGCCGGCGCTGACGAAATCCGAAAAGCGCGAATCCGGAATCTCGATCGCCGGATGCAGCGTGTCGACGGCATCGAGCACCTGGCTCACCGTGTAGGGCGTCGATCGCGACGGTAGATCCGTGCGCATGCGAAACGCGAATTCCGGCTCGGCAACGCGCATTTCGTTGCCGGCCATCGAAGCCGTGCCGCCGTCAGGGATCACGGTCTCGGCCAGAATGCGCCCGGCCATCGGACCGCCGACATTGATGTGTTTCTGCCCGGCCTCGCTGGTTGCTGCGATCTTCCAGCCGAACAGATGGGTCGTCGAAAATCTTTCGATCGCGGCCTGGATCGCATACGCCTCGATGCGGTCCTGTGGCCGCAGCCAGTTGTCGAGCACGTCAAGCTTGGTGCCGGCGCGCCAATGGTCGTGCAACGTCTGCGATGCCGACGCAATCTGATGTCTGTCCTGCATAATCCCCGCATCCTGAAATGAAGTTCATCCAATAATAATTTTGGTTTGCGGCCCCATCCGCCGCAGCAACCGCAGCATCGCAGATTTTGTCATCGAAACGCAGCCTGCTGTGGCGGAAAAATTCGTGCGTGCCAGATGCAGGAACACCGCGCTGCCGCGGCCGGCAATACGCGGCGCGCTGTTGTGATCGATCTCGACGATGAAGTCGTAGAGGTGATCGTCGCGTGTGAGGCGGTCGCCGGTCTGGTCACGCATCAGCCGTATCGGCTGGTTGTAGTGACGGTCCTTCGGGTCTTCGCACCAGCCGTCCTCGGGCCGGATTGGCCGGACCGGCAGAAAGGTTGGCGGGCGCGAGTGGCGGTCGGCGCGCCACCATAATTGCAGTGGCCGGTAGGTGCCCCGCGGGGTGCCGCCGTCGCCTTCGCGCTTGTTGGCGAGGATGCCGCCGCGACCAAGTGCCACCGGGACGGTCCAGCCGTCCGCCGTCAGCCAGCCCCGGCGCGGGTCGCCGGCGGCGCGGTGAACCCTGATCGCCGAGAGCGGCCGATCACGCGCTTCTGTCTCATAAGTGATTGAAAAATTGGTGCTTCCCATGCCAAACGTCCAGATCCTGGGGTTGCCTCCCCGGCCGCAATTGCTCTATTTGACGCCCATTACAGGACATTCATCCAACAGCCCCCCGAATATGGGATACACTGCGGTTCGCCTTGTGAAATTGTAACAATCTCCTACCTGATTCCGTACCCGATGGCCGAGGTTCGCCCGCGAACCAGTTTCGTCATCGACCAACCGACCAAGACCGGCTTGAGACGCTCCCACTTGTGTCCGCCGCCTGCCTCTAGAGGATCGTACCTATGGCCAATGCCCGCAAGATCCTGATCGTGGATGACGATACCGATCTGCGCGACACGCTGGTCGAGCAATTATCACTGCATGAGGAGTTCGAAGCCTCCGCGGTCGATACCGGCGCCAAGGGCGCCAGCGCCGCCAAGGCCAATTCCCCCGATCTGGTGCTGATGGATGTCGGCCTGCCCGATACCGACGGCCGCGAAGTGGTCCGCTCCCTGCGCAAGGGGGGCTTCAAGGCGCCGATCATCATGCTGACCGGCCACGACACCGATTCGGATACCATTCTCGGCCTCGAATCCGGCGCCAATGACTACGTCGCCAAGCCGTTCCGGTTCGCCGTGCTGCTGGCCCGGATCCGGGCGCAACTGCGCCAGCACGAGGCCAGCGAGGACGCGGTGTTCTCGGTCGGCCCCTACAGCTTCCGGCCCGGCTCCAAGATGCTGACCGGCGCCAACGCCCGGAAGGTGCGGCTGACCGAGAAGGAAACCGCGATCCTGCGCTTCCTGTACCGGGCCGGCCAGATGCCGGTGTCGCGCGAGACGCTGCTGCAGGAAGTCTGGGGCTATAATTCTGGTGTCACCACCCACACCCTGGAAACCCACATCTACCGGCTGCGGCAGAAGATCGAGAAAGATGCCGCCAATCCGGAGATCCTGGTGACGGAAGCCGGTGGCTACAAGCTGGTGCCGTGATACGATTCGGCCCACGAATCGTACCTCTTTGGGCATCACCGGTTCCGTATGTCGATCGAAGATGATGTAGCTCTGCTCGAGCGCGTCCCGACACTGCGCCTGTTGGGAACGACGGCGCTGCGCATGCTGGCGATCGGCTCGGAGCAGCGCGAGTTCGGCCGCGGCGACCAATTGTTCAACGCCGGCGACGAGGCGGACGCCGGCTATATCGTGCAGCGCGGCGCGTTCCGGGTCGAGGATGGCGGCGCTGAAATCATCGCAGGCGCCGGCGCCCTGATCGGTGAGCTGGCGCTGATCGTGGCGATGAAGCGGCCGTCGAGCGCGATCGCGATCGAAAATTCCACCGTGATCCGGGTGTCGCGCAGCCTGTTTCAGCGCGTGCTCGAGAGCGACCCTGCGGCGGCGCGGGCGCTGCGCGACGAACTCGCCACCCGCACCAGCCAGCTTGCCAGCGATATTCTGATGGCCGGCGCCAAACTCAGCACCTGATCGCAATCACACCTCCAGCGTCACCGTAACCGGCACGTGATCCGACGGCCGCTCCCAGCCGCGGGCGTCGCGGGTGATGCGGAAATCGCTGACGCCATCCTTCAGCGCCCGCGAAACCCAGATGTGGTCGAGCCTGCGGCCGCGGTCGCCGACGGTCCAGTCGGCGGCGCGGTAGCTCCACCACGTGTAGACCTTCTCCGACATCGGGATGCGCTCGCGCGCGACGTCGAACCATTCGCCATGGGCCTGCGCCGCCAGCAGCTTTTCGCATTCGATCGGGGTGTGCGAGACCACCTTCAACAGCTGCTTGTGCGACCACACGTCGTTCTCATGCGGCGCCACGTTGAGGTCGCCGACCAGGATATGCCGGTCGTCGCCGCGCGGATGCAGCGGTTCGCAGGCTTTCATCTCGTCGAGAAATTTCAGCTTGTGATCGAACTTCGGATTGAGCGCGGGATCGGGGATGTCGCCGCCGGCCGGGACGTAGAAATTATGCAGCACCAGCGGCTTTGCGAGCTGGGCTTTTTCGCCGAACGCCACCGAGATGTGCCGCGAATCGATGTTGTCGCAGAAGGTGCGGATATCCTTGGTCTCGAACGGCAGTTTCGAGACGATGGCGACGCCGTGATAGCCCTTCTGCCCGTTCAGCGCGACATGCTCATAGCCGAGGCGCTTGAAGCGCTTCAGCGGGAAGGCATCGTCGATGCATTTGGTCTCCTGCAGGCAGAGGACATCAGGCCGTACCGATTTGAGGAATTTGGCGACGATGTCGATGCGCAGGCGCACCGAGTTGATATTCCACGTTGTCAGGGAAAAACGCATGCGGGCCCGAAATGAAAAAGACGTGCGGTTGATGACGCACGTCCTTCGCCCCTAATCAAGAATGTTCAGCCTGGTGGCACCGAATAATTGGTGAAATCGATCTTGAACAGGCCGGGATCGACTTTCTTCGACGTATCCAGATTATAGACCGCGACCGTGGTGTCGTAACCCTGCGGGTCGGTCACGGTCCATTGCTTGAGCTGGCCGTCCTTGGTGCCGACCATCAGCATCAACCGGCTGGTGCCGATCAGCGCCTGCTTCTCCTCGATGGTGACACTGATAAAGACGTCATCGGCGGTGACGCTGACGACGTTGGTATCCTTCAACAGATCGATACGGTCCGACAGCAGGAACCGGAGCGGCGTCTGCGACAACGGATAGATGTCCTGGGTCGCGAGCTTCTTGTCGCGCACGGCGAGCGAGGATCCGTCGGCGACGATCGCGATCTGGCTCGGCGCGTCATATTCGAAGCGCACCTTGCCCGGCTTCTGGATCACGAAGTCGCCCTTGGTCTTGCTGCCGTCCGGCCCGACCTGGACGAAATTTCCGACCAGCGTCTGCAGCGACGACAGATACGAACTCACCTTGGCGGCCTGCGCCTTCTGGTTGGCATCGAAGGTCGCGAAAATATTGGCGGGCACATTGCGATTTGGATCGGGAATCACCGGGTTCGGCGGCGCCTGGGTCGTCCCTGTCTTTGGCGGCGCCTGGGTCGCACCTGTCGTCGCCGGACCTTTTTGCGAATCCTGCGCGCTCATCTGCACGCCGCCGTCGCGGGCCTTGGGTGCGGGCTTTGGAACCGGAACGTTCTGCGAAAAGCCTGATGTCGCTGCGCCGGCAACGGACATGGCGATCACAAGCGCCAGTCCGGAACGGACGCCGCGATGGGTAAAGTAGTGTGTCATCAGATATTTCGAATCTCTATTCAACGGATCGTCCCACTGCCGGTGGTTTATCGCGCTTTCGACCAAAGGAGATATCGTTTTTCCGTGAGAATTATTACGCCAAATTCAGTTCGTTGGTGGGCCCACTCGCTTGAAATCGCTCTAGAAACCGCTCTCTTCTTCCTCGACCAGAATTTCGCGTTTGCCGGCGTGGTTGGCCTGGCCGACGATGCCTTCGAGTTCCATCCGCTCCATCAATGACGCCGCGCGGTTGTAGCCGATTTGCAGCCGGCGTTGAATGTAGGAGGTCGAGGCCTTGCGGTCGCGCTTGACGATCGCCACGGCCTGCTGGAACAGGTCGCCGCCGCCGTCGCCGCCCATCCCGGTGGAATCGAACACGGCGCCGTCCTCGCCCTCGGCAGGTTCTTCCGCCGTAACGGCTTCGAGATATTCAGGCTGGCCCTGCGTCTTGAGATGGCGCACCACCTTTTCGACTTCCTCGTCGGAGGCGAACGGGCCGTGCACGCGGCTGATGCGGCCGCCGCCGGCCATATAGAGCATGTCGCCCTGGCCGAGCAGTTGCTCGGCGCCCATTTCGCCGAGAATGGTGCGGCTGTCGATTTTCGACGTGACCTGAAACGCGATGCGGGTCGGGAAGTTCGCCTTGATGGTGCCGGTGATGACGTCGACCGACGGACGCTGCGTGGCGAGGATCACGTGCAGGCCCGCGGCGCGCGCCATCTGCGCCAGCCGCTGCACCGCGCCTTCGATGTCCTTGCCGGCCACCATCATCAGGTCGGCCATTTCGTCGACGATGATGACGATGTAGGGCAGCGGTTCGAGGTCGAGCTTTTCGTCCTCGTAGATCGCCTTGCCGGTTTCCTTGTCGAAGCCGGTGTGCACGGTGCGCGTCAGGTCCTCGCCCTTGCCCTTGGCTTCGACGAGACGCTGGTTGTAGCCGTCGATGTTGCGGACGCCGAGCTTGGACATCTTCTTGTAGCGCTCTTCCATCTCGCGCACCGCCCATTTCAGCGCGACCACGGCTTTCTTCGGGTCGGTCACGACGGGCGTCAGCAGATGCGGGATGCCGTCATAGACGGAGAGTTCGAGCATCTTGGGATCGACCATGATCAGCCGGCACTGATCGGGCCGCAGCCGGTAGACCAGGCTGAGGATCATGGTGTTGATGGCGACCGATTTGCCGGAGCCGGTGGTGCCGGCGATCAGCATATGCGGCGTGCGCGCCAGGTCGATGATGATGGATTCGCCGCCGATATTCTTGCCAAGGCAGAGCGGCAGTTTGGCGTGCGACTCGTCCTTCAGCGACAGCAGCTCGCGCAAATAGACCTTTTCGCGGTGCGCGTTCGGCAATTCGATGCCGATGGCGTTGCGGCCGGCAACCACGGCGACGCGCGCCGATAGCGCGCTCATCGAGCGGGCGATGTCGTCGGCGAGGCCGATGACGCGCGAGGATTTGATGCCGGGCGCGGGCTCGAGTTCGTACAGCGTTACGACAGGGCCGGGATTGGCCTTGACGATCTCGCCGCGGACGCCGAAGTCGCCGAGCACGCCTTCCAGCGCGCGCGAATTGGCTTCCAGTTCGCTCTTGCTGAGTGGCTGGCGATCGGATGCTTTTGGTGCCGTGAGCATCGAGACCGCGGGCAGTTCGAACTTGTCGGATTTCCGCGGCGATGCCTTTGGCGCCGCCTTCTTGCGCGGGGCGCGGGCGACGGGGGCTTCCTCTTCCTCGTCTTCTTCCTCTTCCTCGTGGCCGTAATCTTCCTCGGCCTGCGGGGCAATCGATGGCGCCGGGCGGCCACCGAGACTGGGCTCCTGCCGCTCGAACGAGGCGGTGCGGGGCTGCGGCGCGCTTGCGACCAGCGAACGGTAGGCCGTGGACATCAGCCAGCCAAGCCGGGCCTTGGCGCTCATCAGGGCATGATAGACCCAGCCGAGCGAGACCGAGCTGCGATCGCGCTCTTCTTCCTCGAACGGCGCGTCATCGTCCTCGATCGGTGTCAGCTCTTCGTCGTCGCGCGGACGCGAACCCCAGCCACTCGCAAACAGGAAGGTGGCGCACATCGCCGCGAACAGGATGATGCCCAGCACCAGCCGGTAGATGAAGCCGGCGGGCCCGAAGATTACGGCCGGCGCGCGCACCAGCGCATCGCCGACGACGCCGCCTAGCCCGGTCGGCAACGGCCATGCGCCGCCATGCGGCCAGCAGCTGGCAAAGCCTGCCGCAATGATGGTGCAGAGGATCCAGCAGGCAAGGCGCAACGCTTCGCGGTCGAAGGTGCGATGGGTCAGCATGCGCCAGCCCCACACCGCGACGGGCAGGATCAGCATGATCGCGCCAAGGCCGAGAATCTGCATCAACAGATCGGCGCCGATCGCGCCGGGATATCCGAGAACGTTGCGGATCGCACGCGAGGTTGCGTGGCTCAAACTTGGATCCTGCACCGACCACGTCATCAGCGCGGCGGCGGCGACGCCGGAGATCGCGATCAGGCACAGGCCTGCGACCTCCCGCAGGCGCCGCGCCAGCGCGTCGCGGATCGAGGCCGGCAGATGGCCGACCAGAGGAATGACACGTTCGATCGCTGGCATGCTCATGGGGCCCTGCGATTAAGCCAAGGTTTCGACCAGGCGGTGCAACGCCTCGGCCGTTGATTCACTGTCCGATACCAGCGCCAGGCGGATATAGCCGGCGCCGGGATTGCTGCCGTCGTTTTGCGGACGCGACAGATAGGTTCCGGGGATCACGCGCACGCCGGCATCGCGATAGAGCTGCACCGTTGCAGCCTCGTCGCCGCCACGGTCCGACACATCGAGCCAGACGCAAAAGCCGCCGGCGGGCCTGGTATAGCCGTAGCGATTGCCGAGGATCTGATCGGCGAGATCGAACTTGATGCGATAGAGCCGGCGATTTTCCTCGACATGCGCCTCGTCGCTATAGGCGGCGACCGCGACCTGCTGCAGCGGCACCGGCACCTGCGGGGCGGCGACATTGCGCAGTTCGTGAAAGACGCTGAGAAATTTCTTGTCGCCGGCCGCGAAGCCGACGCGCATGCCCGGCAGGTTCGAGCGCTTCGACAGCGATTGAAACGCCACGACGTTGCTGAAATCGGATCCTGCGCATTCGAGCACGCTGCCCGGCGCCTGTTTGGTGTAGATTTCCGAATAGCACTCGTCGCTCAGGATCATGAAGCCGTAGCGATCGGCGAGTTGCGTCAGACGGGTGAAGTAGTCGCGCGAGGCGACGGACCCTTGCGGATTGGCCGGCGAGGCGATGTACATCGCGACGGTGCGCGCCAGCGTCGCCTCGTCGAGCGCATCGAGATCCGGCAGGAAGCCGTTGGCGAGCGTGGTCGGCAGATAGATCGGTTCGCAATTGGCGGCGCGCGCGCCGGCGCCATAGGCCGGATAGAACGGGTTCGGCATCAGGATCGCCGGCCTGCCCTTGCGCGGGCCGACATAGCGCGCCGCCATGATCGCGGCGAAGAACAGCCCTTCGCGGCTGCCGTTCAGGACCAGAATTTCGCTCTCGGGATCCATTGCCCGGGGCAGTTGGAACCGGGCCGAGAGCCAGTTCGCGACCGCCCGGCGGAACGGCTCGATGCCCTTGGCGATCGGGTAGCGGCCGAAATCGGCGATGTGCTTGGCCAGCACCGGCCCGACAAAGGTCGGGACAGGATGCTGCGGTTCGCCTAACGATAACGCAATCAACGGCTTACCGGGTTGATAGGGAGCCAGGAGCTCAGCGGTCCGCAGAAACGGCGAACGCTCGGCCTGACCGGCAGCGGGGACACTGCCGGCGCCCTGCGCCACGCCGGAAGAGGCGGTCATTGCCATGTCTAAAACGCCAGCACTTTCAATTGCGGTCGGGGGACGGACGGAGCGACCGGAAGCGGATCAAACCACCATAGATACGGCGAGGTTAAGACGCGATTAACCATCGGCGCCAGCGTCGATTTTGAGTGATTTTGGGGGCGGTCAGGGCGAAGGCGCGGCCCCGCATTCGACTGTCATCCCCGCGGATGCGGGGATCCAGTACGCCGCGGCCTCTCGGTTTTATCATTGGCGCCTCTGGAATACTGGGTCGCCCGGTCAAGGCCGGGCATGACACTGAATATGTGGCCGCGATCTCGCGACGCATTGCGCCCGAGCTTTGCCAGAAATCTCCTTGCCCTCGAAAATGAGGGCGCAGGGAAGACCGGGTGCGCGCTGCACCCGCGGTCCCGTGTGCGGTTTGCACAAAACAAAATGCACACGAG